>VGYT01000027.1 GCA_016872895.1 Planctomycetota bacterium
CCGCCGCAGGGGGCGGCGCGGTGGGCGCCGATGGCGCGGCCGGCGCGGCGTGGGCAGCCGGCGGGGTCGGCGGCGCGGGGGCGGCAGGCGTCGCCGGCGGCGCGGCCTGCGCGGCGGCCGGGGCGGCCCACGCGGCACAGGCCGCCAGCGCCGCCAGAAGCAGAATGACTCTGCGCATCGCGGTTCCCTCTTACTGTGCCCGCCGGGCCGCACCCGCGGAAAATCGCATTGCCCGCAAGTGCGGCCGGCGTATTATACACGGCGGATGCGCGGGGGCTAACGTTTAGCCGCCGGGCTTGCCCGGCGGGTTGACCTGCATGGACGCACACACGCTGGAGCGGCTGGAGTTCGGCAAGGTCCTGGACCGCATTGCGGCCGGGTGCATGCTCGGGCTGGGCGCGGCCGCGGCGCGGGCGCTCGTGCCGCTTACGGACCGCGAGGCCATCCGCACGCGGGCCGACCGCATCGGCGAGGCGATGGCCATCCTGGCGGCCGGGCACGATTTTTCGGTCGAGCGGTTCGAGGACCCGGCGGCGCTTTTCGACCGCGCGGCCATCGAGGACTCGGCCCTTGCGCCGGCGGAACTCGGGACGGTGGCGGCCGTGCTTCGCAACGCGCGCGACCTTCAGCGCACCTTCAAGCGCCTCCGAGGCGAGGCGCCCTCTCTGTGGAAACTCTCGATGGACCTCGCGCCCGAGCCGGACCTGCTGGCGGCCATCGAGAAGGCGCTCGCGCCCGACGGCACGGTTGCCGACGACGCCAGCGGCGACCTCAGCCGCATCCGCCGCGAGGTCCGCGAACTTCAGGACCGCATCCGCCGGCGCCTGGAGCGGCTGCTCCAGAACGCCCAGGTGAAGCCGCTGCTGACGGGCGACTACGTTACCCTGCGGAACGGGCGGTACGTCATCCCCGTGCTGGCGGCGCAGTCGGGCGAGGTTCCCGGCATCATCCACGACCGCAGCGACACGGGGCACACGGCGTTCATCGAGCCGCAGTTCGCCGTGCAGGCGGGGAACGAGTTGCGGTCGCTGGCGTCCGACGAAGAGCGCGAGGTGCAGCGCATCCTGCGTGAACTGACTCGCGGCGTGCGGTCGCACCTGCCGGCCTTGAGGCAGACGGCCGAGGCGCTGGTGCAGTTCGACCTGTCGCGCGCGGCGGCCAGGTACGCGCGGGCGCACAACTGCTCGCGGCCGGTCTTCGCGGAGGACGGGCGGCTGCGCCTGGTCGCTGCGCGCCACCCCATCCTGGAGGATGCGCTTGCGGCGGGCGGCGGCGCGGTCGTGCCGCTCGACTTTGAACTGGGCGGCCCGGTGCGGACGGTGGCCGTGACGGGGGCGAACGCGGGCGGCAAGACGGTGGCCCTGAAGACGATCGGCCTGGCGTGCCTTCTGGCGCAGGCGGGCCTGATGGCGCCCGCGAAGGAAGGGTCCACGTTCCCGCTGCTTGAGCGGGTGCTTGCGGACATCGGCGACGAGCAGAGCATCGAGGCGAACTTATCGACATTCTCCGGGCATATCAGGCACATCAATGAAATCCTGTCGCAGGCGGGCGAGCGCTCGCTCGTGCTGCTGGACGAGATCGGCGCGGGCACCGACCCGGCCGAGGGCGGGGCGCTGGCCTGCGCCATCCTGGCCGCCCTGCACCGCCGGGGGTGCCTGACGGCGGCCACGACCCACCTGGGGCAGGTCAAGGGCTTCGTCAGCGAGCAGCCGGGCATGGAGAACGCGGCCGTCCAGTTCGACCCGAAGACGCTTGCGCCCACGTACCGGCTGGTCGTCGGGCTGCCGGGCGCGAGCCACGCGCTGGCGATAGCGCGGCGGCACGGGCTGCCGGAGGAGGTGCTGCGTGCGGCGGAGGGGCTGGTTGATTCGCGGGCGATCGAGATGGAGGGCCTGCTCGGGCGGCTGACGGCGGCGCTGAAGAAGGCGGAGGCCGACGCCGCCCAGGCTCGCGGCGAGCGGGCCGAGGCCGAGCAGTCGCGCAAGGAACTGGCCTTGCGCCTGGAGGAACTTAAGCGCGAGCGCAAGGAGGCGCTCAGGCGTGCGGCCGAGGAGGCTCGCGGCCTGGTGGACAACGCCCGTCGCGAGATGGAGCGCGCAATAGCCGAGGCCCGCCGCGCGGGCGCCGACGCCGACGCCGCCAGGCAACTCAGGCGCAAGGTCGAGGAGAAGCGGGCATCCATCAAGAAGAAGTCGGCTGAACTTGCGCCGCGCGCGCGGCCGGCGCTGCGCCCGGAGGACCTGGAGGCGGGCCGCCTCGTGTGGATCGACGCGATGAACCGCGCGGGAACCATCGTGCGCATCGACCGCCGCCGCGGCAAGGTGGAAGTCAGCGCGGGGGGCACGCCCATCGAGGTGGACGCGGCGGCGCTGCGCCGGGCGGACGAGGGGGCCCCGCCCGCCCCCGCGGCGCGGGCGCCGCCGGTGGTCCATCGGCCGGCGTCGGTGGCGCCCGAAGTGAAACTCGTCGGCCTGCGCGCGGACGAGGCAATGCGTAACCTTGAAACATATCTCAACCAGGCGTGCCTGGCGGGCCTCGCCAGCGTGCGCATCATACACGGCCACGGCACGGGGGCGCTGAGGGACGCCGTGCAGGCCCTCCTTAAGAAGCATCCGCTGATCGAGTCGTTCCGCTTCGGCGAGCCGCGAGAGGGCGGGCGCGGGGCGACTATAGCGGTCCTCCGATGAATCGCCGCTTGTTCTTCCTGCGGACGGGGATGCGGCACGGCCGGCTCGTCCGGCGGTGGCTGCCAGAGACCGGGGGCACAAATCACGGCCGGGCAAGCCGGCCGTGCCACATCGCCTGGTGGTGGTCGCCCCTGCAAGTAACGCCGCACCTCGCCTCGCACTTTTCACTTTCCTTGTGCCTTGACATCCGCGCGTGCCGACAGTATTAGGGCAACCTGCCCGGCCGCGGCGGGACAGGCGCAGGCGCCTGGGCGGCCGGCGCGGGGGTTGTGCGAGGGAAGTCGGTGGCAAAGAACCTGGTCATCGTGGAGAGCCCCGCGAAGGCGAAGACGATCGAGCGGTACCTGGGCAAGGATTACCGCGTCGAGGCGTCGATGGGGCACGTGCGCGACCTGCCGGAGCGGTCGCTCGGCGTGGACATCGAGCACGATTTCAAGCCGGACTACGAGGTGCTGCGGGGAAAGAAGAAGGTGGTGGCGGGCCTGCGTAAGGCCGCCGGGCCGGCCGCGGCCGTGTTCATGGCCACGGACCTTGACCGCGAGGGCGAGGCCATCGCGTGGCACCTGTGCGAGGCGCTGGGCCTTGCGCCGGGGGACGTGCGGCGGGTGGTGTTCAACGAGATCACCGAGAAGGCCATCGCCGAGGCGTTCTCGTCGCCCGGCCATATCAATATGAATAAGGTATCGGCGCAGGAGGCCCGCCGCATCCTGGACCGGCTGGTCGGGTACAAACTGAGCCCCCTTCTGTGGAAGAAGGTGGCAAAGGGCCTGTCGGCCGGGCGCGTTCAGAGCGTGGCGGTGCGCCTGGTGGTGGAGCGCGAGCGGGAGATACGCGCGTTCCGGCCGGAGGAATACTGGACGATCGCGGCCATGCTGGCCCGGCCGGGCGAGGAGCAGGCGTTCCGCGCCCTGCTGGCCGAGGTGGACGGCGAGAAGTTCCGGCCCGCCGCGGGCGGCGCAGCCAGGGCCGTGGGCGACCGGCTGCGTTGCGCGGCGTACCGGGTGCTGGCGGTGCGGCAGAAGGCCCTCCAGGACAAGGCCCCGCCGCCCTTCATCACGAGCGAACTCCAGCGGGCCGCGGCCACGGAACTCGGGTTCCCGGCCAGAAAGACGATGACCATCGCCCAGGCCCTGTACCAGGGGGTGGAACTGGGGCCGGAAGGGTCGGTGGCGCTGATTACGTACATGCGTACGGACTCGTACCACGTGGCGCCTGCGGCGCTTGAGGCGGCGCGGGCGCTCATCGCCGGAACTTACGGCGAGAAGTACCTGCCGCCGCAGCCGGCGGTTTTCAAGTCGCGCGGCCGTGCGCAGGAGGCGCACGAGGCCATCCGGCCCACGGAGGTCGCCCGCACGCCGGAGGCCGTCCGGCCGCACCTGGAGGGCGACTTCGCGCGGCTGTATGAACTTATCTGGAACCGTTTTATAGCGAGCCAGATGAAGCCCGCCGCCTGGAACGTGACGGAGGCCGACGTCGAGGCCGTCGCCCCGGCCGAGGCCCGTGCGGCGCCGGCCGGAAAGTCGGGCGCGGCGGCGGAGGGCGCAGCGCCCGGCGCCAGGCCTCCGCCCGCAGCGCCCGGCGCGGCCCCGCTGCGCGCGCTTCTGAAGGCCCGCGGGCGGGTCCTCGTGTTCGACGGCCACACGCGAGTCTCGGGCGTCCGCTTCGGCAAGGACGACCAGCAACTCCCGCCCCTGGCCGAGGGCGACCCGCTGGACCTGCGGGACCTCGTGGAAGAGCAGCGCTTCACGCAGCCGCCCGACAGGTTCACCGAGGCCACGCTTATCCGCAAACTGGAGGGCCTCGGCATCGGGCGCCCCAGCACCTACGCCACCATCATCTCGACCATCCAGGACCGCGGCTACGTGGCCCAGGAGCCGAGCGCGTTCCTGCGGTGCGAGAACCATCCGAAGTGCGCATACCTTGTGCCGTGCGACCTCGGGCGTCAGCCCATGTGGCCCCTTCCGGCTGAGGGCAGGTGCCCCTGCGGGGCTGCGCTCGTTCCCCGCCAGGGCAAACGATGTCTTTACGCCACCGAACTGGGCGAGGTGGTCACCGACAAACTCGTCCGCCACTTCCCCGACATCCTCGACGTCAGGTTCACCAGCCACATGGAGGATGAACTGGACGAGGTCGAGGAGTCGAAGGTAGACTGGCGCACCGTGGTGCGCGAGTTCTGGGGCCCGTTTTCCGCCGACCTGGAGAAGGCAGCCGAAGAAATGGAAAGCACGAAACATCAGCCGGTCGAAGAGGCGGGCCCGTGCCCGCAGTGCCAGTCGCCCCTGGTCAAGCGATGGAGCAAACACGGGCCGTTCCTGGGTTGCTCGAAGTACCCGGAGTGCAAGTACATCCGGCCGCTGGAGAACGGCGATGCCTGCGGCCAGGCGGCCGAGGCCGCCGCGCACCAGGCCGGCCCGTGCCCGCAGTGCGGGTCGCCCCTGGTCGCCCGCTCGTCCAGGCGCGGCCCGTTCCTGGGCTGCTCGAAGTACCCGGAGTGCACCTACACGCAGCCGCTTGGCGGCCAGTCGCGGCCGGCGGCGAAGGCCACGCAGCACAAGTGCCCCAAGTGCGGCAGCGCGATGATGCTCCGGTACAGCCGGCGCGGCGAACCCTTCCTGGGGTGCCAGGCGTATCCCAAGTGCCGCGCAACCATGCCCTGCGACGCCGAAGGCAAGCCCGTCGTGCCGCAGCCCACGGGCGAGGTGTGCGACAAGTGCGGCGCGGCGATGGTCGTCAAGAGGGGCGGCCGCGGGCCGTTCCTGGCGTGCTCGGCGTACCCGAAGTGCCGCAACGCCAAGCCGCTGGCGAAGGGCGAAGGCAAGGGCGCAGCGGGCCCCCGCCCGGCGCATCGAGCCGCGACCGTAAGGTCACGGAAAGATGCGGCGGCAGATACGCCGTCGCCGGAAGATGCCCGCGGGCTTGCGTCCGCCGCTCGATCTCCCGCGACGGGCATGCCGGCGGCTGGTACGACCGCGCCCGGCGCGACCGCGCCCGGCGCGACCGCGCCCGGCGCGACCGCGGCGCGCGCCCCCCGTGCCCGCGCCGCGCGGCCGAAGCCGGTCAAGACCGACCGCACGTGCCCCGACTGCGGTGCGGCGATGGTTCTGCGCACCGGCAGCCGCGGACCGTTCCTCGGGTGCTCCAAGTACCCCAAGTGCCGCCACACGGAAGACGCGCCGCCGAACTTGACGACGTCACTTCCCGCCGATTGAAATGACGTGCGACCAGGTGCGCAGGTACATCCGCCCGCCGACGACGGCGGGGGTGGCGTGGCACTTCTCGCCGAGCGGGTTGCGCGCGAGGACCTCGAACTTCTCCCCCGCGGCCAGCACGACCACCTCACCGGTCCTCGATATGTTATACAGCCGCCCGCCAACGCACAGTGGCGACGAGTAGTAACCGCCGCCCACCTTCTCGCGCCAGACGTCCTCGCCCGTGGCCAGGCGCACGCACGCCACCGTGCCCGATTCCGCCCAGAGGAACAGCAGGTCCTTGTGAGCCACCGGCATGGGCACGTACGGGGCGGACTTCGTGATTTTCCAGGCGACCTCGGCCTTGCCGCCGGGCGCGGCCGGCGGGCGGACGGCCACGACGTGCAGGCCGCTGCCCCCTTCGCCGCACTGGCCGAAAATCAGGCCCCCCGCCATCACCGGCGACGCCACCACGCGCTTCGGGTGCGGGAACACGTCGGGCGCCTCCCACGCCTGCTTTCCGGTGCGGGCGTCGATGCCGGTCATGCCCTGGGCGGTGCTCGTCAGGACAATCTGCGGCGCGCCTCCCGCCCCCCGGTAGATGCACGGCGTGGAGTATGCTGCGCGGCCGCTCTTGCGCTCGGCCTGCCAGCGCGTCCGGCCGGTTTTCTTGTCGAGGGCCGCAAGAAAACTCGCGCCGTCCTGGTCGTTCGGCACAAGCAGGACGTCTTCAAACACGATAGGCGACGCCCCGTGTCCGTGCTGGCTGACCCACGGCCCCAGGTCGCGCTGCCAGACTTCCTTGCCGTCATGGTCGAGGGCCACCACGGTGTATTTTTCGGGCACGGCCCAGGTGACGAATACGTAGTCCTTGTCCAGCGCGGGCGTGACGGCGGCGTAGGAGTTCAGGCTGTTCATGGCGCACGTCGTGGATGCGTACTCGCGCTTCCAGAGAACGGCGCCGTCGGCGGCCTTGAGGCAGAGGATGAACCGCTGGCCGTCCGTCTCGCGGCCGGCGGTGACGAAGATGCGGTCGCCCCAGACGGCGGGCGACGAGTGGCCGCCGCCGGGCAACTCCACCTTCCAGTTGTAGTCCTTCTCGGTCCACTTGACGGGGATGGTCGCGGCGTCGCTCGTGCCCGCGCCGTCGGGGCCGCGGAATCGCGGCCAGTTGTCGGCATCCGCGCGGGCATCGGCGGCAGGCGCGGCCCGCGCACCCGTCGCGGCCGCAACAGGGGGCGCGGCCCGAACAGGCGGCGCGGCCGGAGCACCCAGGACCGGCAGCAGCAGGGCCGGCACGACAAGCAGCAGGGGTCGCGTGGTTTTCATGGCCGCGGATTATAGCGGCCACGGCGGGCCGAGGCAACACGGCGTAATGGCTCAAGTTATGATGAGGCGCTTGCATGGGACGTTTAGCCGCCGCCGGTACGGCGGCGGCCGCGGCCGTGCCGGCCGCTGCTTAACGAGCCACCGGCGAACTCGCCCCACCACGACTCGCGCCGTGCAACACCGCGCGCTTTGGCGTTGCGGGCGGCGCACGCGCGCGGTAGCATCGCCGCGCACCGGCAAAGGACGACCGTCATGGACTGGCTGGAGCATCCTGCGCTCGCGCCGCTGCGGCCGCTGCTTGAGGACCCGCAGGTCACGGAGATCATGATCAACGGGCCGCAGCGCGTGTTCGTTGAGCGCGGCGGCGTGATGGGGCCGGCGGGGCTTGACCTGGGCGACGCGCAGCAGTTGGACCTCGTGGTGGGGGCCCTCCTTCAGCCGACGGGGCGGACGGTGTCGGCGTCGCACCCGTACGTGGATTTCCGGCTGCCCGACGGGTCCCGCGGCAACGTCATCGTGCCGCCGCTGGCCGTGGACGGCCCGGCCGTGACCATCCGCAAGTTCACAAAGACGCTCAAGCATATCAACGACCTTGTGCGGGCCGGGACGCTCTCCAGGCGCATGGCGCACCTGCTGGCGGCGGCGGTTCGCGGCCGGGCCAACATCGTCTTCTCGGGCGCGACGGGAACGGGTAAGACCACCACGCTGAACATCCTGAGCCGGTTCATCCCGGAGACGGAGCGCATCGTCACCATCGAGGACACGGCCGAACTGACGCTCCAGCAGAAGCACGTGGTGCGGCTGGAGTGCCGCCGGCCGAACGTCGAGGGCAAGGGCGAGGTGACGGTGGCGCAACTGCTGCGGAACGCGCTGCGTATGCGGCCGACGCGGATCATCGTGGGCGAAATCCGCGGCGACGAGGCCGTTGACATGCTCCAGGCCATCTCCAGCGGACACCAGGGATGCCTGGCGGTGCTGCACGCGAGTTCCCCCCTGGACGCGGTGTCGCGGCTGGAGATGATGTGCCTTTCCCGCGGCCTGATGCTGCCGCTGTGGGCGGTTCACAAACTCATCGCGTCGGCCGTGGACCTGATCGTGCAGCACGATTTTGCGACCGACGGCACGCGGCGCGTGACGCGCATCACCGAGTGCGCGGGCCTGGAGGGCGACGCGGTGGCCCTGCGCGACCTGTTTGCCTACCACCGCAAGGGGGCGGACGCCTCCGGCCGCGAGACGGGCGAGTGGGCCGCCGCCGGCACGGAGCCGCGGTTCCTGGCGAAGTGCGCAAAACTGGGCTTCAAGATCCCGCCCGACGTGTACGCCCAGGGCGCCGACCCGACGGGCGCAGCGGCGGGACCCGCCGAGGGAGCGAAGGAAAACGAGCCGTAGGCCGCAGGCGGCGCCCCGGCACGCCTTCAAGTTGCTCGTTCGGCACTCGTGGAGAACGTGTGGCACGGCCGGCTCGCCCGGCCGTGGAGAACGCCGCCGATTCGCCACGGCCGTACAAGCCGGCCGTGCAACGTCGCATCAGGGCATGCTGAACATTTACATGCGCCTGGCTGCGTTGCCGCCGTTTCCGTTCGGCCTGCCGTTGGCGCCGGGCCTGCCGTTGCCGTTCGACTTTTCGGTCGAAACGGGCGGGGGCGCGGTCATGACGAACGGCGCGAGGCGGACGTCCTGCGGCTCCTTTTCGGGCGGTATGACGACGCTGCGGACGGTGTCGTCGAGGGCGGCGCCCTTCGGCAGGGTCATCAGGTCGACCCGCAGGACGTATCGGCCGGCGTGGAGGTTGTCGAGGGAGTACGAGCCGTCGCGTGCCGTGTAGGACTCGGCCACGAGGACGTCCTTCTCCTCTTCGGTGAGGAACACGCGGACGCCGGCCACCGGCCGCGTCTTGCCCTCCGGTTCAGCGGCCTGGACGGACCCCGCGGCCGACACGACCGGCGCCACGCCCAGGTCCACCGTGGTCAGGTTGCCCGGGAGGACGACCACGACCTGTTTGCCGCTGGTGGGCCAGTACATGGCGGGGATGGTGTCGATGTCGAGGGCCACGCGGACCTCGGCCGAGGCCCTCATGCCGGGCAGGAGGAAGCAGCCGCTTGCGTCGGTCGTGGCGGTGTGTGTGCGGCCGATGACGACCTTGACGTCCTGGAGGCCCGGCTCGCCGGGGTCGGGGCGCGCATTGGCGTTGTAGTCGATGAACACGCGGCCGCGAACGGCGCCGCGGTCGGGCTCGACGCGCAGGTCGGTGATGGGCCTGGGCGGGCCGCCGTCGAAGGCGAAGCGTGTGCTGATGTTGACATAGGCCATGACGGTCCACTCGTCGCGCTGAAGGTGCGAGAGGACGCCGAAGCGGTTCCGGCCGACGGCGTCCAGGAGGCACTCGGCGCGGTTCTCGAAGAAGACGTTGCGCTTGCCCTCGGTCTCGGCCGAGTCGCGGCGGAAGAGGTCCATGCCGACCTCGGTCCGCACCTGGACGGGCCGCTCGCCGGAGGAGCGGAAGGTGTGCACGGCCGTGGCCCGCTGCTGCTGGCCGCTCTGGCGGAACTGTGCGCCGACGGTCTGCTGCCGCGTCAGGAGTTTCATGAGGGTGGCCGACCCCGCCGGCGCCTGGTACACGGCCAGCATGGGCAGCGCCAGGCCGGAGAAGAGGTTCGGCTCGGCCTCGACCTCCAGCGCCCGGCCGACGGAGGCGTCCAGGTAGAGCGTCACGTCCCCGGGCAGTTGGGTGCGGCTGCGGACCGTGTAGAGGTTCTGGTTGCGGTGCGTGCTGCTGGGCCGCGTGCGGTCCAGGGCGAAGGTGGCGGTGGTGCGCGGCAGGGCGCTTGAGCCGACCTCGAAATGCTGAAAATCGACCGTCAGGGTCTCCGGGAGGTCCTCGCCGAGGTTGTTGCGGACGCGCCCCTCCATGGCGGCCACGTGCCACTGCGGGTGGGGCGTCCAGCGGGCCCAGACGGCGTGGCCGAAGCGGTCGCGTAGCAGGATGTTCTGGCCGTTGAAGAAGTCCGGGCCGTAGCGGAACAGTTGCGCGCCGGCGGTGACGTCGCGGTGAGGATAGAGGTCGGCCTTGACGTTCCAGGCGGAGTCCTGGGCGTCGCGGCCGCGGCTGTTCTGGCTGCTGGCGGCGGCGCTGCCGGAAAGCAGGAGGACCTCCGCCGGCTGCCAGGCGAACTGGCCGCCGAGGTGCGTGCTTGAGTGCGGGAACGGGGGCTCGTCCATGAGGAGGGTCGCATCCTGGATTTGCGGCTCGAAGAAGGCGTCCTGCGATGCGGCGGCCAGGCCGATGGTCAGGCGGTCCGTAACGCCGTAAAGGACGCGGCCGCCGCCAAGCGTGCCGAAGGTCGTCCAGCGAGAAATGTCGCGGTTGGTGCCGATGCCCCCCAGGTACGCCAGGCGGCCCCTGGGCAGGAGCATGGTAGCGGGCAGGATGCGCTTGCGGATTTGCGTCACGAGGCCGTCGGGATCCGTGACGACGATGCGGACATCGTTCAGAACGCTCGGGCTGAGGCGCACGTCCTCGAAGCGGTAGGCGCCGAGGCCGGGCTGGGTCGGGCTGTCGGCAATGATCGTTTCGGTGGACACGACGCGGTCGTTGATGACCAGTTGGGCCCGCGACCCGGCCTTGGCGTAGCCCTCGAAGTCGTACGACTGGACGAAGAAGTTGCGCAGGCCGGGTGACGTCTCGTCGCGTCCCGCCCCCGGCACATCGCCGCCGACGAAGCCGTTGAAGCGCAGGCCCGTCATGGTGACGGTGGGGAACACCAGGTCGCTGAGGCCGAAGGACATGTCGCCGAGGGCGATCTCGGCCGTGGGCATCCTGTAGGTCCACTCGGCCCACTCGACCATAAGGCGCGAGTCGTTGGTCTTCTGGAGGTCGCTCTGCTCAAAGTAGAGTTGCGGCTCGCCGATGCGGACCTTGTAGCGGCCGCCCATCAGGCTGCCCCAGAACGTCTGCCGCAGACCCTCGATGGCGCCCTTCTGGAAGCGGCGTTTGCGGGTGCCGGCGTCGCGGTCCTCCTCCAGGGCGGCGACCCAGGCGAACATCTGGAGTTCCATGAAGTCGAGGCTGTTGGCGGGCGGGTATGCGGCGGGGAGGACCTCGGGGAGGCGGGCCTCCTCGTCGTCGGCCTGGATTTCGCTCAGGGAGACTTCTTCTCGCGGCCATATTTTGAGGCGCCGATTCACCTGGGCCTTGAACTCATACCCGGCCTCGTTCCATTCGAGTTTGACGGCCAGGATTTCGGCCACGACCTCGGCGGGCAGGTAGATGTCGCGCTGGAGGGTCACGTCCGACATGGCCATGACGAAATCCACGGGACCCTCGGTATCGTCCACGCGCAGCCGCCGCGCACGGAGGTTGAGGATCGTCTTCGGCCCGCCCTCGGCCTGGAACGATATGACGTCGGCCTGCTCGGTTTTCTCGATGTGCAGGGCCTTCAGGAGCCGCAGGAGCGGCAGCAATCGCCGGTTGGCCGGCGTGGCGATGACGTCCAGGTCCTCGATCTTCAGCCGCTGCCAGACCTGCGGGCCCTGGAGCAGGAAGCCCACGATTTCCATTTCGGGCGGCACAGGCGTGGGGACGTTCTGAACGTCGAGGACGGGGCCGCCTGCGGCCGCTACCTCGGTGGACGGCGGCGGCGTCGCGGCCGCAATCGCCCCGGCCGCGGGGGCGCCGCCGGGCGGCGGCAAGACGCCCGAGGGCGGTGGAGGCGCGGGCGGCGAAGGCGCAGGCGGCGGAGGCGCAGGCGCAGCCGGCGCGGGGCGCACCGGGGGCGCCTCCCCTCCCTGCCCCTCCCACGCTTGGGCGATGCCTCCGGCCAGGCAGACAATCACCGCCTGGCCGATGCATGCCCATGCCGCAGGGCGCTGCATGACCGCCTCGCTCAGTCCACGGGCTGCTTCGGCCGCACGCCTCCGGCGCGCGGCGTCGGCGCCGCCTCCCGAGCCCATGCTAGGGACTGGGCGGCAAACGGGCGCGGTCCGCCCGTGGCTATTACTTTAAGGTCGGCTTTACGGCGGGGCTTTCTGTAGGTTTCTCGGGGGCAGGACGGGCGGGGGTCCCCGGCGGAGGGGCAGGCGGGGCCGCGGGCCCAGGGGGGGACCGGCCGGGCGGGGCTGCGCCGGGCGGCGACGGGCCGGGCGGGGCTGCGCCGCCTGGAGCCGCAGGCCCCGACGGGGCAGCGCCGGGGGGACTGGGGCCGGGCGGGGCGCCCGGCGGCGGTTCCTTCGGCGGTTCCGACGGGGACGCCAGGACCAGCGGCACATCGCGCTGGAGCGCCTGCTTCAACTGCGGACAGGAGTACTTGACGTGAACGGTGTACCGGCCCGCCGGAAGCGGAACCCTGACGTGGTCCTGGAAGACGCGCCGGCCCCCCGGCAGCAGGTAGGCGTAGCCGAGGGCCCCCTGGGCTACGGCATCGCCGGCGGCGTTCTTGACAACGTATTCGCCGGTCACCAGGAGGCGTCCGTCTCCCTTGTTGAGGAGTGCGGCCTGGATGACGGCGCCTTTCTTCTCGTCGGGTCCGGCGGCAACGTCGGTCAGGTCTCCGTCGTAGTGCACCTGGCCGACTGTGCCGAAGATGGGCACCATGACGGTGGTGATGACCTCGATCTTGAGTTCTCGTCCGGCGGCATCGCGTGTGCGGCCGACCTGTGTATCGAGGTTCTCCAGTTCCATGGCGCCCCAGTATTCGCCTTGTTCGAGGCTGCCGCGGGGGATGATGGCAAAGCGTACGGCGCGGCTGGTCTTGGGGGCGATGGATAGTTCCGACGGATTGAACTTTATCCAGGGGACGAGCGACCGCTCGTCCGGCTCAAGGCGCAGGAGGCCGCCCTCCTTGGAGAAGTTGAAGTGCAGGGCGCGGATGCGGTAGCGTTCTTCGGTCTCGCCCAGGTTGGCGATATCGAAGCGTCCGGCGGGCCGGCCCCTGTCGAGAGAGACCTCGACGAACGCCGGTTGAACCGAGATGCCGGCCCATGCGCGGGCGGCGCACACGCCCAGGAGCACGCACGCGAGCACAAGGCCGGCGCTCCGCATTCCGCGCCGTAGCGCGCTGCGCGTCGGGTCGCGGCTATGCGTTTGCCTCGTTCTCAGCACGTTCGGCACTTCGCGCTCCGCACTTTACGGCGCCTCCGGGCGGCATTATAGCACACGTCTGCGCCAAAGAAAGACGCAGCCCGCCAAGTCGTAGGGCGGGCTGCGCGGGTCAGTAGCACATCTAGACAGCGGCGATCGGCACGAACGCCCCTGCTGAGCCGAAGGTCGGCCCCCCGACCAGGTCAGGGTCCCTTACGGCATGACCATGGCGGACAGCATGACCCTTCCGCCGTAGTCGCCCATCGGCTGCTCGTTGTTCTCCAACTTCCACAGCACCGTCACCAACACCGGATGGCTGAACGTGCCGTTGTCCATGCTCTCGAACGTGATCTGGGTGGACTGATAAGCGGGGAAGCCCGCGATCGAGGAGTTGTGCATGGAAGGCAGGTCAGCCACGTTGCTGCCGCCGCCGAGCGGACTTGCGCCCGACGGTTCAATCTTGGCGCCCGCGCCGGTGTACAGCGGGATCGGCGGAACCCCGAGGGGGTTCGAGTGCGGGATGTCGCCCTTCCAGAGGTCCGTGGCGGTCACCCACATCTTGACTGCCTGGGTGTTGGCATGGACCAGGAAGCCGATCCGGCCCCACAGGTCGCCTATCTGGACCGAGCCGACGTCCACAACCGGGGCTTGCGGCGTAACAGCGATGTTCGCCGTTACCTTGGCGTGGACGGCGACCACGGCAGACCCATCGAGGTCGGCCAGGGCGGCGCCAGCAAGGCCAGCCACCAGCACTAATGAGCGATGATTCTACTCATAACGGTCTCCTTTCCAATTGGTGCGGGCGTTCGTGCCGATCAGTCCCGCTTTATCCCCGCGTTCGCCCCCTTCTTGCCGCGCCGCCGCGGGCCGGAAAGGGGCATCCCGGCCCGCGTCCGGCGCAGCGTGAAGTTATTATTCAAAAGCCGCCCCCAACCCCTTGCATACGGCAGGGGAATCGGCTATAATGTGCATGGTGGGGGACGGCGCACAAATCGGGCGCTGTCCTCCGACCACGGTGAACCAGCGTCCTCCCGCCAAGGCTGAGCGCTGGTTCACTTTTTAACGGCATCCAGCCCGCGCCGCGGCGCCGCCCTTACGAGGGAGCGGTCGGCCTTGAGGCGCGGCCGGCAAGTCGCTTCTGATGTTTGCTCGCGGATTCCCGCCCCGGCGACGCCTGCCCCGAAAGATTCGGCCGAAGGCGCAAAAACAAGGAGCAGTCTCGTGACGCACACGGCGTCAGAGAGCCGCCCCATTTACCTTCGGCCCTGCAAGTCGCAAGTCGGCAGACGGCATTCAGCCCCCACTCGCCAGGCGGCAGTCGCCCCTTAGTCGTTGACGGATTGCGGAGACAAAAAAAGACCTTCCGGTTTACCTGCCCTCGCTTCTCGTACCCACACTATACAACACGCGGGCCAAAAAGTCAAATCGGGGGACAAATAAAGCGCCTTGAAGAGAGCGCCAGGCGCAGATACCGGAGCATATAGGCGTATACGATAGTATCGGCAGCCGCCTAGTCCCGTCCCCTGCCCTGACTTGCCTTAATTGTAAAACCGTGTATAATATGGCTCGGGAGGGTTGTGCGGAGCCGCAGGCAATCCCACCTTGTGCCCCGAGTGCCGCCCTGGTCGCCGCGGCCGGGCACTTCCGGCACGGTCCGGGCGCGGGCAGGATCACCCCAGGCGCCCCGGCATGCGGCCCGCCTGAAGCGCAGGGGAAGACGGGATGCAACGCTTCAAGGCCCTGGGCCGAGGGATTCTCTTGCTGGCGCTGGCCGCAGCCGGACCGCCGGCGCACGCCCAGGCTTCCATCATCAAGGGACCGCTGACCTTCCAGGACGCCGCCTTCGCCGATGCCGCCTCAATGGTCACCGGAGGCGTGGGCTACTACAACGCATCCACGCTCCAGGAGGCCCTGACCGGCGATAACCTGGCCAGTTACGTTACCGATTTCGACGCCGGCGAGCGGCTGGAGATCGGATTCACAGACAACTGGATAACGAACGACCCCGGCCCGGACCTGGCGATCTTCGAGGCCATGCTGCCGGACGAGTTCAGCGTGGCCGTCTTTGCCGACGGGCACAAGATGGCATCACTGACGGAGTTCAGGCCGTTTGTTCCCACGCCGATCGGGACGATCGACGGCCTACCCATGAACGCGGCCCTGGTGGACCTGAGCGACTACGGCCTGCCGGCGGGCGCCGTGGTCACATGGATCCTCATACGTTCCGACGCTTCCAGCAGCGCCGAAATCGCGGGCGCCGCCGCGCTGCCGGAGCCGGCGGCCCTGGCGCTCCTCGGCGCGGGCGCGGCGATGCTCCTGGCTGGCCGCAGACGCCAGCGGTGCAACGGAACTCTGCGCGGCGGGCGTCCGAAGCGGAGCACCTCAAAAAAAACCAGCCGCAACCGGCCTTTTCCTGGGGGGGGCGGTTTGACTTCCGCTGCGACCTGTGGTATATATAGGGTAGGCGGTTGCGGACTTTGCTCGTGGATAGTGTGTCCGCGTGCCATGCCCTATGGGGGGGTGTTTACCAGGGCTCGGCACACAAGGGCTTGTGGTTGATAGAAACGCAAACCCATTCCGTGCGAACCGACCATGCTGTCGCAACGGCGCGAAAGCATGGCACGTTTGTTGCCGCGCACATGCTGGCCACAATCCTGTCACGCAAGGAGAGAGTCATGCTGCGCCCGAATCAATTCCCGATGTTCCGCCTGCTGGCGGCCGCCGCCCTCGCCCTGGCGCTGGCTGCACCCGCGCGGGCGACCGATTACACGTGGGTCGGCGGCGACCCCGGCGGCGACCTGTGGGACACGGTCGCCAACTGGAGTCCGCCGAGCACGGGCTACCCCGTCTCGGGCGACACGGCCACGTTTGACGCAAGCGCGGCCGCGGTCAACCGCGCGGTTGACCTGGGCTCAAGCGGCCAGGCCGCCGACGTCGTCGTCCTACAGACGAGCGACGGAACCGGCTACACCATCGGCAGCCTGGGCGGCTACACGCTGACCGTGAACGTCCGCATAGAGCAGTTGGGGACCGACGCCGCTGCCATCGCGTGCAGGTTGGCGATGGGGGCAACCGCGCTGGAACTGAACGTGGCGGGCGGCGCGGGCGACCTGACCATCTCCGGCGACATCAGCGGGGCGGGCGGCCTGACGAAGACCGGCGCGGGCACGGCCATCCTGTCGGGCAACAACCTGGCCATGCCGGGGCCGGTGCAGATTGCCGGCGGCACGCTCAGCGTTGCGGCGGGCGGCGCCCTGGGCGACGGTTCCTTCACGAACACGGTAACGATCAACAGCGGCGTGCTCCAGGTTACGGGCACGACGACCATCGGCCAAGCCATCGTGGTCGGCGCGACGGATTCCGAGATCATGGTAACCGGCTCGGCCGACGTAACGCAGACGGGGCAGATTACGGGCGTGGGCGCGGCCCTTAACAAGACGGGCACGGGCAGGCTGATTCTTCAGAGCGGCGTTGGCAGCAGCACGCACACGAGCACGTTCGTCCAGGGCGGCACGCTTGCCCTGGGCCTGAGCGACCAGTTGGACGACACGAGCACGCTGTGGATAGACGGCGGCGTGTTCGACGTGGGCGCTTATAACGACACGGTGGGCGTGGTGCGGCTGAACGCCGGTTCCGTCACGGGCACGACGGGCACGCTGACGGCCGGGTCGTATGACGTGCGCAGCGGCGCGGCGAGCGCGATTCTCGGCGGCGGCGGGGCGGGCGGCCTGGCGAAGTCCACGGCCGGCACGGTCCTTCTGTCCGGTACGAACACCTTTACCGGCGGCGTGGCGATAAACGAGGGCACGCTCTCGATTACCCAGGCCGCCGCCCTCGGCGACGCCGGCAACACCATAACCCTTGCCGGCGGCACGCTGAACGCTACGCAGAGCATGGCGCTGGCGTACCCGATGACGGTTACCGGTGCGGGCAGCGCCCTGGGGGCCGACGCCGGCAAACGCATGGTAGTCCTCAGCGCCGTTCTCGGCACCGAGGGCCTTGAGATAAAGGGCGACGGCTACGTGTATCTGACGAATGCCGCCAACAACTTCGGCGGCACGGACAAGGCCGTAACCGTTACCGACGGCATCCTTTCCATCGGCAAGTACCAGGTTCTGGGCAAGGGCGCGACCAAGTTGGTCCTTGACGGCGGCACGCTGGAGGTAACGGCCGGTCCGCCCGCCGGCAGCGGCCCGTGGACGAAGGGCGCATTCGGCGCAGTGCCGCGCGACATCCAGATAGGCGCGGCCGGCGGCACGATTTATACCGCACAGGGCCAGACGCTTGTCATCGGCAACGCCGCGCTCTCCGGCGCCGGCACGCTGACCAAGGCGGGCGGCGGCGAACTGCGGCTCCTCAATGCTGCGCCGGACTTCACCGGCCAACTCATCCTCGCCTACTCCCAGGGCAACACGAACACGGGCGGCGCGCGCAAGGGCGAGTTCCGCCTGCGCCAGGACGGCGCGCTTCTTAACGTGGCCGGCATTACCATTGAGACGGCGGCTTACCTGAACATTGACAACGACGGCGGCGTCAACAACAACCGTCTGAGCGACACCGCCCCGATTACGATGAAGGGCGGCGAACTGCGCTTGAGCGGCTCCTCTACCGGCGCTTCGCCCTCCTTGGAGACGGTCGGAACCGTAACGCTCCACAGCTGCCACTCCATCATCACCTCGCGGCGGGCGCACTCCACTTCGTACACCGTCCTGACGCTGGGGGGACTTGCGCGGAACATCGGTGCAACCGTCACATTCTGCAACGATGCCCAGGGCACCATCGGTGGAACCGGCTCGGGGGCTTCCCGAATCCTCGTCAGCGGCTACTCAAGCGCGAACCTCAACGACGGCATCATGGGCGGGTGGGCCACGGTATCTACGTCCACCAATGTTAATACAGATGCGTACAAATACGGCAGTTTCTGGGTCGGCTATGACAACACTTACGGCGTCCAGATGCTTGACGGCACGGCGACGGCCGACCTGAACCTGGCGACGTCGCAGACCAACGCCAAGGTTACCTCAGCACAGACCCTTACCACCAACGTAACCGTCAACTCCCTTATCGTTTCGGGCAACGTGAACCTTACCCTGACCGGCTACAAACTGACCATGGACACTGGCGGTTTCATCAAGACCGGCAATAACAATAATACAATCACCGGCGGCACGCTTACGGCGGGCGACGGCACGGCCAACGCCGAACTCTACATCTGGTGCAACTTTGCCGCCGGCAACAGAATCACCATAAACGGCACCATTGCCGACAACGGCGCGGGCAAGGTTACGCTTGTCAAGGAAAGCGCCGGACGGCTGGTCCTGAACGCCGCTAACACCTATACCGGCGGCACGTTCATCAACAGCAGCGGCGCGGTCCAGACCGGCGCCACGGCCGGCGTAACGTACCTGGGCATGGGGCCGGTTACGCTGCGGCAGGGCTCGTGGATTGACCTGTACGCCCGCGGCGCGGCCGCAGACCCGACCAATGACGGCAAGAGCGTTTATAACGTTGAGGACGTCGCCCAACTTATCCTTTACACGACGCCCGATGCCAAGGAGGTGTACAACATCGGCCCGAAGGCGTCGCTCATCGCCAAGACCGCGTCGGGCAACCTGACGGCCCTGACCTGGGGCGGGAACCTGAACGTCCAGCCCGGCGCCATCCTGGCCGTAGAAAAAGGCGGCGACAACCTGCTTGACGGCATCCAGGGCATCGGCTCCGTTACTACGCCGACCGCTTACTTCGGCGTCCTTGGCACCACCGCTAACGCCGTAACGCGCACCATGGCCGTGGGCGCGGGCACGCCCTGGCTCGGCATATCGGTCGCCGGAGAGAACAGCGCCGGCGCAATAAAGGGCACCATTACCGCCAACAGCGATTTTGCTCTTAAGGGCGGCATATACGACAGCCTCACGGCCCCCGTCGCGCTCACGATCGGCCAGGGCACGGGCACCGCCAACAAGTTGGACATCATTGCCGCAAGCCCCGTAATCGCCAACATCATCGCGCGGGTGGACCTGAATAGCGACGTGGCCAACTACGGCAAGGTTACCTTCGCCGTGGGGGCCGACGCCGAACTGCACCTTGCCCAGGCCAACGCCCTGGGCGGCGGCGGAACGGGCGACACCGCCAAACTCGGCTCCGTCATAGTCTATCCGCACGGCGTCGTTGACCCGGACAACGCCAACGCCGTCAACAGCAGCATCACCATCATGCCCGGCGGCATACTGCTGCTGGACCTGCCGAACCCCGGCAACGCGGGCGGCCTGGGGTCGCTTACCACGTTCGCCGGCTCAATTATTGACATCCGCAATGCGTCGGCCCTGACGGGCGCGCTGACGATTCCCGTCCAGGCGGGCACAATCCTGCGCCTGGGCGTGGACAACATTACCGGCATCTCCGGCGTCAACGGCGCCGCGATCTTTGAACTCTGGGGCAGCCGCACGGCCGACACGAGCACCTTTAACCTCAATGGCGGCATCCTGACGCAACAGCCGTCGGCCGACGCCACCCTTTCCGGCGGCGGCACGGTGAACATCGTCGGCCCCTCCGTCATCGCCTCCTCCCAGGGCCAGACGCTCACCATCGCACACGCCGTCACGGGGCCGGGCACGCTGAGCATCGGCACCAGCGAGTGGGTTGAAGGCACGCCGAAGGACGGCACGGTGTACCTGACGGGCGACGTCACCGTCTCAACCATCAACGCGGCCAGGGGCGCCCTTCTTAAGTTCCGCAAGGGCTACGACGGCGGGGCCGGCCTGCCGAACACCGTAACCATTAACGTTTCCGGCTCAGGCGAACTGCGCGGGCGCGTGCGGGAAGCGGGCGCACTGCCCATGACCGTCAACAACGTTAACGCCGTCGTCAACGTATCGGGTACAGGCCCCACGCTTAGCGTGGAACGCGACAACAATACCACCTACGACGGCATCCTGTATTACCGCGACGTGCGCCTGGCCGACGGCACAGACTTCAACCTGAACCGCGTCGACAGCAGCCTGCTGGCCGACATCACCAGCATGGCCGGCAACGCCGCCGTCCAGAACTCCGGCAACGGCACGTTCGTGGGCCTGGGCGACGTCAACGGCGGCGGCAACACGCTGGAAATCAAGGGCACACAGCCCTTCCGCCTCATCGGAACCCTTAACAACGTTACCATCCGCCACACCAACACCGGCACCACCATCCTGGGCGACATGACCACCAACCCGGTCCTCAATAAGAAGTTCAACCTGAACGGCCAGACCATCAACCTTGAGGCCGGCACGATACAGGTGGGCGGCCCGTGGAGCGCGGCATCCTACGTGGATGCCAGGAAGTATTACGACATCGGCCCCGGCACGTTCAACATCTCGGGCGGCACGCTTGACGTGTACGTAGGGGCCGACGGCTCGACCGGCCTGACGGCGGCGGCCCACACCATCAACATGACGGGCGGCATACTGAAGGGCCGCGCAAACGAGGACGCCGCAGGCGGCCCGGGCATCACCAACACCATCTCCGCCCCCGTCATCGTGGCCGCCGGCGCCACCGCCTCCATCCGGTCAGACCGCGACGTGTCGAACACCTCCAACATCCGCGGCTACGTGTACTATCCGAACGTTACCCTGAACACCGGCTCGGTCGTCAACGTCCAGAACGACAACGAGACGTACCTTGTCATGGACGTTACGCTGCCGGGCGGCGACGCCAACATCGCCCAGGACGACAGCACCCAGGGCGACCGCATCCGCATCCTTGACGTGTACGGCCCGGGCAGGCTCCTGCTTGTCGGCGGCCAGCAGGTCCGCCTGAGCGGCACCCTGTACACCGACGTCTGGTCGGCAAACGCCTCGGGCGTTACCCTCGGCAGCATCACGCCCCCGGGCTACCCCACTAAGACATTCAACCTGAACGGCCATACGCTGGACCTCTACCTTGCGGGCGCCACGAACGACGTGAATGTTGACCCCGGCACGGGCACCATCATTGCCAATCGCGGCACAAGTTCCCAGGGCAGCACCTACTGGCTTGAACTGCACGAAGGCAAGGACGATCCGACCACCGCCGCACCCGTCTTTGAGTGGGGCCACAATCTTACCATCCTGGCCGGCGCCGCCAACGGCGTGCAAGTCCACATTGAGGAGTCGCCGGCCGCCGGAGACCCCAGGTTCATCAACAAGTTCATGGGCACGGTCGTCGTCCAGAACACGGAGACCAACCCGGCCGACTACGACGCAAGAATCCAGGCCAACCGCCTCGTCGACAACCCCGGCTCGGGCGCCGCCTACGTCGCCAAGGTCCACCTGGAAGAGGGCGCACACGCCGCGCTGGACCGCAGCAACACCTATGCCCAGTTCGGCCAGATCAAACTCCTCGGCAGCACGGGCCAAATATCCAACATCTCCAACAACAACAATATCTGGATTTACGACGGCATATTCAGCAACGGCACCGACCACGGCTCGCTCATCGTCTCGGGCGCCGAGGGCATCAGGTTCCACGGCCCGCTGTCCGACGTTGACCTGGTGGTTACCAACACCGGCGGCCTGATCTTTGACGGCGCCTTCGCCTTGAACGGCAACCTGGTCCGCCTGGGGGCCACCGGCGGCAGGCACACGCTGAACGTTGACCCCGGCGCGGGCACGTTCTATCTGACCGGCGCCAACGGGTTGGACGTTTACGTGGGCCAGAACGGCATGGGCTGCCTGGGGCCGGCCACCACGTTCAACCTCTCCGGCACCGGTACGATGCAGGTGTTCGTGGACGAGACCACACTTCCGAACCCGCCCATCGTCAACCTCATCACCTCGCCCGTCATCGTTACCGACGACGGCACAAGCGCCCGCGACGGCGCAATCAAGGTGGCCCGCGGCGTCGACATACCCGCCACGGACGGCGAGGTCTTCGGCTTCGTTCGCTTCACCGACGTGCGACTGGGCGACGCCTCATCTACACGCATGTTCCAGGCCAGTGATGCCAGGCTCGTCCTTGACGTGTCGCTGGCCGAGGGCGTAACCGCATACATGAGTTGCCAGAACAACAACAACTGCTCTTACGTGGGCAACATCACCGGCACGGCGGGCGGCGCAACCGAGAAACTCGTCATTGACGGCGGCAACAACGTCAGGCTGTCGGGCATCGTCGTGGACGCCGACATAGAAATCGCCATGACGGGCGGCCATGCGCGCCTGCACGACCTGACGGGCGAACTCGGCCCGGGCAACGCCTTTGACCTGAACAACCGCACCATCAACGTCGCAAACGGCACGCTGCGGGTTGACACCGACCCCGGCCTGGGCGCCATCAAGGCCCTGGTGCTCGGCACAGGCACGCTCAAGCCCGAGATTGAACTGCACTACAAACAAGAAGTCGGGTCGCTGCCCCCCGGCACCGGCTGGGGCGCCGGACTGACGCTGGAACTGGGCGGCGAGTTCAATACCAGGCTTTATTCCGATGAGACCACCAGCACCGCCGACCCCCGCAACGTCAACCGCTTCGACGGCCTGATTATCATCAAGGACAACGCCGGCGGCGACTGGGACCACTGCCTCAACGGCGAGCGCGGCTCAGACCAGGCCGGCAACAACGCACAGGCTACCTTCAACCGCATCCGCATTGAAGACGGCGCAACACTGTGCCTGAACCAGAACACTTGCCGCATTCTCGCCAACTTCGAAATCCTCGGCAGCGCAACCGGCTACGTCCGTCCCAACAACGACGGCGGCGACGATTACGGCATCGGCAGCGTTACCGGCAACGGCACGCTCGTGCTTCTGGGTCCCGCCGGCACTGTTACCGGCAACAGCAGCCGCATCAACCTCATCGGCTCGCTTACGCCCACGACCACGCTGACCGTGAACTACTCCGGCAGCGGCAGCGACCACGTGGTCCGCGTCCGCGGACCAGGCCAGGACGGCACCGAGGGCAGCACCGGCTTCGCCCTGAACGGCGGCACGCTCAAGATTATTGACAGCGGCAACAACTACTACGTTGAAGTCTGGCCGGAACTTGAAGTCTCGGGCGGCAACATCGTCCTGGGCGAACTCGGCACGACCCCCGTCGGCGGCCTGGAAGTCCGCTACAACGAGACCGGCGGCAACGCCTTCGGCACGGGCGTTACCGTCTCAATCCAGAACGGCATGGCCCTGCGCGGGTTCATCATGCGCGGCATAACCAGCGCGGCCACGCAGATCATGAACGCCGCCGTAACCGTAAACGACGACGACGGCGTGGCCGACAGCACCGTTGACGCCATCCTGGCCTCGAGCAAGTCCGGCACCGCCGCCAACCAGGGCGACATACTCGGCATCGTGCAGTTCCCCGACGTTACCCTGGGCGCAGGCTCGCGCACGCGGATTGAGGCCTCCACCGTCCGCAGCACGGGCGAGTACCTCGTTCTGGGCGGCCCCGGCGGCGCACTGACCCTTGCCGGCAACGCCGCACTGCTGAACGAGTCGTCCGACACGCTCATTTCCATCAGCAACGTAACCGACGGCACCGCCGACTACGACCTGACGCTGGCCGGCACCAAGTACACCATCCTGAACGGCGCAGCCGCCGTCAACCGTCTCCAGGTGGGCGAAGGCTGGACCAACCCCGCGGGCAAGACCGGCCCGCTGCCCGGCAAGTTGGCGCTCGTCGCGGGCGCAGACCTCTCAGGCATGGGCGCCGGCGGCGTGGACGTCTGGCCGAACGGCGAACTCCTCATCCAGACCGCCGCTTCCGGCGCAGCCTTCAAGGTCCAGGAGGCTGGCTGGATGTACGTCCAGGACACCGGCTTCGCACCGACGGCCCTGACGCTTGATCCCGGCTCCAACACCGTCCTTCAGGCCGACTGCGCCCTGCCCGCCGCCGCTGTTGACGGCGGCGAGAACATATACATCACTCCCGCCGGTTACACCCCCGCGATCACCCTGAACACCGGCGCCGGCGCCGCCGCCAACATCGGCGTGTACGGCGCAGCCGGCGCGACCATCGCCACCCCGCTGGCCGCCGGCCCCGCGGGCGCCGCCACCGTCAAGTTCCAGGACGGCGGCACGAACGCCTACAAAGATGCCTGGCTCACCCTCGGCGACGGCCTTGACCCCGCCACGAAGGTCATGATTGCCGACATGGGGCCGGGCGCAACGCCCACCGCCGTCGTCATCGACCGCAACATGTTCCTTAAGAACAAGAGCACCTACACCGGCGGCACGACCATCGACTCGTCCAACACAACCGCCACGAGCGGCGAGAGCAACCACACCGTTGTCATCGACCACGCGAACGCACTCGGCACGGGCGACGCAACGCTCCAGGCCAGTTCGACGCTCCCCAGCCCGCTGACAACGCTCCTTATCCGTGCCGATGGCTTTACCCTCGGTGCGGGCAAGATCGTACTGAACGAGCGGACGCGGCTGCTCCTGCGCAACAACATGGCGGCCAACATCGAGTTGAACGGCGGCGCAATAGTCGCCTCGGCCGACGTGACCGCAAGCGGCGCCCTGACCGAGAAAGTCGGCTTCGTCACCAACCAGGTCTTCGACCCGTCCGGCCACACCCTGACCTTCCAGAGCGGCGTCAACGTGCTGGAGTTGTTCCGCACGTGGGACGTGAAGGCCGGCACGGTCGTCGTCAAGGGCAACGTGGTCACACCGGCGTTGTCGGGGCTGGTCGTGCAGGGCCCCGGCACGCTGCGGCTGGAAGGCCTGGCCAACAACATCAACGCGCTGACCGTGGGCGACGGCACGTCGGGCGGCGCGGTTCTCATGAAGAGCGCCACGGGGCTGCCCGCCGGCAGCGTCACCGTGACCTTCGCGGACGCCTACGGCGTCGAGGCCGCGGACCATACGTATGCTGAAGTCAGCATGACCTCGTCCTCCGGCGTCCTGGCCCTGGCCGGCAACGTCGGCGGCGCGGTGACGTACGACTTCGACAACCTCG
>VGYT01000028.1 GCA_016872895.1 Planctomycetota bacterium
ACGCAATGATTTACTTATGCAGATTTATTCCGACGTAACCGGCCGCTCGTTCAAGATCGCCCGCAGCGCGCAGACCTGCGCCCTGGGGAGCGCCATGCACGGGGCCGTGGCCGCAGGCAGCGCAGCGGGCGGCTACGACTCCATCCGCGATGCCGCCCTGCGCATGGCCGGGGTGCGCGACAAGACCTACCGCCCCGACGCGGGCGCCCACACGGTCTACGAGGAAATATTCGCCGAGTACCGCACCCTTCACGATTACTTCGGCCGCGGTGCAAACGACGTGATGAAACGCCTGAAGGCCCTCAAGGGCGTAGAGTAGGCCGCCCCGCGACTGCTGCGCAGGGCACTGCCCTGCTCGGGGCCGCATCCGAGCCGCTCGCCGTAAGGGAGCGGAGCCGTCGCATAGGAGTTCCACATGCTCGACGACCTGCGAAAAGAAGTCTGCTGGGCCAACCGGCGGCTGCCTGAACTGGACCTGGTGGCGTGGACCAGCGGCAACGTCTGCGGCCGCGACCCGCGAGAGCCGAGCCTGGTGGTCGTCAAGCCGTCCGGCGTCCTCTTCGGCGACCTGCGGCCGGAGGACATGCTCGTCGTGGACCTCGACGGACGCATCGTCGAGGGCACGCTCAAGCCCAGCGTTGACACCGCAACGGCCCTCTATGTCCTGCGCGAGATGCCCGAAATCCGCAGCGTCATCCACACGCACTCGCGCTACGCCACGGCGTTTGCGGCCCTGGGCCAAGCCATACAGGTGTACCTGACGGAGCACGGCGACGCGTTCGGCATCCCCATCCCGTGCGGCAGGTACGCCAAGATAGGCGGCATCGAGGTGGGCCAGGAGGTGGTGCGGGTCCTGCGGGAAATCAAGTTACAGTGCCCGGCCGTGCTGATGCAGAACCACGGGGTCTTTGCCGTGGGGGCGAACGTGCGGGGGGCCCTGAAGGCCGCGGCCGTGGTCGAGGACATCGCCCGCACGGTGCACCTGGCGATGACCGTCGGCAAGCCCATCCCGATTCCGCCCGAAGAGGCCGCCCGGCTCTACACCGTGTATCATACGAAGTATGGGCAGAAGCCCGGCGGAGGATTTGAGTAGGCGCCGCGCGAAGGTTAACCGCGGAGAACGCAGAGAGCGCAGAGAAAGCCAAGACCGGGCGCGCAACCAGAAAAGACAGCGGCGACCTCTTCCTTGCTGTTCTCTGTGTCTTTCATCTCAGTTACCCTCTGCGTTCTCTGCGCTCTCTGCGGTAGAATCGAACGTCAGGAGACGCGCAAATGGCCGACAAGTTCCGGATTGAGAAAGACACGCTCGGCACAGTCAAGGTGCCCGCCGCCGCCTACTGGGGGGCGCAGACCCAGCGGGCCGTGGAGAACTTCCGCATCTCGGGCCTGCGGGCCCACCCGGCCCTCGTGCGGGCGCACGTGATGGTCAAGATCGCCGCCGCCCGCGCCAACGCCAGCCTGGGCAAACTCGACAAGAAACTCGCCCAGGCAATCGAGCAGGCTGCGCAGGAGGTCCTCCAGGGCAAACTCCCGGACCAGTGGGTCGTGGACGTGTACCAGGCCGGGGCGGGCACGTCGTTCAATATGAACACAAACGAGGTCCTGGCGAACCGCGCAAACGAAATCCTCGGCCGGCCGCTCGGCTCCTACGAGCCCGTCCACCCGAACGACCACGTGAACATGAGCCAGTCCACGAACGACACGTTCCCGACGGCCATGCAGGTGGCGGCCGTGCTTGAAGGCGCGGCCGCGGCCGAGGCTGCGGAGAACCTGGCCGACGCCCTGGCGGCCAAGGCGCGCCAGTTCGACGGCGTCCTCAAGAGCGCACGGACGCACCTACAGGATGCCGTGCCGATACGCCTCGGCCAGGAGTTCCTCGCGTACTCGCTGGCCGTCCACCGCGGGGCGGAGCGGTTGCTGGCGGCGCTGGACGAGTGCAGGGAACTCCCCCTGGGCGGCTCGGCCGCCGGAACGGGCCTGAACACGCACCCCGAGTACGCCGCCGCGGCCGTCGAGCAACTGGCGGAACTCGCGGGCACGGAACTCGCGCCGGCGGAAGATTTAAGATATGCCATGCAGTCGATGTCGCCCGTCGGGGCGGCAAGCGCGGCCCTGCGCTCTCTTGCGCTGGAACTGTTGCGCATCGGGGGCGACATCAGGCTCATGGCAAGCGGCCCGCGCACCGGCCTGGCGGAAATCCGCCTCCCCGCCGTCCAGCCCGGCTCGAGCATCATGCCCGGGAAGGTCAACCCCAGCATGGCCGAGTGCCTGGGCATGGCGGCCATGCAGGTCGTGGGCAACGACGCCGCAGCCGCCCTGGCCGTCCAGGCGGGGCAACTGGAACTGAACGTCTTCATGCCGCTGATGGCCCACTGCGTTCTTTCAAGCATGGAGATACTTAAGAATGCCATGAAGGCGTTCGCCGGGCGGTGCGTTCGCGGCCTGGAGGCCGACGAGGCCCGCTGCCTCGCGTACTTCGAGTCGTCCGTGGGCCTGGCGACCATCCTGAACGAGCACATCGGCTACGCCAGGGCCGCCGACGTGGCCAAGGAGGCGGCTCGCACGGGCAAGACCATCCGGGAACTCATCCTCGAAAAGGGCTTGATGACGCCGGATGAACTCAAGGCAGCCCTCGACCCGAAGCGCGTCACCGAACCCTTCGAGCCGACGCAGAGGTGATACGGTGCTGTGGCACAGCCGGCTTGTCCGGCCGTGGAGAACGCGACGGTCGGGTGCCATGCTTTCGCGCCGTTGCGAGGGCATGCCGCCCGCGTGGGAGCGAGAACCATGATGGTCCGCGAACCTATGGTGGCCGGGCAGTTCTACCCGGCCGGAAGGGAGCAGTGCCTGAAGCACATCGAGGCCCTGCGGCCGAAAACTCCGTTTGAGGGCGGGCCGGAGCGCCCCGTGGGCGGCATCCTGCCGCACGCGGGCTGGGTATATTCCGGCGCGACGGCCCTGGCGGCGCTCGGGGCCATCTGCGCGCGGCGGACGCCCAGGACGTTCGTCATCTTCGGCGCCGTGCACACGGACGCGGGGCGCAGCGGCGCAGTATTCCCTCACGGCGGCTGGCGGACGCCCCTGGGCCTCGTGGAGGTTGACGAGCGGCTGGCTCGCGAGGTCCTGGCCCGCGGCCCGGACCTCATGACGGAGGACCCGGAGGCCCACGAAGACGAGCACAGCATCGAAGTGCAACTGCCCTTCATCCAGCACCTGGCGCCGGACGCCCGTATCCTGCCCATCGCGGTGCTGCCGAACGAGAAGGCCCCGGCCATCGGGCGGCTGGTTGGCATCGTCATTCAGAGCCTCGACGCCGACGCCGTCTGCCTGGGCTCGACGGACCTTACGCACTACGGCACCGGCTACGGCTTTGCGCCCCGCGGCCTGGGCCCGGCGGGCATCCGCTGGATGCGCGACGAGAACGACCGGCGGATGCTGGACCTTATCGAACGGCTGGACGCCGAGGCGGTCGTGGCCGAGGCCCGCCGGCATCGTAACGCCTGCGGCGCGGGCGCCGTGGCCGCCACCCTGGCTGCCGCACGCCAACTGGGGGCCGTGCGCGGCCACGTCGTCCGGTACACCACAAGTTACGACGTCATGCGCGAGCAGATGGGCCGCGAGGCCGCCGACATGGCCGTCGGGTACGTGGGCGCGGTGATATAGTACTACAACGCCACTTCGCGCGGCCCGCCCTCCGTATCGGCGGGCCGCGCGAGCCCGCACCACGGGGCAGAAATCGCAAGTTCCGGCGCGGTGGGTCAGGAGACCCGCCGCGCAAAGCAGCAAGCGGCGTTGTAGTGTTATAATGACGAATGCCGAAACCCGAATGACGATCGAATGACGGAACGGCAATGACGAACTCACCGTCCGGCGGGTGCCATGCTTTCGCTGGCGAGAGCATGCTTGCGGGCCTGGCACGGCCATGCTTTCGCAACAGCGCGAGAGCATGCCACCCGCCATTCGGGCTTCGTCATTCGTCATTCCTGGGGGCATTCTCGCTTGACAGCCTCTCTCGCCGCCCGTACTTTTACCCCGCCGCGAGCGCGCGGCTCATGGGGGCAATCGCATGTCTTGGCCGAACCGCATCACAATTCTGCGGCTCCTTCTTGTGACGCCGTTCGTGCTGCTCCTTCTGGACGCGGCGGAGAGCCCGGCATACCGGTACGGGGCCATGGCGCTGGCGGTTCTCGTGGGCGCGCTGGATGCCGCCGACGGCATCCTCGCCCGCCGCATAGGCGCGGTCACCAGGATCGGCTCCATCCTTGACCCGCTGGCCGACTATGCGTTCATGATAAGCGCCCTGGCGATCCTGTCGATGAAGGGGGTGTTGTCGGCCGAGGCCGACGTGCGGCTGCCCTACTGGGTCTCGGTGACGCTGATTGCGCGGGCGCTGTTCATGCTCGTCGGAAGCGTCATCCTGCACCTGCTGACGGGCTTCTGCCAGGGGATGCCGACGGTCGCGGGCAAGGCCGCCACCGTCCTTCAGTTCATCGTGGTGGCCTCGATGTGCGCCGCGCCGGATTTCCTGGCCCTCCTGCCGCGCGCCGTGCCCGTGCTGCTGCACGTTTTGTGGGGCGCAACAGTGCTGTTGGGCGTGGTCTCTTGGCTGGGGTACGTGCGGACGGGGTCGAAGATCCTGACGGCGGGAGGGCACGGCGAGTAGGGCCGCACCGACGGCGGCGCCGGGCGGTTGACGGCGCGGCTGGCAGGCCCGCCGGCCAGATCTGCTCGTGAGGAAAAACCGCGCGAAATCGCGGGCCGCCGCGCATGGGCCCCGGCGGCGGCGCCCGCTTGCGGCAACTGTAACCCCTTATAGATACCGGGTTTATCCGCGTCCCCCACCGCTCCTTCCGTCGGCGTTTGCCCCCTGCCCGGATGTGCGTAGGCTTTCCTGTGGTGCACGGCGGGAATGTCTATCGGGAGACCGTCCCGCCCTGGAACCAGGAGGTCGGATGTCGCGGATGGCCAGCGTGCTTGCCATCGTGCCGGAATCGTCGCCCCTTCGGGACATCGTCGGCCGGCTGGAAGGGCTCGGCCACGCGGTGCAGGTGGCGGCGGACTGCCTGGCCGCCATGGGGTCGGTCAAGGCCCATGATTTCGACTTCGCGGTCCTGGCCGACGCGCCGGGGCCGATCGACGTGGCCGACGTGGTGCGCATCCTGCGGGGCATCCGGCCGGACGGGTACCTGCCGATCCTGGTGGTTGCGGCCCCGGGCGCGGGGGCGTCGCACCGGCAGGGGCTGCTCGCGGCGGGCGCCGACGACATCCTCGGCCCCGACTTCGACGCCGAGACCCTCCGGTTCCGCCTGCACCCGGTGCTGCGCCTCAAGAGCGCCTGCGACCGGCTGCGCCAGGTCCAGGAGGAACTGGCGCGGACGCTGGCTCGCGAGAACACGCTGCTTGCGCAACTGCGCGAAGACAACCGCGCGCTGCGCGTGCGCAGCATCACCGACGGCCTGACGGCCCTCTATAACTACCGCTACCTCATGGAGTGGCTGCGGACGGAGTTCAAGATCAGCCGCCGCTACGGCCACGACCTATCAATGATTATTGTGGATATCGACTTCTTTAAGCGAATCAACGACGACTACGGGCACCCCTTCGGCGACTGCGTGCTGAAGGAGGCGGCGGTCATCCTGAAACGCTGCGCGCGCGAATCGGACCTGGTGGCCCGCTACGCGGGCGACGAGTTCGCCCTCGTCTGCCCGCGCACGGGGCGCAAGGAAGTCCAGGCCCTGGCCCGGCGCATCCTGGCCGCCTGCCGCAAGCACGAGTTCCGCGCCGCCGGCCGCCGCGCGCCCATCACGCTGAGCCTCGGCATGGCCACCTACCCGGAAGACGCCGAGGCCGCCTCGCCCGAGATGCTCATGTACCTGGCCGACCAGGCACTGTACCGCACGAAGCGCCTCGGCCGCGACGGCGCCACGTCTTGGCACGACATCGACCCGCAGACGCGCCTGGCCATCCGGCGCGAACTGCACGAGCCCGGCAGCCCCCTGCTGGCCGACGACCCGAAGAGTCGGCTGGAACTGGCGGCCGCCGCCCGACTGGCCGAGCGGTGCGCGGAGACGACCTCCCTCCGCGCAGGCGCATCCGGCCCGCCCCGCGGGTCGGACGCTCCGTCCGGCGGGCGCCGGCCCTGAGGAGAGCCGACCGGCTCATACCCTCTCTCCGTGACCGGCCGGTTCTCCTCCCTGCGGGGGCAACACCCATCCGTCGCGCGCTCGCCTTCGGCTCGCGGCTGACAGCGGCCTCCGTCACTCCGCCGCCGGCTGCCCCCGCTCAAGGAACCGCTCCAGCGGGCACCCGGAGCACAGGGGGGCGGCCTTCCGGCAGTGCCGCTTGCCCGCCTCCACCAGCAGGGCGTGGTACTCCTGGAACATCGCCGGGTCGTCGGGCAGGTTGTCCTGCATGAGTGACTGAATATCTTCATACGTGGCGTCGGCATCGACGAGGCCGTGGCGGTAAAGGATGCGGGCCGTGTACGCGTCGACCACGAAGACGGGCCTGGCGGCCGCGTAGAGAACGATGGAGTCGGCCGTCTCCGGGCCGATGCCCGAGACCTCCAGCACCCGCTCGCGCAGCGCCGCCGCCGGCAGGGCGAAGAGGGCGTCCAGGCTGCCGCCGAAGTCGCGCATCAGCATGTCGATGAAGTTCCGCAGCCGCCGCGCCTTGACGCGGTAGTAGCCCGCAGGACGGATGACCTCGGCCAGCCGCTCGGGCGCCGCACGCGCGAGCGCCTCGGCCGAAAGAAGCCCCTCGCCCTTCAGGTTCGCGATGGCCCGCTCGACGTTCTTCCAGTTGGTGTTCTGCGTCAGGATGGCCCCGACGACCACCTCGAAGGGCGTCTCTGCCGGCCACCAGCCCTGCGGCCCCCAGGCGGCCAGCATGGCGTCGTAGAACGCGCGGATTTTCTCGCCGGTTCGCATGCCCGCTTCGACTCGCCTGGCCGTGCCGCTGCTGCGCCTTCGTCCACGGCTGCGGCAGAGAACAAGGCCCGCAACAGACGAATAATGTAATCCGCAATCCGCAATTCGCAATCCGCAATTGCTTTTTTTGCGCGGGCTGCTACATTCCCCCGCATGCCCCGGGCCAGGCGAACGCGGAGATCTTCGGACGCTTCCGCGCGGCCGGGGCGCGCCGGGGGTTTCCTGACCGACGCCGCGGCCGCCCGGCCGCTCGCGAGCCTCCTGTTTCTCGCGCCGGTGCTTGGTTTCTACGTAGTGGGCCTGATCTGGGTGCGGCCCGACCTGGCAGCGCGGGCCGACGTCGTCCTACGCCGGGGGCTGGAACTCCTGGGCGTCACAGGCACGCTGGCCCCCACGTGGCTGGCGGTGATCGTGCTGGTGGGCTGGCACGTGGTGCGGCATGACCCGTGGCATGTGCGACCGGGGCTGCTGGCGGTGATGGCGGCCGAGACGGTCGTCCTGGCCGTGCCCCTGCTGGCGATGGAGCGCATCGTCCATGCCTTCAGGCACGCCGCGCCGCTCCAGATTGCCGCCGCGCAGCCGGCCGCCGAAACGTGGCTGGAGGTCGTCATGACCAGCATCGGCGCGGGGCTGTACGAGGAACTCCTGTTCCGGCTCCTGGTGGTCGGCGGGGCGGTGTTCCTCCTCAGCCACGCGCTTAAGGACGACTCGTTCGGAGCGCGCCTGGCGGTCGTGCTGATCGCGGCCGGCCTGTTTTCCGGGGCGCACGTCGTGGACGACCCGCGGCTCTTCGCCTGGGCGCCGTTCCTCTTCCGCGCGGCCGCGGGCGTGTACCTGGGTTTCATCTTCCTGTACCGCGGCTTCGGGGTGGCAGCGGGCGTGCACATCCTGTTCGACCTGGTGCTGAAGGCCGCCGCGGCGCTGGGTTGAGCGGCCGCTGCGGCTGATTACAAGCCGCGAAGTCAGAGCCGCGACCGTGAGGGAGCGGTGCCGTTGGCCCCCGCGACGGCTCCGCTCCCCTACGGTCGCGGCTCGGATACGGCCGCGCGGCTCGCTAAACAGTCTTGCGGACACAGGCACAGCCACCCTATAATCGCCGTCGGGACATCAAACGACGATTCCGCAGGGTGCGCGCCGTTGGCGCAGCCTGCCGGCGCGGCCGTTGACGAAGGGATGTGGATGAACCCTGTGCTCGCGGGAGTTTCTGAAGCCGCTGCTGCCAAGTGCACGTTTGCCGGACGGCCTGTCCCGCCGCTCGCGCGCGGCCTTCCGAAGACGGTCGAGTCGATGTGCCCGGAGTGTGCGCGGCTCATCCCGGCCCGCCTGTACGAAGACGCCGGCCGAGTCCTGATGGAGAAGACCTGCCCCGACCACGGCCGCTTTGAAGACGTCTACTGGGGCGATGCAAGGCTGTACCTGAAGGCCGAAGAGTTCCACTACGGCGACGGCGACGGCCTGGAGAACCCGAACACGCCGGCCACGTCGCGCTGCCCCCAGCAGTGCGGCCTGTGCGGCGACCACGCCTCGAACACCGCCCTCGGGAACATCGACCTGACGAACCGCTGCAACCTGCACTGCCCCATCTGCTTCGCCAACGCCGACGCCTCCGGCTACGTGTACGAGCCCACGTACGAGCAGGTCCTGGGCATGCTGCGCTGCTACCGGTCGACGCGGCCGTCGCCCGCGCGGGCCATCCAGTTCTCGGGCGGCGAACCGACGCTGCACCCGCGGTTCCTCGACGTCGTCCGCGCGGCCCGCGACCTGGGCTTCTCGCACACGCAGGTCGCCACGAACGGCCTGCGACTGGCGCGCGAGCCGGACTTCGCCCGCCGGTGCGAGGACGCGGGCCTGCACGACGTGTATCTTCAGTTCGACGGCGTGACGGACGACACTTACGCCAGGACGCGCGGCCGCCCGCTCATGGCCGAAAAAATGAAGGCCGTCGAGGCCGTCTCGGCAACCGACATGAAGATCGTCCTCGTGCCCACCATCATCCGGGGCATGAACGACCACGAGGTAGGCGACATCGTGCGGTTCGCACTACAGCGCATCGGCACCATCGCGGGCATCTCGTTCCAGCCGGTCGCGTTCACGGGGCGCATCTCGACCGCAGACCGCCTGCGGCAGCGATACACGCTGACCGACTTGGCGCACGACGTGTCGCGGCAGACGGGGCTCACGGACCCGTACGAGGACTGGTTCCCGCTGGCGTGCGTGCAGCCGTTCTCGCGGCTGGTGGCGGCCATCCGCGGCAAACCGAACATCGTCATGTCGTGCCACCCGCACTGCTCGCTGGGGACGTACCTCTTTGTGGGGCGCGACGGGCGGCCGGCGCCCATTCCGCAGTTCTTCGACCTCAAGGGCCTCCTCGACGACATGTGGCGCCTGGCGCAGAAGGCCGAGGCCGGCCGCGCCAAGTGGTTCCGGAAGGCCGAAGCGTTCCTGGCCCTCAGGCGGCACTGGCGGGGCGACCGCGCCCCGGCCGGCATGACGTTCGAGGGCTGGCTGCACACCCTCAACGGCATGGTCGATAAGAGCGTCGGCCGCGGACGGGCCGGGCGAAAGACCTTCCGCAGCCTGCTCGTCGCGGGCATGCACTTCATGGACTGCTACAATTACGAGACCGACCGCACGCGCCGCTGCGTCATCCACTACGCCGACCCCGACGGCCGCCTCTACCCCTTCTGCACCTACAACGCCGGGCCGGTGCACCGCCGCCGCGTAGAACGGAAGTTTGCCGTGACGCCGGAGGAATACTCGCGCCTGCGGCGGAATGACGAAGCACGAAACACGAATGACGAATGAAGTTCGAATGACAAGCGCCCAAACGGCGAGCGCCAGGGCCGGGCCCCCGACGCCGTTATTTCGTAATTCGTCATTGCCGTTTCATCATTCAATCGTCATTCGAGTTTCTTCATTCGTCATTGCCGCGGTCCTGGCCGCCGGCTGCGGCCCCGTGTTCACGCGCACTCCCCCCAAGCCTGACCTGTACCGCGTTACCGGCCGCGTCATTGACGCGCCGACAAAGCAGGGCCTCGGCGGCGTGCGGCTCCTCCTGCGCGCGGCCATACCGACCGACCTCGGGCCGCGCACCCTGGCCGCTCACGGCTACACCAGCGCCACGGGCACGTACAGCGTGGAACTCTCCGAAGGGTTCGACGTGCTGCGCACGGCGATGGGCATCCGGCTGGAGGCGTCGAAGCGCGGCTACCTGCCCGTGATGGTGGACCTGCCGCCGCCCGCTCCAGGCCAGAAGGCGTACCCCGTGCCCGACATCGTCCTGGCGCCCGGCGACCTGCCCCCCGCCACGGTCGCGCCGCCTGGGGTGCCCGTTCCCGGCCTTGCGCCCGCGCCGGGGACGGGCCCGCGCGTCATCGTGCCGCGCATCGGACCGCAGCCGAAAAGGCCCACACCCAGCGCGATCCCCTGGAAGCCGTAGCGCTGTTAAGCCGCGGCCGGTACGGCCGCGGTCGTGTTTGGACGCCGGCCGCCGTGCGCATCGCCGTACCGGCGACGGCTAAACAACGTCAACGGCGCAGCGCCCTGCACGTTCAGCCGCGCAGGCCGGGGCGACGCCCCGCCTTTCCCGCGCTACGCATACAGCCGCCCCTCGTCCACCATCGCCAGGTAATTGTCGAGGGGGATATAGTTGGCCACCGAGTTGCCCGTGCCCAGGCAGTACCCGCCGCCGGGCATGCAGGCGTCGAGCGTCTGGCGGACGCGGCGGCGGATGGCGGCTTCGTCCGCGCGGCAGAGGAAATCGACGTCGATGCCGCCCAGAAGGGCCATCTTCCGGCCATACGTCTTTTTCGCCTCGCGCACGTCCTCGATGGTGTCCTCGAAACTGTGCTTGGCGTCGATGCGCACGTCGTCCACCAGGTCGCCCATGATGTCGCGCAGGTTGCCGCACGAGTGCAGGAGGTACGGACGCCCGGCCGCGTGGGCCATGGCCGCCTGCTCGCGGTGGCCCGCCAGGACGAACTCGCGCATGTCGGCGGGGGAAAACAGCAGGCCCGTCCGGAACCCCATGTCGTCGCTAGCGAAGACGGCCTTGACGCGCGGAAACTCAAGCATCCGCCGCATCACGCCCCGATAGAACTCGCGCAGCCGCCCCGCGATGGCCCCCACCAGGTCGCGCTGGTCGTACAGCGCGAAGCACAGCGTCTCGTAGCCCATCAGCCACGCCAGGTACTCGCAAAAGTGGCCCGTGCCGCGCGCAAGGATGCACATGTCGTCGGGCAGGTTCTCCTGGAACCACTCCAGGTCCGCCGCGGCCCCGGGCGCGCCAGGGTCGGGCCACTCGAGTTTCTCGAAGTCTTCCCACGTCATGACTGGGCCGCGATGCTCGTCCTGGAACGCGCGCCCGCCGGCCCTCGCCAGGGCCGCCGTGTCCTGGACGGTCTCCCTGAATATCGCCAGGTCCGTCCCCGTCAGCCGCACGGGCACGTAGTCGAAGCCGCAGAACCGGTTCAGCGCAATGAGCCGCTTGTGCTCGTAGTGCGGGTCGTCTCGCGGCAGGCCCTCCATCAGGCCGAAGCGCGCGGCGATTGCCTCGGCCATTTCGGCGTCGTGGAAAAGTTCCAGGTGATACACGCGCCGCGGGGTGCCCAGGCGGCGGATGTTGGCGAGGAGACCTTCCCAGTCGGGCCTCGGCGGCGATGCCAAACCGCGGTAGCGCGTCATTCTCTGCTCCTTCGCCGGCCTGCCGGCGCACGTAGGCGGGGGCAACGCCCCAGCATCCACCGAAGCCGTGACTCCCATCCCGGCCTACTCGTGGCTGCGGGTACTCGCCGGCACGTGGCGAGAGCCGCAAGATAAGATAACCGCCCGCCGGGCCGGTTGACAATCTCAAACACCCGCGATTCTGCGCGCAACCGCCGCAGGCCCGCGTGTGAGACAAAAGGCTTCCGTCCGCCACCGACAGCCGCTACAATCGCCCTACACATGGGTTGAATAGGGTCGGGAGCGGGGCCGTCTAATGGTCGGAGGCCGTAGACAAGGCGATGCGGCAGACGAGGCCGCCCAGCGCGAGGCCAGGCGCGACGCCGAACTCGTCGAACGCCTCAAGAAAGGCGACGCCAAGGCCCTCGATGAACTCTTCCGCCACCATCGCGAGGCCGCCTACGGCATCGCTTACCGCCTCCTCGGCAGCCGCGACGACGCCCTGGACGTTGTCCAGGAATCCTTTATTCACGTCCTTCGCGGAATCCAGGCGTTCCGCGGGCAGTCGTCGTTCCGGACGTGGCTGTACCGGATCGTGACGCACGCGGCCCTGGACTACCGCCGTTGGCGGGCGCTGCGGACGGCCGACAGCCTCGACGCTGAGGCGGCCCTCGAGCCGGCCGACCCCGCCGCCCAGCGGGCCGTGGAGGAGGGCGCGGCCGACCGGGACCTGCGTGCGGCCATCGACAAGGCCCTCGCGAACGTATCGGAGAAGAACCGCGCGGCCCTGGTGCTCTTCGCCATCGAGGGCCTGTCGTACAAGGAGGTCGCCGACGTGCTGGGCATCTCGATCGGCACCGTCATGAGCCGCATCTTCAACGCGCGCCAGCGCCTGCGGGAATTGCTGGCGTCGGAGATCGGGTGATTTATGGCCACGTGCGATGACGTCCGCCCGCTGCTCGGCGCATTTGCCGACAAGGCGCTCAGCCCGCTGGAGGCCGAGGCCGTGGCCGCCCACATCGAGCAGTGCGGCCGCTGCCGCCAGACCGTCCGCGACCAGCAGCGCGTGCAGCACGTGCTCGACTCGTTCCAGCCGCCGCCCGTGCCGGAGCACCGCTGGGAGCAAGTCGGCAAGCGCCTGCGCGCCGAACTGGAAGGCCGCGGCGAGCGGACGGTCCTTAAGACCCGGCCGCGCATCGAGACTCTTGAGCCGACGCCCGTCTCAACGCCGTCGCTGCGGCCGGAAGAAATGGCCACGCCCTTTGCGCGCGGCCCCGAACCGCCGCGGTCCCTGCCGCGAGCACCGAGCACGACCGTGCGGCCGCCGTCGGTCACAGTGCTGCGCGTGCATGCGGCGCGGGGGCGGGAAGCGTTCGGCTGGGTGGCCCACGTGGTGGGGGCCGTGGCCGCGAGCATCATCATCGCGCTGGGCATTCTCTCTGTGACCCCGCCGCCCGCGGGTCCCGCCGCGCCGCCGGCCATGGCGACGGTCGGTCCCATCGCCCTGGCCGGGCCGCAGGACGTCAGCATTTTGGAGGTGGAAATGACCGACCCGGGCTATAATCTCGTCGTGGCCGCAGGCGACGCCAACGAAGTGGCCGCCGTCCTGGTGGTGCCGAGCCGCGGCGACGGATAGGGGACAGGGCATGAAGCACGCGCATCGGACGTGGGTGCTGGCCGCTGGGGCGCTGGTCGTGGTGATGCTTGCGGCCGCCGTCGAGGCGGCGGCGCCGCCGCCGCCGGCCCCGCCGCCGGGCCCGAAGCCGCCGGCCGCAGCGGAGGCGGTCTCCGTGGCCGTCCTGGGCATCCGCGCCACGAAGGAATCCAAGCCGCAGACCGACCCCGCCCTTCAGTCGGTGGCCGACGAACTGCGGATGACCAAGTTCAACAGTTTCCGCCTGATCGTGAGCGACACGCGCCAGGTGCGCGTCGGCGGAGGGATGGACGTGTCGCTGGTCGAGGATTACGCCCTGCACGTCGAGGTGGAGAAGGCATCGCCAGAAAGCACGCAGATCGTCCTGGTGTGGATGCGCGTCGAGAAAGACGCCCAGGGCAAGCCCCAGGCCAGGCCCCTGAAACGCGTGCAGATGACCATCCGCAAGGGCAAGTTCTTCCTCTCGGGGGGGTGGGAACTGAAGGACGGCGCGGCCCTGTTCGGGGCCGTGGCGGTCAAATAAGTTCAATCAAGGTTCCAGGTCCGTGCAGGCGGGGGCAGAGCGAAGCGTTGCCCCGGCCTGCGTAACTGCGTCGCTTTGAACTTCGAACTCCTACAGCCCGTTCTCGCGTCCGCGGCCCACCCAGTCTTCCATCATGTGGGTCATCTGGCGCATGCGGTCGCCCACGTCGGCCCCCAGGTGCAGGGCCTCGCTCAGGATCTTGCCCGCCAGGAAGACGCCGGCCGCCGCCGCGAGCGCCCCGACGAACACGCCCGCGCCGGACAACGGATGCCCTGATATTGATATAAGGATGAGCGCCACCAGCCCGGCCGCCAGCGCGAGGGCCGCCAGCGCCACGCCCCCGCCGAACGACACCGCCGCCAGCAGCCGCATCGTCCGGTAAGGGCTGCCGCGCACAAGCAGCCGCGACTGGGTCGTCACCGAAGTGCGCGTGGAGGAGAGCGAAGCGGCGGAAGGCGTGGGAGTCCGCGCCGCGGGGGCGGCCACGGCCGCGGCGGGCGCCGGGCCCTGGGCCTGCGCCGTGGCGCCCGCGGCGCCCGCCTGGGCCGCGCCCGCGCGCCCGACGGCGGCAGCCAACTCGGTCAGCGCCGGCCCGCCGCCCGGAAGGTCCACCACCTGCCCGCACTGCGGACACCGGGCCTTCCGGCCGGCCGCAGAGTCCGGCGCCGCAATCGTCTTGCCGCAGCCAGGACAACTCGCGGTAAGCGGCATGCTTCGATGCCTTCTGGACCCCGCCGACCGGCATTCTACCCCAAAAACCGGTCAAATGCAAATGCCTGGACTGTTCCGTTCGCGGGGTGCTCGGCGCCGGCGGGCGCCCGGCTCAAGGGGACGCCGCGGCCGCGGCGCAGAGGGGCGCTTCGGCGGGACGGCCGCTGCCTGGCGGCTTAAGGCTGCGGGCTCAGGTGTGCTTCGACGAACGTCACGATGCGGGCACGGTCTTCGTCCGATATCTCCGCGAACGAGAGGCCCACCTCGAACAGTTCCGGGTCGATCTTCGACGGCCGGCACCAGACGATGCGCCCGCGGCAGGCGATGGGCTGCGGGTCATCGGGCAGCGTGAACGCCAGGTTGGGCTTGGTGCCCTCGCGCAGCGGGTCGGCCATCAGGACGCACATCCCCCCCGCCGAGATGTTGAGCGTCGGCCCGATGGCCTCGACCGTGATCCGCGTGGTGATGCGGGGGCTGCCCCGCTGCTCGGTCCGAAGCATTCCCGTCCTCCTTCTGCGCCGGATACCCGTCCCGGCGCCGACGCCGGCAACTGTTTTTATCGGATGGCCGCCGCGGGTTTCTGTAGGCAAACCGGAACGGATGTCACTTGTGACCTGTCACTTGTCACTTGCCATTTGTCACTTGCCACTTGCCGCTTGGCCCTCGTCCATTTGTCCCTCCCTCCTTCTAGCCCTCCGTGCCTTCGCCCCTCTTCCGTCAACTAGCAGCGGACGGCTGCCGCGTGTAAACTGCGGTCATGGCCGAAGCACAAAGCCTTGTGCATCCCGTCGAGATCGGCAGCATCAGGCTGGAGCGGAACCTCGCCCTGGCCCCGATGCACGAGCACACCCACCTGGCGCTGCGGCTGCTGTGCCGGCGCCAGGGGGCGGCGCTGGCGTACACAGAGATGGTCACTCCGGAGGAACTGCTGGCGCCGCGGGGCGATGAGGCCCGCGGGAACACGGCGGCCGCGCGGACGGAGGCCCTGTCGCGCAAGGCCGCGAATATCCTGGCCACGTCGCCCGAGGACCGCCCCCTGGGCGTCCAACTTCTGCCGCGAGACGCCGCATCCGCCGCCGACGCCGTCGCCATGCTCGCGGCGGGCGGCCGGGCGGACCTGGTGGACCTGAACTTCGCGTGCCCCAGCCGGCGCGCGGTCGCGAGCGGGCGCGGCGGGGCCATGCTCGCGGCGCCCGGCGCGGCCCTGCGCATCGCCGAGGCGGCCGTCCGCGCCTCGCCCCTGCCCGTGACGCTCAAGATGCGCCTGGGCTTCGCGGCGTCGGAGGCCGGCCGCGCGGCAGCGCTGGGCCTCGCGCGCGGGGCCGCCGCCATCGGCGTCGCGGCCGTCACGCTGCACGCCCGCACCGTGGGCCAGGGATACGGCGGCCGGGCCGACTGGCCGGCCGTCGCGCGGTGGGCCGAGGCGCTGGCCCCCCTGCCCGTCTTCGGCTCGGGCGACCTGCGCTCTCCTGATGCAGTCATCGACATGCTTCGGCAAACAGGCTGCGCGGGGGCGAGCATCGCCCGCGGCGCACTGGGGGCGCCATGGATTTTCCGCCAGGCCGTCGCCCTGGCCGAGACGGGCACGTACGAGCCGGTCGCCCGCCGGGAGCGGCGAGAGACCATCCTTGCGCACTTCGACGGCCTCGCGCGGCAGTACGGGCAGTCCGCCGCCGCGAGGTCGATGCGGCTCCTCGGCCGCTACTACGCGCGCGGCATGCCGAACGCAGCCGCCGCGCGGGCCGACTTCCAGGCCGCCCGGACCGCCGCCGCCTTCCGCGCGACGGTCGAGAAATGGTTCGGCGAAGCCATCGTTTAGCCGCGGCCGGCACGGCCGCGCGCCGCCGCCGGGCAGAACGGCCGTCGCCGTACCGGCGACGCCCAAACGTGTTGCGCCGCGGCCGTCGCCGTACCGGCGACGGCTAAACAACGGCTTCGCGCAGCGCTATCGCCTGGTGCGCACGCCCACGCCGCCCAGGTCAATCGGCTCGAAGCCCGCCTCAAGCGCGGGCGACCCCGGGCGCAGGCGGAAGTCGCCCTTGGCAGGGTCCGCGAAGAGCGGGTCGGCGACGAGCGATCGGGCGTCCTGGCCGGCCGCCTGCCACTCGGCCAGCGTCTTGCCGGCGAAATCGACCCGCCCGCCCGCCGCGTTCCAGTAAACGTTCCGGTCGAACTTGAAGTTGTTGTCTTTCCAGTTGCCGTGCAGCAGGGGCCCCTCGGTCCAGTACACGATGTTGCGCGTGAACTCGAAGGAAGTGTGCGGCTCCAGGCGCGTCCGCTGGAGTTGCCCGACCTTGGCGAAGGCGAAGACGTTGTTCCGCAGCACGTTCTCCTTGCCGTAGTGCTGGTGGAACCCCCCGGTCTTCGTGCGGAAGACGACGTTGTTCTCGATGAGGATGCCGGTGGAGCCCTCGTCGGTGTAGATGCCCCACCCGCCGTAGCCGTGCGAGAGGATGTCGTGGATGAGGTTATGGCGCAGGACCGTGCCCGGCGAATCGCCCAGCGTGTAGATGCCGCCCATGTCGGAAAGCAGGCCCTGCCCGATGTCGTGGATATGATTATATTCTATGATATTGCCGTGGCTCACCGTCTCCTTGTAGCCCCACGTCCAGCCGACCGACACGCCGGTGTAGTAGAGGTGGTGGATGTGGTTGTGTGCGACGGCGTTCTCGGCGGCGTGGCGCACCAGGACGCCGACGGCGGAGTGCCAGATGCGGCCACCGTCGCGGACGTGGTTGTCCTGGACCGCGTTGCCGCGAGTGCGGCGCGCTTCGGGCGACCCCGGCCCGCCGCCGTTTATCTTGACGCCCCCGCCGCCCAGGTCGGCCAGTTCGTTGCCGACGATGCGCACGTCCTGGCATCCGTCGGCCAGGTCGATTCCGTACGTGCCGACGTGCTCGATGGCGCAGCGCTCGATGCTCGCGTGGCGCAGGCCCGCGGCCTGGACGGCCCCCGGCACGTCCACGGCGGCCTGGAGGTCGCCGGCCGAGCCCCGCGGCAGGTCCCACTCCGTGTGCCGCAGCACGAGGCCGCGGAGGCGCACGTGCTCGACGAACCGCCCCCCCGCCGGGTCGCCCTCGAATCGCACCAGGTGCGAGAGGCGCGGCGCGACCGCTTCGACCTTCGCCGGGTCCTCGCCGGGCCGCGGGAGGTAGCGGAGCAGGCCCGCCCCCCGGTCCAGCCGCCACTCGCCCGGCGCGAGCGCCTCCGGCACGTTCTCCACGTAGTAGCGTGCACCCTGGCCGGTGTAATCGTCGGTGAACCTGCGGCGGGCCCGGCGGTCGAACGTTACAATATGCTTCGATTCGTCCACCTGGCGGACGGGAAGATGTGAATCGACCCAGAAATGCAGCAGGACGACCTCGACGTCGCCCCCCGCCGCCCAGCCCGCCTTGACGTCGCCGGGCCGGTACTCGAAGCAGTCGCCGGGCGTGTTGTAGGGGGCCTTCTTCCAGTCCATGCCCGGTTGCGCGACGACGCGGTAGAAGCCTTCCCTGGGCAGGCGCGTCCGCGGGCGGCGCTCGCCGCCCACGAAGAGTTGCCGGAACGCCCACTTGCCCTCGCGCACCTCGGGCAGGTCGGCGGTCCACTCGCCGCCCTCTCCGCGGCGCCACCCGGCGATGCGCCGCCCGCCCGAGAGCACCGGCTGCTCGCCCGGAAACGCCTCGTACGTCATCGGCGCGGCCTCGGTGCCCGAGTCCTGGGGGCCGAGGACCAGCGGCTCGGCCATCCAGTACGTCCCGCCGCGAAGTTGCACCGTCGCGCGACCCAGGAGGATGCCGTCGGCCCGGAGTTTGCGTATGACGTCGCGGGCCCGATGCGGCGTGGCCAGCGGCCCGTCGGTGCGCGCGGCGTTCGGCTCCACGAGCGCCCCGGACCAGGCATCGTTGCCGTCGGGCGACACGAAGAAGACTACCGTTGTCCGCTGCGCAGGCGCGGCCACGCCTGCTTTGCCTGCGGGGGCGGCGGCGGGCCCCGCTGCGGCAACCGCCACGGCCGCCGCCGCAGCCGCCGCACAGGAAAAACCGACCAGCGTCAAGGTCAACCGGCGCATTTCCACCTCCTTCGCCCGGCGGCGAACATGCCCACCCTGCGGCGATGCCCGCCGCTTTACAGCGGCGGTTCGGCGGCGCCCTGGGCACCGCACCGGCGGCCCTAGCCCGCCAATTTACCCGGCGATTGCTCAGTCTGCCAGGCGCAGGCCGAGTTTCCGGGCGTACTCGCGCGCTTCCTCCACTTCCGCCGGCGTAACGGCGCGGGCGATCTCGGCGAACCGGCGCCAGCCTTCGCCGTGCGCAACGTCGGCGCACGGCCGGTACTGCCCCATCACGTTGACGCAGGTGCGCGGCGAGACGGAAGCCAGGAAATCCAGGATCTCGCGGCTTTCATCGCCGCCGCCCGGCATCACCAGGTGACGAACCAGGAGGCCCCGCCGCGCGACGCCCCCCTCGACCACCAGGTCGCCCGCCTGGCGGTGCATCTCGCGGACGGCCTCGCGGGCGCGCTGGGGGTAGTCGGGCGCCCGGCAGTATCGCTCGGCGCTCGCCGCAAGGATGAACTTGAAATCCGGCATGTAGATTTCTACAAGACCATCCAGCAGGCGCAGGGCCCCGAGCGACTCGTACCCGCCGCAGTTCCACACGACGGGCACGCCGAGGCCGCGCCGCCTGGCCTCGACCACGGCCTCCGCGAGCGCGGGCATGACGTGCGTCGGCGTCACGAAGTTGACGTTCTCGCAGCCGCGCGACTCGAGCCGCAGCATGAGCCGCGCAAGGGCCGCCGCGTCCATTTCCGCTCCGGCGGCGCTGCGGCTGATGTCGGCGTTCTGGCAGAAGACGCAGCCGAGGTTGCAGCCCGCGAGGAAAATGGCGCCGCTGCCGCCGCGGCCAACCAGGCACGGCTCCTCTCCGAAGTGAGGCCCGGCGGAGGCCACGACCGCCCGCTCTCCGATTCCGCAGAAGCCGCGCTCGCCCGCCAGGCGGTCCGCCTTGCACAAGCGCGGACAGAGGCGGCACGGCCGACCGAGGGCGCGCGCAGCAGCCACGCGCTTCAGGGATTCCTGCTCATCCATCATCACGATAACCGGAACTTGCCGTCGGCCTGGAGCACCCTGCCGTCCACCTCGAGCCGCCCGCCGCGCCTCAGGTCGCAGATCATGTCCCAGTGCAGGGCCGAGCGGTTGCGGCCGCCGGTGGCCTCGTAACTGCGGCCGAGGGCCAGGTGCACACTGCCCCCGATCTTCTCATCAAATAGAATATTCTTGATAAATTGCCGGATGCCGTAGTTCGTGCCGATGCCCAGTTCGCCCAGGCGCGACGCTCCCGCGTCCATCCCGATCATCGACCGCAGGAAGGACTCGTTCTTGGCGGCCGCCGCGCGGACAACGCGCCCGCCTGCGAACTCCAGCCGCACGTCCTGGACCTCGCGCCCGCGGTGGCAGGCGGGATAAGTGAACCGGATGTGCCCCTCGGCGCTCGTCTCGACGGGGCCGGTGAAGACCTCGCCGTCGGGCATGTTGTGCGTCCCATATGAACCGAGGAACCTCCGGCCGCGCACGCTCAAGGTCAAGTCCGTGTCGGGCGCCACGATGCGCACCCGGTCGGCCCCCCGCAGCCGCGCCAGCACCCGCTCCTGGAGCGCCCGCGCCTTCAGCCACGCGGCCACGGGGTCGCGGGCCTGGGCGCGCATGGCCCCGTAGGCGAAGGCCTCGAACTCCTCCAGCCCCATGCCGGCGTTCTGCGCGTAGGCGGCCGTCGGAAAGAGCGTCAGCGTCCACCGGTCCTTGCGCAGGACGAGGTCCTGGAGGGGCCGCCTCGCGGCCTCGGCCAGGCGCTGCCGCTTCGGGTCCACGCCCGACAGGGCCTGCGTGTTAGTTTCGGCAAGGATGTTGATATAATGGTCGGCCTCGCGCACGGCCGCCAGCGTTGACTTCGGCATGAATCGCAGTTGCGCCTCGTCGGCCTCGGCGAAGAATACCTCCGCCGCCGCGTCGGGCGCCAGGCGATACAGGGGATGCCCGCCCGCGCGCAGGACCTCGCGGGCCAGTTCCAGCGCGAGCGGCTCCGCCGCAGCCGGACCGCCGATCAAGACCACCTGGCGGCGCTTGACCTTCCGGGAGTACTGCACCAGCACCTTCGCCAGCCGGTTCACGCGCGCGTCGATCATGTTGCACCTCATCCGGTACCTGAGATCTCAGACCCGAAATCCCACGGCCCCGGCAAGTCCCCGAAGTCGATGTCAGAAAACCGGCCGGCGGGAAAGCCACAGGAGAAACGATGGCCGTGCCGGACGCTTCGCGCGGCGGGCCTGCCGACCCGCCCCGCAAAAGGCCGTAAGCAGCCGTGAATCCCCCCTAGCGCCTGTCGCGCCCGCCCATCAGCAGCGCCAGCGCCTCGGCCCGCGTCGCCGGCTTCTCGCGGAATATGCCGCGAACCACGCTCGTGACCGTCACGGTTCCCGGCTTGTGGACGCCGCGGATGGTCATGCACAGGTGCTCGGCCTCGACCACGACCATCACGCCGCGCGGCCGGAGGGTCTTCATGATGTCGCCCGCGATGGCCGCCGTCAGGCGCTCCTGCACCTGGAGTTTGCGGGCCTCCAGTTCCACGATGCGTGCCAGTTTCGAGAGGCCCGTCACTCGCTTCTCGTGCGGCAGGTAGGCAACGTGCGCGCGGCCGATAAAGGGCACCAGGTGGTGTTCGCAGACGCTCACCAGGGGGATGTCGCGCAGCAGGACGACCTCGTCGTACTCCTCAACGGGCAGGACGGTCATGATGTCGGCGGCCTTGCGGTCCATGCCGGCCACGAGTTCGCGCCACATGTGGGCCACGCGCCGCGGCGTCTCGCGCAGGCCCGGCCGCGACGGGTTTTCGCCGATTCCTTCCAGCAGGAGCCGCGTGGCCCGCTGCACCTTCTTAAGGTCCACCATGGTTGCCTCGCTCTCGCCCGCGACGGCCCTAGATTAGTCGGCCGACCGCTCCGTGTAAAGGGCGGAGCGGCCGCCCCGGCAACCACCCTGTCCGCAACCGTTGAACCCGGCCGCCAAAACGAGTAGCCTATGAAACGCGCAAGCGAGCCAAGGAGCAGGCATGAACGTCGAACGCATACCGGTGAAGGTTTACCCGGACGACCGCGCCGCCTGCCGGGTGGTCGCGCGGCAGATAGCGGAACTCATCCGCCGCCGCGGCGCCGAGGGCCGCCCGGCCGTCCTGGGCCTCGCCACCGGGCACACGCCCCTGAACGTGTACCGCGAACTGGCCCGCCTGCACCGCGAGGAGGGCCTGGACTTCTCGCGCGTCGTCGCCTTCAACCTCGACGAGTACTGGCCCATCCAGCCGGCGGCGCTCCAGTCGTACCACGCATGGATGCATGAGAATCTTTTCAAACACGTGAACGTCCGGCCCGAGAACGTGCACATCCCCTCGGGCTCTGTCGCCGAGGCCGGCCTGGACGAGCACTGCCGCGCCTACGAGCGGGCCATCGCCGACGCCGGCGGCATCGACCTGCAACTGCTGGGCATCGGGCGCGCGGGCCACATCGGTTTCAACGAGCCCGGTTCCGGCCGCGACAGCCGCACCCGCCGCGTACGCCTCGACAGGGTCACCCGCAAAGACGCGGCCGCCGACTTCTTCGGCGAGGAGAACGTGCCGCAAATGGCCGTCACCATGGGCGTCGGCACCATCATGGAGGCCCGCCAGGTGTGCCTCCTTGCGTTCGGCGAGCACAAGGCCCCCGTCGTCCGCCGCGCGGTCGAAGGCGAAGTCTCCGCCGCCGTCGCCGCGTCGTTCCTCCAGCAGCACCCGGGCGCCGCGGTCTTCCTGGACGAGGCCGCCGCGGCCCACCTGACGCGCATGGCCGCGCCATGGCTCCTCGGACCCTGCCAGTGGGACGACCTGCTGACTCGCCAGGCCGTCATCTGGCTGGCCGGCAAACTCCGCAGGCCCATCCTGAAACTCACCGACGAGGACTACGGCGAGAACGGCCTCGGCGACCTCCTGCGCGCACGCGGCGGGGCGTACCACGTCAACATCGCCGTCTTCCGACACCTGATGAACACCATCACCGGATGGCCCGGCGGCAAGGGCGAACCCCAGCGCGTGCTCGTCCTCAGCCCGCACCCGGACGACGACGTCATCAGCATGGGCGGCACGCTGATGCGCTTCGTCGAGCAGGGCCACCACGTCCACACCGCCTACATGGTCAGCGGGTACCTGAGCGTTTTCGACCACGACGTTGCCCGCTACGCCGACTTCGTGGCCCAGTTCAACCGCATCTTCGGCCTTACGCCCGAACAGACCGCTTCAATCGAGCAGCACATCGACCAGTTCCTGCGGCAGAAGCAGCCGGGCGACATCGACACGCGCGAGGTCCAGGCCGTCAAGGCCCTCATCCGCAGGGCCGAGGCCCTCGACGCCGCACGCTGCTGCCGCATACCCGAGACGCAAGTCCACTTCCTGGAGATGCCCTTCTACGACACCGGCACGGTGGAGAAGCGGCCGCTTGCCGCCGCCGACATCGCGGCCGTCCGCCGGCTGCTGGACGAGGTGCGGCCGGAAATCGTCTGCGCCGCGGGCGACTTGTCGGACCCCCACGGCACGCACCGCCTGTGCCTGGAGGCCGCCGCGCGGGCGCTTGCGGAGTACGCCGCGGCGGGCGGCCCCGCCCCCGCCTTCTGGCTCTACCGCGGCGCGTGGGAAGAGTGGCCCCCCGAACGCATCGACATGGCTGTGCCCCTCTCGCCCGACGAACTCAGGCAGAAGCGGTTCGCCATCTTCCGCCACCAGAGCCAGAAGGACCGCGCGATGTTCCCCGGCCCGTACGACTCGCGCGAGTTCTGGCAGCGGGCCGAGGAACGCAACATGGACACCGCGAAACTCTACGACGCCCTCGGCCTGCCCGAGTACCACGCCATCGAGGCCTTCGCACGCTGGCCCCTGGAACGCTCGGCCCACGCCGCCGCGCAACTGGAGAAAGCCTGAGCCCCGGGCCGAAAGAAGCGTCCCGCCCGGCGCCCGCCTACTTCCCGGCCACCGCCAGGTCGTCGAAGTTCGTGGCGGCGTCGGCCTTGGTCCAGAGGCCCGCCTTGCCGGCGTCCTTCAGGGCGTCGTCCTTGGCTTCAAGGTATTTCTTTCCGTCGAGGTGGCACTCGATTGTCTCGCCCTTCATCGTCACGCGGATGGCGTGCCAGCCGGCCTCGGCCTTGCAGTCGGCCGTGGCCAGTTGCATGCGCTTGCCGTCCAGGACCTTGTAGAGGCGGAAGTTGTTCTCCAGCGGGTTCCAGCGGCAGACGTAGTAGTTCCTGGCGTCCTTGGCGCGCCAGACGGGGCCGCCGCCCTGGTCTTTCTCGCCGCCGACGGCCTTCAACTTCACCGTGAGTTCGAGGTCCTTGAAACTCATCCCGGTGGCCAGGGCCACGTTGAACTGCGGGTTCGGCCCGGCGGCCGTCTGCGCCAGGACGTTCGGGCGCGAGGGGGCCGTGTCGTCGGCCGCGACCTTCCACGTGCCGACGGCCGCCTCCCATCCCCTGGGCGCCTCGCCCGCCTTGTCGGCGTCGAAGTCAAGCACCGTCGGCTTGGCCGCCTCCCCGGCAAACGCCGCCGCGACCACCGCCGCAACCACCGCCGCCGCCGCTGCCGAGACCGCGTGTCCGCGCAACATGCTTGTTCCTCCCAAAAGGGAAAAAAGATGTCCGCGCTCCATGATAAGGCCGCACCGCAGCAGCCGCAAGCGTGCGATTTCTTGAACCATCCGGCCCGGCGGCCTATAATCCGGCCCGTAAGGTTCGCAGCCCTGCCAGGCCCGCCCGGGCATCGGCTCCGCGCCCGGCCGCGCAAGGAACTGCCAATGAACATAAGTTATTTGTGGCTCAAAGAATATGTGCCCACGGACCTCGGCGTCCGCGAGGCCGCCCGGGCTCTTA
>VGYT01000029.1 GCA_016872895.1 Planctomycetota bacterium
AGGCGTTTTCGGCACCCGCACCGCCCCTGGCGCCCCCGCCAGAAGGGGTCCGGCCCGGAAAATATTTTTGGAATTGGCACAACTGCGTAAGTTGGGTTAGTGCTACGGCGCAACTTGACAGTTTTGCGCGGCGGGTCTCCGGACCCGCCGCGCAAGAAACGCGGGCATGCCGGGGCGCTGCTGCGCCCTACCGGCGCCGGCCTTGAAGGATCCGCATCCGCCGCGAGAGGTTCATCGCCTCGTACCGGCACATCTCGTGGCAGCAGAAGCAGAGGATGCAGCGGACGGGGTCGATGACGGGGCCGGCGTCGGTCATGCGGATTGCCCCCACGGGGCACGCCTTTTCGCACGAGCCGCAGCGCACGCACTTCGACCGCCGCACCGTCGGCCGCGTGACCAGCAGGTACGCGGCGATGCGGCTGGCAAGCGTGCCCAGGTCCATGCCGATGGCGGGGACCTTGAACCGCGGGAGCACCGCAAACGGGCCGTCCAGTTCAATGCCGTCCACGTCGGCCGGCCCCAGGCCGCGCTCCTCGGCGATGCGCAGCATGGGCACCTTGCGCGGGACGAGGCCCATCATGGCGACCATGACGGCGTCGAGCGCGACGGCGCTGGCCGAGGCGAGGACGCGGCCGACGGTGCGCGGCCGGCCGCCGGACGGCCCCTGACCCTCCATCGCCTCGACCGCGTCGAGGATGACAAGGTCGGGCGGGCGCACCTGGAACACGTCAACGACCGCGCGTGCGAAGTCATCGGCGCCGGGGGCCTCGCGGTGGAGCCGCGTCTTCTCGCCGCCCACCAGGTGTCCGAACGAGTTCTTGATTGCCCCCGTGACGGCGGTGGCCACGTGCGTTTTCATCTTGGGCAGGCTTACCAGGACGTCGGCCTGGAGCACCTCGCGCGAGAAGACGAGTTCCCGGGCGAAGGGCGAGTTCACCTGCACGGGCAGCGGCGATGCGGCCAGGTTGACGAAGTGCGGCCCGGCCGCTTCGAGGATGCCCGCGACGCGGGCGGCGTGGTCGCCGGAACCGTAGGCCCGCATGCCGGAGTTGTCGCCGACGATGATGCGTCCCGCGCGGCGGCGCTCAAGGGCCCGGACGACCGCGCGGACGAGGCTGGGATGGGTGTTGACGGCCCGCGCCGGGGCCATGGCGCCGAGGATGTTCGGCTTTACGAGCACGAAGCGGCCCTCGATGGGCGGGGCATAGGCGTCGAGGGCCTGCTCGACGGCGCGGTCGAGGCGATCGTAGTCGGCCTCGTAGATGCTGACGCGCGGGTGGGTCATGCGCTCTACCGCAGCACGAAGTACCCGTGGCCGACGATGTCGAAGACCTTTTCTTCGAGCACGGCCAGGCCGGCGGCGGCGAACATGCGGCGCCACGCGGCCGCGTCGGCGATCACCTGGTTCGTCAGGTCGTGGTACAGGTGATGCTCCAGGAAGGCCGTGGGGCGGCTGCGGAGTTTCTCGTGCGGCTGCTTGCAGAACTCGCCGACGTAGAGGAGCGTCCGCGGGAACTCGGCCCTGAGTTGCCGCAGCAGGCCGACGACCTTCTCCTCGCCCTGGGCCAGGTACTCGTGATAGGTATCGACGGCGGTGATCGCGTCGATGTCGGGCCGCTCGCGGGCCAGGGCCGCAAGGTCGAACATGTCGGCCGGGCGGACCTCGATGCGGCCCTTGTGCGGCGATGCGGCCAGGACTTCGCGGGCGTACTCGACGGTGGGCGGGTCGACGTCTATGCCGACGGCCCGCACCTGCGGCAGCGCGTCGCACACGAAGAAAAGGAACGCCAGGTCGCCGCAGCCCAGGTCAAGCACCAGCCGCGCCCCCCGGCGGCGCAGCATGTCGGCCATGACGGGGTAGGGCAGGGTGCGGCAGAGTTGTCCGCTGCCGCGGCCGACGTACTTGCCCAGGCGGGCCACGCCGCGCCCGTACGCGGCGCGCCCGGCCAGCATGTCCGGCAGCCGCGCAAAGACCGGCGCATAGGCATACGTGAGTTCAAAGAATCCGCGCGGCTCGGCCATGAGGCGGCGCAGGCGCGCCAGGGCCCGCACGCGCCCGTCCTGGAGGCGCACCAGGCCGAGGCCGTCGAGGTAGCCCAGGATGCTCTCCAGGACGCGGCGGTCGAGGCCCTGCGCCAGGGCGTCGAGGGGCAGCGAGTCGGCATCAAGCAGGCGGTCAAGCGCACCCGTCTCCAGCAGGGCCCACAGACACCCGCAGACGGCGTAGCCGCGAACGTGCGGCAGGGCGCGGTCGAAGCGCGTCTTGGTCCGGACGGCCTTCGCCAGGCCCAGGAGGCGGATGATTTCGAGCGCCTGGTTCATGCAGCCCTCCGGCCCGCCGCGGTTCCACGGCGGTTACGGTACGAGAACGGCGCCGCTTCCTTACGGCCGCGGTACTGATACGCCGCCGCGCCCTTACGGTCGCGGCACTGACCCGGCACCGCTCCCTCACGGTTGCAGCACTGATGTCGCCGCCAGGATGGCCTCATCGTAGCAGGCCCGGACGGCCTGGCCGGGGCGGACGACGAGGAACCGCGCGTCGTCCCACTCGCCGTCGAGGGCCGCCTGAAGCAGCGCGAGGTCGCCCGGGACGGCGGCGAACTGCCAGCCCTTGTCGCGGCAGATTTCGCGCACGCGGTCGGCCAGGGCCAGGCCGCGGGCGAAGTCGAACTCAATCAGCACGCCGCGCGTGTAATGCTCTTCCCAGCGGCTCATGAACTCGGCGAGGTAGCGGGCGTTCTCCTCGCCATACTTGGCGACGAGGGCGGAGTAGTCTGCCCCGCGGTACGCCGGCCCGAGGCCCGAGTTCTGCCGCGGCTCGAAGCGCTCGCCCCGCTTATCCTGGCACTCCAGCCACCCGCTTGAGAACCAGTACGTGCCCGGATGCTCGGCAAAGAGGCGCGCGTACCGCTCCTTCGAACCCAGGAGGAGCGTGATGCAGTCGTGCGCCCGCGGCACGACGAGCGGCACGCTCCCCGCGCGCACGCCCACGAGGCTGTTGTTGCACAGGCCGTAGCCCAGCAGTACGGCATCATAGCGGTCCGGCCCGGCCGCGTCGATGAGTTCCTGGAGGCGTGCGCGGCAGGTGTCGCTGTTGTCGTGGAGGCCCTGAGGCAGAAGGGTGACGTCGGCGGCGTGGCGTGCGTGCGCCGCGCACCAGTAGAGTTCTCGTGCGACGACTTCGCAGGCGATGATCTTCAGTCGCATGGATGTCATGCATCTGGCGGCGCGTAGGCAGCGCACACGGGGAACTGCCGCTCGAAGTCCACCGTACTCATAAGGAACTTGTGCTTGTACTGCTCGATGCGCCCGCCGCGCGCGGCCACGGCGCGGGCGTCGAACGCCTGCCACGTGCCCGGGGGGATGGTCTTGACGCACACGGAGCGCAGGCGTCCGCTTGCCCGTTTTGTCTCGTACTCGATGTTCAGGCCGCGCAGCGCCCGGTCCACCGCGGCGGCGAGTTGCGCCCCGCGAGCGGGGGGCACGTCGCATTCCTCCACCAGCAGGCTGTAATGCGGGACGGTATCCCACGTCGGGGCCAGGCAGTAATTGCGCACCGGCAGGCGGAGGCGAGCCAGGACGCCGCCCACGGCGCTTGTGACCTGGAACTCGGAGATCTTCTCTCCCGTCAGGTTCGACACGTGCGCGCCCTTGCCCAGGAACTCGATGGCGGGCGCGCGGCCGACGCGGCCGACGACCCGCACCAGGTCGCGGATGTCGTATCGCACGAGGCCGCCCGGCGTGGTCAGGACGAGGAAGTAATTGCGGCCGACCTCGGCCTCGTGCGGGAGGAGGGCCTCGGGCTGCGGCCGCTCGACCTGGTCCTCGGGCACGAACTCGAAGCAGGCGCCCGTTACCTCCAGGACGCCCGCGCTGCCCTCGGTTCGCATGGGGACGGAGAACCGCCCCTCGGAGGCGATGAGGCCGATATCGCGCAGGGGCGCGTCGCCCCAGTATTCCGCCAACTCGCGCAGGTACAGGCTCAGCGTGCCGCCTTTCCAGGTGCCGATGAGCGGCAGTTCCCACGCATCTTTTGGATAAAGATGCCCTGATGCCTTGATGCATCGTTCGAGTTCGCGAGCCCGCCCGGGCGCGGGCGCCAGGCGCCGCTCGATGAGGCGTCGGGCGCCGGCGTCCAGCGCCAGGTCCGGCCGCAGCGTGCCGTCGGCCAGGTCGCGAAGGAGCGCCTCCTTCCCGGCGTCCATCGCCTGAGCCAGGCCCAGGAGCGTGCTCGGGTTGGCCGTAATCGGAAGGACGCGGCGCTCCGGCAGGCCCAGGCGGCAGGCGAGGTAGTACTTCGTGGCGGTGTCGGCGGCGCGGCTGGCCTCGGGCGGCAAGACGTAGGCGCGGCGGATGGGGCCGCGCTGCGCGTAGGCCGTGAAGCCCGACATCGCCCCCGCCGGGATGCCCGCGGGCGTGGTCTGCTCGTCCATGCGGCTGGAGAGTTGGAGGATCTTCGCCCCGAAGGCGTCGAGGTGGTCGTCCAGCGCGAAAACGCCCCACACGTGCCACCCGCGGCGGTACGCCTTCAGCACGGCGTCGGTCACGGGGATGTACTTGGGCGATCCGGTCGTGCCGCTCGTCATGGCGAACATACGCAGGCGCGTTCCGCGGGGCAGCAGCGCTTCCGTCTCGCCGCGCTTCAGGCGCTCGACGTACGGGGCGACGCGCTCGTACCCGGCGACGGGCATGGCCTTGCGCAGGTCGCGGATGGTGCGGACGCGGGCCAGGCCGTGGCGGCGGCCGAAATCCGTCTCGGCCGCCTGCGCAAGGATGTGCGCCAGCAGCCGCGACTGCACCTCGTCGGCGTGCTGGACCGCGTGGAGCCAGCGGCGGCGCAGGAGTTTCGCCTCGGCGCGCAGCGGCGTCCACAGCAGGCGGCGGAACCGGATTCCGAGCGGGGTTTTCATCGGCCGCGCCTCACCCGGCGGTCCGCGGCGCAAGTGCGCCCGGCGGCGCCGCGGCGGCTGGCGGCGTCGCAGAGGTCGGCGGCGCCGCCGCGGCGGCCAGGTGCCGGTCGAAGAACTCCACGATCTTCCGGGCGTACGTCTGCGGCTCCGTGGCAACCGACTGGTTGTGCTTTGCCCCGGGGCATATCCAGAGTTCCTTGGCGCCCGGCTTGAGGTCAAACAGGACCCGCGCCTGCTCCGGGCGCACGTAGGCGTCGCGTTCGCCGTGGATGAACAGGATGGGCACGGAATCGAGTTTCACGAGCGCCCGGCGCGTGCTCGGGAACCGGCACCGGCACTTCAGTTCCACGTAGAACATCGTGAGCGCCCGGAAGAAGCGGTAAACGGAGAAGGTGCGGTCGGCCCGCGCCAGGTCGATGCGCACGAAAATCTGTGCCCAGCGCCTCATGAGTTCGTCGATGGAGAAGTCGGTCGAGAACGCGCCGTCCAGCGCGAGGCACCGGATTGACGGGCTCAGCGCCGCGGCGACGACGGCGGCGCTCGCGCCGCGGCTGATGCCCAGGACGCCCACGCCTTTGCCGTCGGTCTCGCGGTGGCTCTCGACGTACGCGATGGCGGCCAGGATGTCGTTGACGTCGTGGTTGGAGGGCCAGTGCCGCGGCTCGAAGTGCGGCGGGGCGAAACTTTCGCCGTGGCCCCGGAAATCGAACGTAAAGACCGTGTACCCTGCCTCGACCAGCGGCCGGGCGTACCGGCCGGCGCTCATCATGTCGCTGGCGAACTCGTGGCAGAAAATGACTGTGCCCTTGTCGGCCGGGCCCGGCGGCCGGTCGATGAACATGCCCCGCAGGTGCCGCCCTTCAAGGCTCGGGAACGCGACGATCTCGCCCTCGGGCGGCTCGTAGTCGTGCAGGTTGGCCGTGACGGGCAGGGGCGTGTCGAGGAACAGGTTGATGGCGATGCGCAGATACCGGGCCAGCATCACGAGCATCAGCAGGATGCCCAGGACCAAGGCGCAGGCGGCCAGCAGCGGCCAGTGCCGGCCCAGCCATCCGCCGCCCGCTTCTTCGGCCAGCAACAGCGCCGTGGCCAGCATCTGCATCATGGTGGAATCCGTGCGCAGCCGCCCGCGCCGGACCATCCGGCGGGGCCAGGCTTGTTCGCCATTGTAACAAGATGGCCGGGAATGCCAAGCAGCGGCGGGCCGAACTACGGCACGAAGCGGCGGACCACCAGGGAATCGTTCTGCCCGCCGAAGCCGAACGAGTTCGACAGGCACACCTCGACGCGGGCCTTGCGGGCGGCGTTCGGGACGTAGTCCAGGTCGCACTGCGGGTCGGGCGTCTCGAGGTTCATCGTCGGCGGCAGGACCTGGTCGCGGATGGCCAGGACGCACGTCATAAGTTCGGTGGCCCCGGCGGCGGCAATCAGGTGGCCCAGGGTGCTCTTGACGCTGGAGATGGGCACCTTGTGTGCGTGCGGCCCGAAGACGAGTTTCACGGTCAGCGTCTCGACCTTGTCGTTCTCCTGTGTGCCGGTGCCGTGGGCGGAGATGTAATCCACGTCCTCCGGCCGCACGCCGGCGTCCTGGAGGGCCATGCGTATGGCGGCGGCCGGGCCGCGGCCCTCCGGGTGGATGTCGGTCATGCGGTAGGCGTCGGTGCTGGAGCCGTAGCCGGTGAGTTCGGCCCGGATTTTCGCCCCGCGTGCCCGCGCATGCTCCAGGTTCTCCAGGATCATGACGGTGGAGCCTTCGCCCAGGACGAACCCGGCGCGGTCGCGGTCGAACGGACGGCTGGCCCGCCACGGCTGGTCCTTCGGCCCGGTGGAGATGGCCGTCAGCAGGTTGAAGCCCGTGACGCCCAGCGGATGGATCATCGAGTGCGTGCCGCCGGCTATCACGGTGTCCAGTTCGCCGATGCGCAGGAGGTCCATCGCCTCGCCGACGGCCTGCGTGCTGGCGGCGCAGGCCGTCAGGCACGAGTACGTCGGGCCGCAGATGCCGTACTCTGCCGCCAGGTGGTTGGCGGGCATGTTCGGCTCCTGCTCCAGTTCGCAGATGGCGTCGTAGCGCTTGAAGCCCATCTCGGCGAACCCGGCGGCGCTGACTTTGCCGTCGGGCCCCGTGCCGTGCGCGACGGACTGGCACAGGGTGAAGAAGTCGAGGGCGCCCTCGCCGGAACCCATGTAGATGCCTGTGCGCTCCGGGTCGAAGCGCCCGGCGGCCAGGCCGGCGTCGTCCACGGCCTGCCGCGCGGCGGCCATGGCGAATCGCACGTTGCGGCCGGCCTTGCGGAACTCGCCCGGATTACGGACGTAGGGGGCAAGGTCGAAGTCCGGCACCTGGGCGGCAAAGGTGGTCGGGAACGTCCCGGCGTCGAAGATGGCGATAGGGCGGATGCCGCTCTTGCCGGCGATGAGGTTCCGCCACGTCTCCTCGACCGACAGGCCGAGCGGCGTGACGGAGCCGATGCCCGTGATGACGACGCGTCGTTTCATGATTGATTCGCGCTCGCCCCCCGCCTTCGTCCCGGCACGCCGGGACTACGGCGGGCAAGTCGGCCCGCGGCTGAACGAGCAGGGCCGAGCGCTCTTTGCCCGCGGTTATTTCTTGATGCGCACGACGGCGGCGGCGGCCTGGCCGCCGACGGCGTTGCTCGTCACCAGCACCAGGTCGCTCCGCAGCGGCGCCGCGCGGCCGACCACCAGGTTAAGCCCGGCGGCGGGGTCCGGCCGCGAGCAGTTCAGGATGGGCGGCACGCGGCCTCCGCCGAGCAGCAGGAGGGCCACGACCAGTTCCGCCGCGCCGCCGGCCGCCCCCATGTTGCCCGTGACGCCCTTGATGGCGGTGACGGGCACGGTCTCGGCGGCCGGTCCGAGCGCGGCCCGCAGTCCTGCGGCCTCGCTGGAATCCTGTGGGGCGAAGGCCGTGCCGTGCGCGACGATTGCTCCGAGGTCTGCCGGCTGGACGGCGGCGGCGGCCAGAGCGCGGCGGACGGCGGTGGCGACGGCCCGGCCGTCGGCGTCGCAAGCGTTGATGCCCGCAGTCGTGGTGCCCGCGCCTGTGCCGAGCACTTCGCCGTAGATGCGTGCGCCGCGTTTTTCGGCCACGTCGGCGGCTTCGAGCATGACGGCGGCGGCGCCCTCGGCGGCCACGGCGCCCGTGCGGTCGAGGTCAAACGGGCGGCAGGCTGCCGCGGGGATCGAGTTGGCCGTCGCCAGGCGATTCGCGAGGCAGTACCGCAGGACCAGGACGGGGTGGACGCGGCTCTCCGCGCCGCCGGCGAGCATCCAGTCGGCGTGTCCGCGGCGGATGATGCGAGCCGCCTCGTCCACCGCCAGCAGGCCGCCCGCGTCGCTCGTCGTCAGGGAGTTGCTCGGGCCCTGGGCGTCCCACAAAATGCCCGCGTGGCAGGCGTGCATGTTCGGCAGATACTTCAGAAGCCACAGGGGGAACATCTGCGCTATGCCGCGCTCCCCCCACCCCTTGAGGGTGAACTGCCCGTCCGCGCCCTGGGCGGCCTGGATGGGCGCGGCCAGGTCGTCGAGTTCCGTGGGTATGAAACTCGTGCCGAAGACCATGCCCAGCCGCGCGTGGTCGATGGTGGGCAGGACGGCCTGGCCCGCCTTCGGGTCGCCCGGCGGCAGGCCGCTGTCGAGGACGGCCAGGTTGACGGCGGCCACGGCCAGTTGAATATCAAGGGCCATGACCTTGATATTCTTCTTGATGTATCTGCCCTGCTCCTTGCGGACGCCTTCGGACGGGTCGAAGTCGGGCGCCTGGCCAGCCACGCGGCTGGGATGGCGGGATGCGTCGAACCGCGTTATGGGTCCGACGGCGGATCGGCCCTCGCGCACGGCCGCCGCCAACGCCGCGGCGCCCACGCCGGCGGGTGTAACGGCCCCGAGTCCCGTGATGACGATGCGGCGGCTCACGCGGCCTTTCTCCGGGTCAGGGCCTGCCCTCCTGCGGAACGTCGCGCCGGGGCGGCGGCGGGGCCAGGTGGTTCAACTGCCGCATGCGCAGCAGGCGGATGAAATCCTCGGTGAACACGAAGTTCTCGTCACCCAGTTCCAGCGGGGCCCGCGACTGGTCCAGGTGAGCGAACATCATCTGGATTTCGGCCACGAGGTCGGCGCCCCGCGTGATGCGGCCGTCGATGCTTGCGCCCTCGGGGCGGACCTCGCCCACGACGGCGGCCTCGAGGCGTATCTGGTCGCCCGGAACGACGCGGCGGTGGAACCTTGCCCGCGTGACCTTGGCCAGGATGACCTTCTCGCGGAAGTCCAGCGCCTCGCCCACCAGCACGCCGCCCGTCTGCGCCATGCCTTCTATCATAAGCGTCGGGGGGTGCACCGGGTAGCCGGGGAAGTGGTCGTGCAGGTGTTCCTCGGCCAGCGAGACGTTCTTGACGGCGACGGCCCTGCGGCCGCGCTCGAACTCAACGAACTTGTCAATCCATATCCAGCGCATCGGGTCTCCGAAAAACGCCGGCTGACCGGCGGCGGCTCGAACTTGAGGTTCCCGGCGCGCTCAGGCCGCCGGGCCGGCCAGTTTCGCCTCGACGTAGCGGACGATCATGTCCACGGTGAACAGGTCGGCGATGTCGTCCACGTTCGGGTTCTGCGCGAACTTCGACAGGTCGGCGAACGGCATGCGGGCCTTGAGTTCCGCGAGGCCCCGGTCGGTGAGTTTTTTGTTCTGGACGAACTCCTCGCTCGTCAGGATGTTGTCCGGAAAGAGGTCGCCGCGCGGAATCTTGATGTTGAACGCCTTCTCCAGGCGGAAGACGATGTCCAGGTAGTCGATGCTCTCGGCGCCCAGGTCTGCGCCGATGCGGGCCGTGGGGATGACCTCGTCCTCGTCGACGCCCAGGGCGTCGACCAGCGCCTGGCGGACCTTCTCGGTGATTTCATCGCGGCTGGGCGCCATGTCGGTTCGCCTCCTTGCTGATGCGTCCCGCGGGCCGGCCGGGCGGAGCGCGGCTGCTTCACGGCTGGGCCCGCGCCGCCAGGGCCTGGGGACCGCCGATCAATTTGAACCGCTGCCGCCAGAACGCCCGCAGGCCGGCGTCGAGGTCTGCGCGGCCGGGGTCGTCGTCGGCGATGTTCAGGTGCTCCAGCGTCAGTCGCGCCTGGACGGCCTGCTGTCCTTCGCACTGGCCGGCGGCCCTGAAGCGGCTGGCTGCGGGGCCGATCCCGACGGCCTCGACCTCCATCAGCAACTGGCCGCCCGGACGCACGAAGGCGCCGTACCGCACGTTCTGCGCTTCGCGCAGCAGGATGACGGTTTTCTGGAAGTCGGTGCTCGCCCGCACCAGCCACGCCGCCGACTGCACCAGCGCCTCGAGCATCATCACGCCGGGCAGCACCGGGTAGGCCGGAAAGTGGTCCGCCAGGTACTCCTCGGCCAGGCTGAGACTCTTGACGGCCACGATCCGCTTGGGCGGCTCGAGTTCCAGAATGCGGTCAACCAGATAGAATCTCATTGCTCGCTATGAACCGCCATTCTACAGACCGGCCGCGGCGCCGTGCAAAGATATTTGCGCCGCAGGCCCGCAGGCCGAAAACTAAGGGCGGGAAATCTAGCAGCGCCTTCCGCCGGATGCAAGCCAAAAAGTCGGGCAAGGGCGCGCGGCGGGCGCCCCGCCTGGGGCGCCCCGGTTGCCGAACATGCCTTGTAGGAATGCCGACGCATGCCCGCGCAGCACCGGCGTCGGCATGCTAAGCGCCTGGGGCGCGATTCGCCGCTACGCGCCGGCCTCTCGCGCCAGGCGGTTCAGCACCTCCAGGCCGCGCTCGATCGTCTCGCGGCCGGCGGCATACGCGATGCGGAAGTGCGTGTCGCGCTCGCTGAAGACGCCGCCGGGGATGACCAGGACGCCCGCCTCAATTGCGCGGCTGACGAAGGCGGTGGCGCTCGCGCCGGGGGCCTGCGGGAAAATGTAGAACGCCCCGCCGGGTTTCTCGACGCGGAACCGCCCGCGCAGGCCCTCGTAAACCAGGTCGCGGCGGGCGCGGAAGTCGGCGATGCGCTGGGCCGGGTCCGTCTCCATGGCCGCCACGGCCCCCGCCTGGAGGGGCGCCGGCCCGCACACGAACGTGTACTGCTGGAGCGTCGTCATCGCCTGGATGATTTCGGCCGGCCCGACGGCGTACCCCAGCCGCCAGCCCGTCATGGCGTACGTCTTCGAGAAGCCGCGAAGCAGGATGACGCGGTCGTACAGCGGCCAGGCGCTGGCGAACGGACTGTCATATGTGAAGGCGTTGTAGCACTCGTCGGACATCAGTAGCAGGTTGTGCCGCCTTGCCACCGCCACGGCCGCCGCCAGGTCCTCGGCCGGAAGCACCGCCCCCGTGGGGTTGCACGGGCTGTTGAGGATTATCATGCGCGTGCGCGGCGTGACGGCCTCCTCCAGCCGGTCGGCCCGCACGCGGAAGTCCGGGTACGTGTCGACGAACACCGGCCGCGCGCCCAGCAGGTTCACCAGGTGCTTGTACATGACAAAATACGGGTCGGGAATGATTACTTCGTCGCCCGCGTTGACGGCGGCCAGGAGCGCCAGCAGGATGCCGCCCGAGACGCCGCTGGTCACCAGGACCGGCCCGTCGAACCGCCCGAACTCGCGGGCCAGGTCGGCCGCGACGGCCTCCCTGAGTTCCGCGTCGCCCTGCGTGACGGTGTAACGGTTGCGGCCCTTGCGGATGGCGTCGATGGCCCGGTCCTTGGCGGCGTCGGGCACGTCGAAGTCGGGCTGGCCGATGCTCAGGTCGATGGGGCTCTTCAGGCGGGCAGCCAGGTCGAAGACCTTGCGTATGCCGGACGCGTCGATGTGGGTCATGCGGTCGGCCAGGGGGATGCCTTCCGTCAAGGCGGGCCTCCTTTGCATTCAGCCCCCGGTGAAGACGCCGGGGCCGGTCCTGTCGCAGGAGCGCCGGCGCAAGGAACCACGCCTGGTGCCGTGCTTTCGCTTGCGAAAGCACGGCGCCGCCGAGAACGTCGCCGGAGCGAGATTACGCCTTGCCCTTGGCGGCCGGCTTGGCGGGTGCGGCCTTGGCGGGCGGGGCGGCCTTCGTGGCGGCCGCGCCTGCCGCCTTCCCGGCGGCGCCCTCGGCGCCCGGGGCCGCTGCGGCGCCCTCGGCGCCCGGGGCGGCGGCGGCCGCGACCTTGATCTTCTTCGTCGTGACCTTGCGGTGGGCGACCTTCGGCAGGCCGAAGACGTCCTTCTGGTCGTCCCACTTGCCGGCGTCCTTGAGGCGCTCGATGCGCTCCGCCCGCGTCAGCACGTTGCGATGGCGCACCAGGGCGCCGCGGCTCTTCAGGCTCTTGTCCAGCGACATCCGCTCACTCCTTGGTTACCAGGATGGAATAGGCGTCCTTCGATGTAGGTATGCGTGTTGATTTTTCAAATTCTCCGAGTTGGCGGTTGATCTCGGCCGCCAGGTCGTCGGACTTCCTCTTGTCGGCGAAGCGGTCGCGGCTGTACAGCACGTAGTAGCCGCTGCGCGTGTCCAGTTCGGTCTCGACGCCCTTCTGCGACAGAAACGCACGCATCTTGTCGATGGCCTCCGGCTGCGACACCGCCAGCCGCGCAATGCGCACGCGGTAGTGCGGCGCCCCCGGGGCGGGCGTCTCGGTAAGGGCCGGACGCCCGGCCCCGGCCGGGCGCGGCGTCTCCGCGGGGCTGCCAGGCGCGGGGCGCCCGGGAGCCGCCGGAGACGGCGGGCCGGCGGGCGGCGCCGACGGACGCTCGACGCCGACCTTGCCCGGAACTGGCTGGCTCGGCCCGGGGGCCACCAGCCCCGGCGTGGCGCCCTTGCCCTGGATTTCGGCGAACGTCGGATGTTTCTCGGTTGCCGGCAGGCGCTCCGGGCCGTAGCGCGTCCCCACCGCAAACGCAATGGCGATGAGGCACGCGGCCGTCAGGGCGCCCAGCAAGAGGTGCGAGAAGGGCACGCTCACCTGCCGCAGAAGGAAGGGCGCCGGCGGCGCCGCGGAGAACGGCCGCGCGGAGCGGGCGGCCGCCTCGGGCCGCGGCTTCTCGGGCGTCCTGGCGGCAGGGGCCGGGTGGGCCGCCGCGGCCGGTTGAGCGGCGGGGGCCGACGGCGTCCGCCGCACCGCCGGCCCGGGCCGGGCCGCCCCGCCGGGCGCCGCGGCGGGCTCCCGGCGCAAAACATCGAACAGCACCTGGTGCGGTTTGTGTTTGGCCATATGCCGATTCCCAAGGACGCGGGCGCGGCCGGGCAATGAGAACTATAGTCACCTGACGCGGGACCGTCAAGCGCGAAGCGCGGCTACAGCGGCGCACGGCGGAGGCGAAGGGCGTTCGTGACGACAGACACGCTCGAGAAACTCATCGCGGCGCCGGCGATCATCGGCATCATCGGCGTCGGCGAAAGGCCCGCCAGCGGATACAGCGCCCCCGCCGCCACCGCAATCGCCACGACGTTGTACACGAAGGCAAAGAAGAGGTTCTGGCGGATGTTCCGCATAGTCGCGCGGCTGAGGCGGCGGGCCCGCGCAAGGCCGCGCAGGTCGCCGCGAACCAGCGTAACGCCCGCGCTTTCCATGGCCACATCCGTGCCGGTGCCCATGGCGATGCCCACGTGGGCCTGTGCGAGGGCGGGGGCATCGTTGATGCCATCGCCGGCCATGGCGACGGTGCGGCCTTCGGCCTGAAGGCGGCGGACGATATCGCCCTTCTGGTCCGGGCGGACCTCGGCATACACGCGCTTGATGCCCAGCCGCCGCGCGACCGCCTCGGCGGTGGTCCGGCCGTCGCCGCTCGCCAGGACGATCTCCAGGCCGTCCTCGCGCAGCAGGCGCATGGCCTCCGCGGTGGTCGGCCTGATGGGGTCGGCCACGCCCACGAGGCCCGCGGCCTTGCCGTCCACGGCGAGGAAGACGACCGTCTGCCCTTCGCGCCGCAGGTCTTCCGCCCGTGCCGCAAGGTCGCCGGTCTCCACGCCGCGCTCCTGGAGGAGCGCGCGGCTGCCCAGGATGCACGCGCGGCCGTCCACCTCGCCCGCCACGCCCAGGCCGGGGAAGGCAGCGAAGTTGCGGACCTCGCCGGGCTTCGTGCCGCGCGCTGCCGCCGCCGCCAGGATGGCCGACGCAAGGGGGTGCTCGCTGGCGCGTTCCAGTCCGGCGGCCAGGCGCAGCACGTCGAACTCGAACGAGCCGCCCCAGGCTACGACCGACGCCACGTGCGGGCGGCCCTCGGTCAGCGTGCCGGTCTTGTCGATGACCACGGTATCTACCTTTTCAAGTGTCTCCAGCGCCTCGGCGTTCCTGATGAGGACGCCGGCGGCGGCCCCGCGGCCCACGCCCACCATAATGGACATGGGCGTCGCCAGGCCCAGGGCGCACGGGCACGCGATAATCAGCACCGCCACGGCGCTGAGGAGCGCGTGGGCCATGCGCTCCTGGGCCGGCCCGAAGAGGGCCCACGCGGCAAACGTGGCGGCCGCCGCGGCCACGACCGCCGGCACGAACAACGCCGCCACATTGTCGGCCAGCCGCTGCACGGGCGCGCGGCTGCGCTGCGCCTCCTGGACCATGCGGACTATTGTGCCAAGGACCGTGTCCCGCCCGACGCGCTCGGCCCGCATCACGAGTGCGCCGGCGGCTGCGACCGTGCCGCCGGTCACGCGGTCGCCGGGGCGCTTCTCGGCGGGCATCGGCTCGCCGGTGAGCATGGATTCATCGACCGCGGCCGCGCCCTCGATGACCGCGCCGTCGGCGGGGATGCGTTCTCCGGGGCGGACGCGCAGGCGGTCGCCGGGGCGGACCTCGCCCACGGGCACGTCGGATTCCGCACCGTCGTCGGCGATGCGGCGGGCGGTCTTCGGCGCGAGGCCCATGAGCGCCCGGATGGCCCCCGCCGTGCGGCCGCGAGCCCGCAGTTCGAGCACCTGCCCAAGCAGCACGAGCGTGGTGATGACGGCGGCGGCCTCGAAATAGACGCCCGGTTCGCCCCCGTGCCCGCGGAACGACTCCGGGAAGACGCCCGGCGCAACCGTGGCCGCCACGCTGTAGAGGTACGCCAGCCCCGTCCCGAGGGCAATAAGCGTGAACATATTTAGACGAAACGAGATAAGCGAGGCTGCTGCGCGACGGAAAAACGGCAACCCGCCCCACAGGACCACGGGCGTGGCCGGGGCGAGTTGAATCCACTTAAGCGCCGCCGTCCCGGCCGCGTGCTGGAGCGGCGCGCCCGGCAGCATCTCCGACATGGCCACGGCCAGCACCGGCGCCGTGAAAACAAGGCTTGCCCAGAACCGCCGCGTCATGTCGCGCAGTTCAGGGTTCTCCTCCGCTCCGGGCGCGGCGGCCGCAGCCGCCGGCTCAAGCGCCATGCCGCACTTCGGACACGGGCCGGGCCGCTGCTCGCGGACCTCCGGGTGCATCGGGCAGGTGTAAACCGCGCCGGGGGCCGCGGACTCGGGCGGTTCCCCGGCTTGCTCCCGCAGAGGGGGCCGCGCGGCCAGGTACTTCTCCGGGTCGGCGCGGAACTTCCCCAGGCAGTGCTCCGAGCAGAAGTAGTACGTTCGGCCGGCGTGCTCGGCGGACCCCGCGCAGTCCCGCGGGTCCGCCGTCATGCCGCAGACGGGGTCGGTCAGAACCCGGTCGCTCTCGCCCATCGCCGTGCGCCTCCGCTGGGGCCGCTGCACCGCTCCCCTACGGTCGCGGCACTGCTTGCCGCGCGCCCATGGTAGCCGCCGCCGGCTGAGTCCGCAACCAATGTCCTTGCAGGGCCGGCCGGGCGTTGCGACAATGTTGCCGCCATGCGACACGCCTGGACACGGCCGGCACGCTGAAGCGCCGGTCACCGAGGAATGCGTCATGCGCCTGAGAATCGTCTTGCCGGTATTCTTCGCCTTGCTTTGCGGCTGGGCTGCTGCGTGCGCGGGGGGCGGTGCATCCGGGCTAGCGGCCGCTCCGGCTGCGGAGCCAAACGTCTCCGTCGAGACGCCGCACCTGCGATTCTCCCTCTCGCCCGCCACGGGCGCATGGGAGATCGCCGACAAGACCGGCGGCGTAACGTGGCGCTCCGGCCCCTTCCGCCCGCGATTCGGCCAGGCCATGCTCAAGGTCGAGGGCAAGCCGACCGGCCTGAGCCTGGAGCGGTGCGAGGCCCGCGCGGCGGGCGGCGGCGTGGAGGCGACGTTCCGACCCGTCGCCAGCGGCGGCGGCCCGTGGGTCCGCGTGAGAATCCTGCCCGCCGCCGATGGCCGGGCGCTCGATTTCTCGTACGAGGCGTCCGACCCGGCCGCCGTCGAGAGCATCCGCATCCTCGATGAAGCGTTCTGGACCACCGACGCGGAGAAGGGGGCCGTCCTCGTGCCCGTGCGCGAGGGCCTCTTCATCCCCGCCGACAGCGGCAAGGCGTTCTCGCAATCTTTTGATACTTATGCATATGAAGGCTGCCACATGCAGATGGTGGGCGTTCTGAAGGGCGGCGCGGCCGCCCTCGTCACGTGGGACGACTGCTACGCCGTGGCGGAAGTGAAGAGCACCGTAGGGGCCACGGGGGCGCCCGCCAGGCAGGTGCTGGGCCTCTCGATGGTCCTCAGGAAGTCGGCGCGCGGCGTGCGCGTGCAGTTCCCCGGCAAGGGCGACGCCGCGGCGGTGGCGAAGGCGTACCGCGGCGCGGCCGCGTCGCGCGGCCTGGCGGTCACGTGGGACGAGAAACTCCGGGGCCACCCCGAGCGCGCCAGGTACTTCGGGGCCGCCAATTACAAACTCTGGAGCACCCTGTCGCGCAGGATGAGCGAGGACTCCGCGAAGGAGGTCTCCGTCAGGGTCAACTGGACGTTCGACGAGGCGGCCCAGGTGGCCGAGCACCTGAAGCGCGACCTCCGGCTCGACCGCGTCCTCTTCATGATGGGCGGCTGGATTCATCGCGGTTACGACAACCAGCACCCCGACGTTCTGCCGACGGCCCCGGAGTGCGGCGGCGACGCGGCCTTTGCCGACGCGTGCAGGCGCATCCGCGCCCTGGGCTACATCCTGAGCCTGCACGACAACTACCAGGACATTTACCGCGACTCGCCGTCGTGGAGCGAGGACTACGTGATGAAGCGGCCCGACGGGTCGCTCGTGCGGGGCGGCCTGTGGGCGGGCGGACGGGCGTACCTGACGTGCTCCCCGAAGGCGCTCGAACTGGCCCGCAGGCCGCAGAACCTGGCGGCCGTCAAGAAACTCTCCGGGGCGGACTCGTACTTCATCGACACGACCTACGCGGCAGGGCTCCAGGAATGCTTCGACCCGAAGCACCCGCTCTCGCGGGCCGAAGACATGAGGGCGAAGCAGGCCCTGTCGGACTACGCCCGCGAGGTCTTCGGCAGTTTCGGCAGCGAGTGCGGACGCGAGTGGGCCGTGCCGCACGCCGATTTCTTCGAGGGCCTGACGGGCGTAAGCGGCACGTACTACCACAACAAGGGCCTCCTGGACGGCATGGGGGCCGTGCCGTTGCCCCTCTTCGAAATGGTGTACCGCGACTGCATCGCCATGTGGGGTAAATATGGATATGATATTAACCGGTCGGCGGAGTACGTGCTGTGGCACGCCCTCATCGGCCGGCCGCTCAACTACCACAGCGTGCCGCCGCACCTGTACTGGAAAGAGGTTCCGCCCGCCGCTGGCGGTCGCAGCGCGGTTGCGGTGATGCCGCTTGCGGCCGAGGCGGCGCCGGCGGGGCCGCGGCAGATGCGCATCACGTATCACTGGCAGGTCGAGGAGCCGCCCGCGGGAGACTGGGACGTGTTCGTGCACTTTACAGACCCCTCCGGCAAGAACATCCGGTTCCAGAACGACCACGCGCCGCGGACGCCGGTTTCCGCCTGGCCGAAGGGCGAGGTCGTCGACGGGCCGTTCACCGTGACGGCGCCCGAGGGCGCGGCGGGGGCGTTCGACGTGCGGGTGGGGTTCTACAAGCGCGAGGGCCTGCGGCGGGCGACACTCCAGGGCCAGGACGACGGCGAGCAGCGCTACGTCGTCGGCCGCATCAAGGTGGCGGGCGACGCCGTCGAGTTCACTCCTGCTGCGCCGAAGGCCGCGCCTCGCGGCGGGGGCGACCCGGCCCTGTTCGCCCGCTCTGACGGCGGCTGGGCCGAGGGGATGCACCCGTATGATGTGTTCGTCAAGAATACATACGAGGTGCTCTCGCCGCTGAATGAAATCACGTCGCGGGTGCGGATGACGGGCCACGAGTTCCTGTCGGCCGACCGCGCGGTCCGGCGGAGCCGCTTCGGCGAGGGGGCCGAGGCGGTGGAGGTCACGGTCAACCTGGGCGATGCGGCGTATGCGTGCCGCTCGAAGGCGGGGGGTGACGTAGTGCTGGGGGCGTACGGATTCCTGGTCGACGGGCCGACGCTGGCCGCCTTCTCGGCCCTGAAGTTCGGCGGCCTGGATTATGCTGCGCCGCCGCTCTTCGTGCTGCGGAGCCTCGATGGCAAGCCGCTGGCCGAGTCGGCCCGCGTGCGCATCTACCACGGCTTCGGCGACCCGCGCGTTCGCCTTGCGGGCAGGGAGTACAAGGTGGAAAGGGAAGCGGTCATGCCTTGATCGGGGACGGCAGCGGCGTGCGGTGCAGCCGGGGGGCGCCCGGCGGCCGGGGGGCGTCGTTGCGCCGGGGAGAAGGAAGGATAATATGTCAGTGTCGAGAATTGTCGTGCGCCGTGCTGCGGCCCTGGCGTGCATCCTCTGCTTGCTGGGGGCTGCCAGCGCGGGCGGGGCGGGCGGCGAGGTTGAGGCTGCCGCCCCCGACGCGGCCTCGCCGGGCGAACTGCGGTCCTACGCCACCATCTATTCCATTGGCGTGGAGTGGGACCTTGTGGGCGACGCCAACCACAACGCCGCCTGCACGGTCCGCTACCGGCCGCGCGGCGCGGCCGAGTGGAAGCGGGCGATGGACCTGCTGCGCATCGACTGCGCGAACCAGTACGGCGACAATAAGTCCGACCGCCCCTACAACATGCTGGCTGGGAGCATTATGTTCCTGTCGCCCGCAGCGGCCTACGAGGTGCGGCTGGAACTGTCGGACCCCGACGGCGGGCGGGAGGTGCGCGACACGGCGCTGGCGACGCGGCCGCTGCCGCAGTTGTCCGCCGGCGGGCGCACGCTGCACGTGCGGCCGGGGTCGGAAGGGGGCGACGGCTCCGAGTCGCGGCCGTTCGGTGCCCCGGACGCGGCCCAGGCCGCCGCAGGGCCGGGCGACCGCATCCTCCTTCACAAGGGCGACTACGGCGAGTTCACCTTCAGCCGCGCGGGAGAAGAAGGCCGGCACGTCGCCTGGCTTGCCGCGGGGGACGGCGACGCCGTCTTCCGGCGTGCGACCGTGGCGGCCGGCCACGTGTGGCTGGAGGGCCTGGCGCTGCGGCGGGCTGAAGGCGCAGGCGGGCAGGGCCTGACGGCCGACGGCGCCTGCCGCGGCGTCGTCGTTCGCCGCTGCCGGTTCTCCGGATACCATTACTCCATCACCCTGAGGCCGGAGTGCGCCGAGTGGTACATCGCCGACAACGTCATCGTGGGCGACAAGACGGATGTCAACGTGAGCGACATAAGCGGCGAGGGCGTGGAACTGAACCACTCGGGCGGCCACACGGTGGCCCACAACCGCATCTCGCACGTGGCCGACGGCGTCTCTTACGCGCTGCGGAACTGCGACATTTTCGGCAACGACATCCGCGACGTGACCGACGACGGCATCGAGCCGGATTATGGATATGCGAATATCCGCATGTGGGGCAACCGCATGCACGGCGTCTTCAACCACACCGTGAGTTTCCAGCCGCAGTTCTGCGGTCCGTGGTACATCGTGCGAAACGAGATGTCGGCCCGCCGCCAGGTTCTCAAGCCGAACATGGCCGACCGGTACGTCCTGGTGGGCAACACGCTCGTGGGCTTCGGGCGGACGGCCCAGGGGCGGGCGGACCTGCTTATGAAAGCGTTCTCGCGCAACAACCTGTGGATTCTCGTGCGCGACGAGGCGGCCAGGCCGGCCGAGTGCTCGATCTGGTCGGCACACGGCCGCCAGCGCGAGGGGCCGTACAACATGCCCTACCAGGGCCGCCCGGATTGGCGCTCGGACCTGGACTACGACGGCTTCGACCCCGACGGGGCGGGCATGCTCCTTCAGTGGGACACGGGCGGCGGGCGGCCGGAGCCGCTGCGGGACTTGGCGGCCGTGGCCCAGGTCCTGGGCATCGAGCGTCACGGCCGGGTCGTGAGCCGCCGCGAGGTGTTCGACGTCCCCGACGTTGCGGGCTACATGCGGGAGGCGTTTTCCGCGCGTCGTCTTGCGCTGAAGGCGGGCTGCGCCGCTGTTGATGCGGGGCAGGTCGTGCCGAACATAGCCGAGGACTTCGCCGGGGCGGCGCCCGACCTGGGTGCGCACGAGTTCGGCAAGCCTGCGGCCCATTACGGCCCGCGGCCGTAGGCGAATTCCAGCCCCCGCGAATGCACGGGGGGCCGTTGCGCGAGCGTGCGCATCCCGGCCGCCGTACCCGCTGTGTTCAACGGGGGCTGAACCGGCGCCGTACGTGAGGCGGCTCGTGCCGTTGACGCGACGAGAATGCCTGGGCTGCATCGGCGCCGCGGGGGCGGCCGCGATGCTCCCCGGCTGCGCCGCAGGGACCGGGCGGGAGGCACGCCACGTGGACACGTTCTGCTTTGCCGTCGTGTCGGACACGCACCTGGGCAAGGAACCTGCGACGATTCCGCAGGCGGGGGCCGCCGACCCGTCGCGCCTGATGGCGGCGGCCGTGGCGGAGATCAACGCCTCCCCGGCGGCCGCGACGGTCTTCCTGGGCGACCTCGTCGATACGGGCCAGGAGAACGAGGGCCGCTACGAGGAGTGGATGGAGATCGCGCGGCGACTGAAGAAGCCTTTTCACGCGGTTCCGGGCAACCACGACCCGGCGCCATTTTTTCTGAAATATGTCCATGCCGAGACAGACTACGCGGCGGACTACGGGCTGTGGCGCTTCGTGTTCTTCCAGGACACGACGACCGATTCGCACAACGGCACGGTGACGGCTGCGCAGATTGAGTGGGTCGCGCGGCAGGTGGATGCGGCCGCGGGGGCGGGGCGGCGGGCCATTCTCTTTTCGCACGTCACCCGCCACCCCAACAGCGAGCCCGACTGGGGCTGGTACATACGCAGCCATGAAGATGAGTTCCGGCAGATGCTGGAGGCCCGGCGGGGCAAGGCCGTCGCGTTTCTCTCCGGCCACCTGCACTGCGGGCTTCGCGGCTGGAGCGACACGGCGGGGGTGCACGAGGCGGTCATGCCGGCGGCGTCCTGGAACTTCGAGAAAGACCTGCGCCAGGCGCCGGGCTTCTCGCTGCCGCAGCGCCGGCCGGGGTGGGTGCTGGCCGAACTGCGTGCCGGCGGCCTCTCGCTCTGCTACAAGCCGCTCGGCGGCGAGGCGCTTGAGCCGCTGGTGCTTGCGTTTCCGGCGGTGTGAGGGTACGTAAGGCGACTGTGCCGGTTCTGCAAGTTCGGTGCGCGGCGGGCGAGGAGAGCTGCCGCGCACTCTTGCGCAGGCGGCTCGCGCCCCGGAAGAGCGCGGTGGGTCAGGAGACTTGGTGCGCAAAACGGCACCGCGGCACTACTTTATCTCGCGCGTCTGGAGGCGTTCCACGCGCACGCCGCTGGGGCCGTCCACCGGGCATACGTTCTCGCACGTTCCGCAGCCGATGCAGCGGTCGCGCAGGACGTAGGGCAGGGCGAGCGTGCGAATCCTGGGCGGCATGGCGGCGAGTTCCTTCTCATCCTCGGCCGAGAGCCGCTCGCCGCGCTGGCGGCGCGAGTCGAGTTCCTCGTACCTGTGCCGCCGGTCCTGGGGCATCTTGAGCCACTCCAGGTTCGGCACTGCCGCCGACTGGTGAGAGATAGCCTTATCGGGCAGGGGGCACTGCTCTTCGCACGTGAGGCACTCTTCGCCGCGCGCGTGCGGCAGGCATCGGTTGTGGTCGAAGACGGCGGTGCCGATTTTCCACTTGGCCTTCTCGGCGTGGGTGAGTTTGGCGATGGCCCCCGTGGGGCAGACGATGCCGCACAGGTTGGCTGCGCGGCCGGTGCGGCCGGCGTCCACGTCCTGGCGCGTCACGGCGCAGAAATAATCGCAGTAACCTATGTTGAAGATGAAGGTAGGCGTCCACAAGCCCGCGATGCCGTTCTCGACGCCGCCCGGGTGCAGGGCGTTCGTGGGGCAGACCTTCATGCATTCGCCGCAGCGGATGCAGGCGGCCAGGAACTCTTCGTCCGGCCGCAGGGCCCCCGGCGGGCGGAACCGCGGGCTGGTCTCCTCCTTCTCGCGCGTCCGCCGGTCAAGGAGGAAGGCCGGGCCGAGGATGGCCCCCGTCGCGGCCGCGCCCAAGAGGGCCCGCCGCCCCGGACAGACGTGCGGCTGCGGGAGCACGGGCGCCGGGCGGCCGGAACCGATGTGAACGGCGTCCACGGGGCAGAACTCGCGCTCGCACGCGAAGCAGAAGATGCACTCCTGGACGAGGCAGGCGTAGCGGCTCTTGCCCTCGCGGGCAGAGGGAGCGTGGCCGGGCTGAAAGGCGCCGGTCTTGCAGCGCCGGCGGCAGGCGTCGCACGCGATGCACCTGCGCCTGACGCGCGGCCGCCAGGGACTGGCCGAGCCCAGGAGGCCCAGCATCGCCCCGAGCGGGCACAGGTTGCGGCACCAGAACCGTTTCTGGTACGCCTGCGCGAGCAGGATGGCCAGCAGGAGGGCCGTGAAGGTCCACGCCCAGGCGTAGCCGACGCCGTAGTCGCCTTCCTTGAAGTTTGAGTCCAGGATGAGCAGGCCGCGGCCCTGCGCCCAGTCGTACAGGCGTGCGGCCGCGCCGGCCCCGGCATCCTCGGCGGCCACGAGGCCCGCCTTCGCGGCGCGGTCGGCCATCGGGTAAAGCGCCACGCCGAACGAGCGGGTGGCGATGCAGATGGGGTCGAACCATCCGAACACGCCCAGACGGAAGACCGCCAGCACCGTCAGTGCCGCCAGGAGGCCGTACTTCACCTGCCTCAGGTGCGGCCAGGCGTGCTTCGAGCGGTCGCGATTGCGAAACAGCACGCCGTCAACGATGTCCATCGTGGTGCCGAGCGGGCAGACCCATCCGCAGTATGCGCGCGGCATGAAAAGCGACAGGGCGACGACCACCAGGGCCGCAAGGAGCGCCGTCGTGAAAGTTCCCGCCAGGAGCATCCCGACGAGCACCAGGGGGTCCGTGATGAGAAACAGTTGCGCCAGCCACGGGTTGGCGGCCACGCCGGTGCCCAGGGCGGTCAGCGCCAGCAGCGCCAGGAAGAGTGCCAGGAAGGCCAGTTGCACGGCAACGCGGGCCACGTGGAGCGGATGGCGGGGCTTCTTGTGCATGACCATCAGGCGGGCACCTTCAGGCCGATGCCTTCCAGGATGACTTGCCGCAGGGTCTCCTTGCCCCCCACCCCCTTGGCCGCATCGAGGATTTCAATCCCGACCAGGCGGCCGTCCTTGTCAAACTCTGCGGCGATACCATTGCCCAGGTCTTTTGTCGTTACGGTTGTTTCCTGGAAGACAATGCTCATCGCATCGGCTTCCGCGTCGTATGTGATTCGCATGACAGGTCCTCCTCAGAAAAAGTAGGTGTACACGGTGATGACGACGATCTCGTCAACCTCCTCGATAAACACCGGCCGCACTTGCTTGGTCGCGTACGGTTTGCCGCCCCACTCCCGCCGGTAAGGGAAGTTCTTCCGGCACTGCATCTTGCCGCAGAGCGCGGGTTCCCAGGAAGCCTCACGGATGGCCTCTTCCACTTCCTCAGCGGTGAGCCTCGCCTCAGGGTGTACGCCCGAGCATGGGCAGTCAGGCGAATCGGCTTCATTGCCCTACCTTTTCCCGATGCGGCATCAGGCCACCACCTCAATCCGGCCGGGGTCGGCCACGCCCAGGCCCGCGGCCGCGCCGAAGGCGATGTGCTCGACGGCGGCCAGTTCGTGGTGGCCCTTGGGCCAGGGCAGGTTCTTCGGGTCGGCCGCCCAGGCGTCGACGGTGACGGCGCTCGTGCCGCAGACGATTGTTCCGGCGGGGACGACCTGGTCGCGCCGGCCGCCGCTGGGGCCGCCGGAGATCATGACGCGCGTGGCGTCGAGGATGTTGAAGGTGGGGCGGATGACCGTGTTCAGGTCGGCCAGGTTCCGGTGGATTTCCTGGTGCATCTTGCCGCGGTCGCCGCCCTGGACGCCCATCAGGTTT
>VGYT01000030.1 GCA_016872895.1 Planctomycetota bacterium
GAACTCGCCGTCGGCGTCGTCGCCCGTCAGGCCGACGGCCTCCAGCGGGATGGGCCGGCCGCCGGGGCCGGGCGGCGGGCCGAACTTCGCAAGGTCCACCAGGCAGTTGTAGGGCGCGCCGCCCGTGCCGCGGCCTTCCTCCAGGATGTTGGCCAGGGTCTCTTCCTGCGGCCATCTATCGCAGATATATATATGGTCGATAATCCAGTTGCCGGCGGCGGCGATGCCCCGTCGTTCAGCGGCCATGGCGTTCCCTCCCGGCCCTGATACGGCTCTGCCCGCTGGAGGCCGCGGCCCTGGCACGGCGCCGCTCCCTCACGGTCGCGGCTCTGACGGTGCGGCCGGCGGCATGATACCGCCGCGGGGGCGGCGCGTTACAGACTTTTTACCGAACGCCGTCCCGCGGCGGGCGTACAGCATGACGCGGGGCCGGCGGGCTTGTGCGCCCGTGCGGCAACGTTTCCCCCGTAATTGAGGGGTCACGCCAACCACCCGGCCCGGCGCCCTTGTCGCGGCCGGGGGCGCGGGATATAGTAGCGCCGCGGCGCAAAGTTTGCGCGGCGGGCAACGGAGCCCCGCCGGGCCGATGCCGCGGCGCGGGCGCGGCGATTTGCGGGAACCCGCGCGCGGGCGCGGCGTCTAAAAGGACGGATCGGATGTGAGTTCGCCAGCGGCATCCAGCGGCGGGCCGGCCGACCAGGAACTGGTCAACCGGACGCTCGGCGGCGACGGGACGGCTTTCGCCGCCCTCGTCCAGCGATACCAGGACCGGCTTTACAACGCCGTCTTCCGCCTGGTCGGGTCGCCCGAGGATGCCCGCGACCTCCTCCAGGACGCGTTCATCAAGGCGTACGAGAACCTGGGCGGGTTCCGAGGCGGAAGCAGCCTCTACACGTGGCTCTTCCGGATTGCCGTGAACACGGCCCTCAGCCATCGCCGAAAAAGGAAATGGGCGCATGCTTCGCTGGCATCGGCGGCCGAAGGCGAACAGGGCGGCGAGGCGGCCTGGGCCGACCCGTCGGCGCCCGACCCGGCCGACCCCGTCATGGCGGCCGAGACGGAGGCCCTCGTCCAGCACGCCCTGGGCGACCTCGACGAGGAGCACCGGGCCGTCATCGTCCTGCGCGACATCCAGCACTGCGATTACCGCGAGATGGCGGAAATCCTGGACGTGCCCACGGGAACCGTCAAGTCGCGCCTCCACCGGGCGCGCCTGATGCTGCGCGAGAAACTCAGGCCGCTCCTGAAGCAGTGACCGGTGTTGTCCGGGCCGGCGGCGGGGGCCGCCGGGCACGCGACCGGAACCGAAGATGCAGGGAAGCGCGGGGCATGAGGTAACCGGCCATGCTGTGCGATCAGGTTCATGAACATCTGTCGGCGTACCTCGACAAGGAACTCTCGGCCGACCTGTCGGCCGGCGTCCGGGCCCACCTCGATTCCTGCGCCGGCTGCCGCACGCTGGCCGACGAACTCCGCGCCACGATGGACCTGCTGGGCCGCCTGCCCGCGCGCAAGGCCCCGGAGCACCTCGCCGGCGACGTCATCCGCCAGATTGAACGCCGTGGCGTCCTGGCCACGGGAGCGCCAATCGAGGGCCAGCCGCAGCAGCGCACGCTGCCGATGCTCCGTGCCCGCCCCTGGCCGCGCGTCCTGGCCGTTGCTGCCACCGTTCTGCTGGCCGCGGGCATCGGGCTGGTGGCCTACCTGAGCGAGACCGCCATGCGGTCGCCCGCGCCGCTCTCCGAGGTGGCCGCGACCCCGGCCACGGAAACCGGCGGCGCCGACCGCCTGGCCGCCGCTGCGCCCGCCGGGCCTGCCGCTGCCGCCCCCGGGGGCGGCGCCGGTCTGACGGACTTCGCTACCGCCGCGCGCGGCCGCGGGGGCGATAAGCCCGCCGATGTGCGTCGTCTCCACGAGTTCGCCACGGCGGAGCCCGATGCCTCCGCCAGTCGCGTTGCTCAAGTGCCGGCCGCGCTGCACGACGACCACGAGGTCCGCCTGCGTCAGGCCGCCCCGGCCGGCCGGCCGGCCCCCCTCGCCGATGCCGATGTGCGCAAGAGCGCGGCAGAGACCGCTCTCAAGGGCGACGTCAACGGCGCTGCGGAAAAAGGTTACACTTTCTACTATGACGGTGCAGCGGCGCGCGGCATGAAGATGAACGGCACGCAAGTCGCGGTCCCCGCCGGCGGCGGCGGAGGCGCGGGCGCGCCCGTCAGGGCCGAGAAGCCGGCCTCCATCATGCCGGCCGAGGCACGCGACGTCACCCTGGCAGGCGAGGCCGCGGCCTCGGGAACGCAACCGAAGGCGGCGGTGATCAACGGCGCCGACCTCACTTACAAGATTGCGCCGGAGACTGCCAAATTGGGCGTCGCCCTTGTCCCCGCCGACGCCCGGAAAGACACTCCTGGGCCGCCGCTCGCGCAGCCGCAGGCCGAGCAGCCGCCGGCCGTGCGGCTCACAGTGGTCCAGGCGGCGCCCGCCGCGCAGGTCGCAGTGGCCGAGCCTTCGCCCGCTGCGCAGCCCGCGCCGGAGGACGAGGCGGTCGCCCTGGCGCGCTCAAGAGGGCGGCCGGCGACGCCTCCGGCCGCTTCGCCGGCGCCGCCGACCGCCGGTCCTGCGGTCGCGCCGCCGTCTGAGACCCGCGCCGGCGAAAAAATGAAAGAGGTCGTCCCGGCCGAGCCGCCGACGGCGCCGGCCGAACCGCTTGCCACGATCGGCGGCCTCTCCGCCCAGCAGAAGGCGGCCGAGGCCGGTCCTGCGGCTGGCCCGCTGGCCTGGGCCAAGCGGCCCGCCACGCCTCCGGCGGAGGAAGCCACGCCCGAGCCGTCGGCGGCGAGCAAGTTGAAGGTGCAGGAGGACGTCGGGATAACCTTCGCGGCCCGCCCTGCGCACGAGGCGGCCCGCCAGGCCGCAACCGGCGCGGCGGCGGCCGCTGGCGACCCGGCGGCGCTGCGGCAGACGATGCGCGCGGTGGCCGACGGGCGTGCCGCCCCGGACCAACTCGCCCGCCTGGCCACGCGCGAAAACCTCCGCGCCGCAGCCCCTCAACTGGTCATTCAAGCCGAGTCCCTGGCGGAGGCCGACCGCCGCCTCGTCGGCCTCTTCGAGGCCGGCGGCTGGCGGCCGGCCTCGACGGCGCTCGGAAGCACCGCGGGACGCGGCGAGCCGCGGCAGGAGGCGGCCCTCGAAAAACGCCGCGGCGGCGAACCGTACTATCTTGATGAGTCCGATGAGGGCCGGCCGGGCGTCTATTACCTGGCGTCCCGCAACGGCGAGGCCGTGTGGCTCGTCCTGGCCGACCGCGACAGCCTCTCGCGATTCGGCAGCCGCCTGGCCGAGACTCCCGGCATGAACGTCCGGGCCGAGTCCAGCCCGGAGTTCCGCGCCATCGCTCGCCTCCAGCAGGAGTTGAGATCGCAGGAAGGGCAGGTGTATGCGGGCGGCACCGACGTGGCACGGTCGGCTTGGCCGGCCGTGGAAGCGGACCGGCGGGAGGGCGGCCGGCAGAACGGCCAGACGCTTGGCGAGAAGGCCTCTGCGGCGGCCGGCAAGCCCGCCGCCGGCTTGACGCGCACCGAATCCGGCGCACGCGCGAAGGACGTTGATCGCGACGCAAGAGACTACTTCGGCAGGTACGCGGGGGCGGGGGCGGCGCCGGGCGCCGGCCCGGCCGACAAGCCTCCCCCGCAGCCGGAGCAGGTTGCACGCGGTTCCGCGGGGGCGGCAGCACCGGCTGCCTCATCGGCCGCGCCCGCGGCCCCGCGCCCAGCGGCATCGCCGCCGGCCGCGGCTCCCCCGGCCGCGCCGCGCCCCGCAGCACCGCCCGCCTTCAATGGCCAGTTAGGCTACGGCGTTCAGCCGCAGGCCGGCGCGGCCGGCGGGGCGGTGGGCGGCGTGGCCGGCGGCGCGCGGATGTCCGGGGATTCCGACATGGCGCTGAAGGCCAAACTGGCCGACAAGAAAGGCGAGGCCGAGAAGGTCAACTTCGTTGCCGACGACGCCTGGGGCGAGAAGGCCGCTGCGGCCGCGCAGGTTCTGCTCGTCATCCGCGTTCGAGGCCCGTCGGCGACGGCCGCTGAGGCCGTTCGCCCGGAACCTCCCGCCGCAGCGCCTGCCGAGAAAGCCGTGCCTGCCGGGAACACCGCGCCGTAGGCGGGCGTCGCGGTGCCGGCGACGGCTGAACATTTCGCGCGAGCGGTCCGCCATTGCTCACGCAGTCTCCGCCCTCGCCTCGCCCCACCATGCCCGGAGGTTCTTCGTTGTCGCAAATGCCCGTCCGGCGTTGTCCCTTGCCGCCGAGCGTGGTAGAATCCACCGTTTCCGGGCGGGGCACAAGAGCGCTATGGACCGGTTCGAACTGGTTTCGGAGTTCCAGGCCAAGGGCGATCAGCCGCAGGCCATCGAGGCCCTTGTGCGCGGCCTGGAGGCGGGCAGGCGCTTTCAGACGCTGCTGGGCGTGACGGGCAGCGGCAAGACGTTCGCCATGGCCAGCGTCATCGCCCGCGTGCAGGCCCCCACGCTGGTCATCAGCCACAATAAGACCCTTGCGGCCCAGTTGTACGGCGAGTTCAAGGAGTTCTTTCCGCACAACGCGGTGGCGTACTTCGTGTCGTACTACGATTACTACCAGCCGGAGGCGTACATTCCGGCCCGCGACATCTACATCGAGAAGGACGCGAGCATAAACGACGACATCGACCGGCTGCGCCTCCAGGCGACCAGCGCACTTATGAGCCGGCGCGACGTGATTATCGTGGCCAGCGTCTCGTGCATCTACGGCCTGGGCAGCCCCGAGGACTACCAGGGGATGGTCATCGGCGTGGAGGCGGGCAAGCGCATCGAGCGCGACGACCTGCTGCGGCGCCTGGTGGATCTCCAGTACGAGCGGAACGACGTCGATTTCGGCCGCGGAAAGTTCCGCGTTCGCGGCGACTGCGTTGACGTGCAGCCGGCGTACGAGGAGTTTTTGGCCCACCGCATCGAGTTCCTGGGCGACGCAGTGGACCGGCTCAGCATTTTCAACCCCGTGACGGGCGAAATCCTGGGCGGCGAGCAGCAGACGTTCATCTATCCGGCCAAGCATTTCGTGATGCCCGAGGACCGCATCGAGCGGGCGTGCATCTGGATCGAGGAGGAACTGGCCGCGCGGCTGCGCGAACTCCGGGGCGCCGGTAAATTGCTGGAAGCGCAGCGCCTGGATGCCCGCACGAAGTACGACCTGGAGATGCTCCGCGAGGTGGGCTACTGCGCGGGCATCGAGAACTACAGCCGCCACCTCTCCGGCCGGCGGCCCGGCGAGCGGCCGTACTGCCTCCTGGACTATTTCCCCGACGATTACCTGGTGTTCGTGGACGAGAGCCACGCCACGGTGCCGCAGATTCGGGCAATGTTCGCCGGCGACATGAGCCGCAAGCAGACCCTGGTGGAGCACGGGTTCCGCCTGCCGTCGGCGCTCGACAACCGCCCGCTGCGGTTCCAGGAGTGGCAAGAACTTGCGCGGCGGTGTATCTTCGTGAGCGCCACGCCGGACGACTGGGAGGTCGAGCAGTCGGGCGGCGAGGTGGTCGAGATGGTCATCCGCCCCACGGGCCTCGTGGACCCGCAGGTGCGCATCGAGCCGGCCCGCGAGCAGGTGCGGCACCTGCTGGGAGAAGTTCGCGCGCGGGCGGCGCGCGGCGAGCGGACGCTCGTCACGACGCTGACGAAGCGGCTGGCGGAGGACCTGTCGGAATACTTCCGCCGCGAGGGCATAAAGTGCGAGTACCTTCACAGCGAGGTCGAGATCTTCGAGCGCAGCGAAATCCTGCGGGACCTGCGGCTCGGCAAGTTCGACGTGGTCGTGGGCGTGAACCTCCTGCGCGAGGGCCTCGACCTGCCGGAAGTGAGCCTCGTGGCCATCCTGGACGCCGACCGCGAGGGGTTCCTGCGGTCGGAAACGAGCCTCCTACAGACGATCGGCCGCTGCGCGCGGCACGCCAGCGCCGAGGTCATCCTATATGCCGATACGATGACCGAGTCGATGGCGCGGGCGATGGACGAGACGCGCCGCCGCCGCGAAAAGCAGGCGGCCTACAACCAGGCGCACGGCATCACGCCGCAGACCATCCGGAAGGCCGTCCGCGCGGGCATCGAGGCCGAGGTGCAGGGCCGCCGCGCCGCCAGGCTGGCCGTGCGCCTCTCCGAGAAGGACTTCGCGCGCACGGAACTGTTGCGGGAACTTGAAGGGGAGATGTATCGTGCGGCCGAACGGCTCCAGTTCGAGCGGGCCGCCGAAATACGGGACCGCATAGTGGAACTCCAGCATGCCACCTAAACGCCCGCCCACGACGATTCCGATGGAGCGCCTCAGGATCAGGGCGCTCGACAGCCTTCAGCCGCTCCTGACGCTCGCCCTGGACGAGGACATCGGCCCGGGCGACCTTACGAGCGACGTCCTGATAGACACGCGGGCCTCGGCTCGCGGCGACCTGCTGGCGAAGGCCGACGGCGTGGCGGCGGGCATCCTGCTCGTGCCCTCCATCCTCCAGCGCGTGGACGGACGGCTGAAGTTCGAGGCCCTTGTCCAGGACGGCGCCCGCATCTCGCGCGGCACAGTGCTGGGGCGGATCGAGGGGCCCGTCCGCCCGCTGCTGACGGTCGAGCGGACGCTCTTGAACCTGCTCCAGGCGCTGTCGGGCGTGGCCACGCTCACGCGACAGTTCGTGGAGGCGGTCGCGGGCACGGACGCGGTCATCCTCGACACCCGCAAGACCACCCCGGGATGGAGATACCTGGAGAAGTACGCCGTCCGCATGGGCGGCGGCGTCAATCACCGAACGGGCCTGCACGACGGCGTGCTCATCAAGGACAACCACCTGGCGGTGCGCGCCCCGAACCACATGGGCGAGACCATCGCGGGCCTGGTGCGCGAGGCCCGCTCGCGCATCTCCGCCGAAATCCCCATCCAGGTGGAGGTCGAGTCGGTGGATTACCTGGAAGAGGTCCTCGGGGCGGAGCCCGACGTCGTGCTGCTGGACAACATGACTGTGCCGATGATCCGCCGCGCGGTCGAGATGCGCGACCGGCTGTTCCAGGGCGGCGGGCCTGCGCTGGAGGCCTCGGGCGGCGTAACGCTGGAGAACGTCCGCCAGGTGGCCGAGGCGGGCGTCGACCGCATCAGCGTAGGGGCCCTTACTCACAGCGCGCCCATCCTGGACATCTCGCTTGAAGTCAGCCGGGCCTGAGAACGCCGCCATGCCCGCCGTACGTGGGCGTTTGGCTTGAACTTCCCGGGCTCCGAATGTATTTGTTTTCATTGCCGGGCGGCGCAGCCTTCATTGCTCCTGAAGGCATCGTGAAGACGGCATAGGATGGGGCGACATGGGAAGACCGCATATCGACTTGCCGAAGGAGCAGGTGGCCGAGTTCTGCCGGCGCAACGGCATTCGGCGGCTGGCGCTGTTCGGGTCGGTGCTGCGCGACGACTTCCGTCCCGACAGCGACGTGGACGTGTTGGTGGAGTTTGAGCCGGGCACGCGTGTGGGGTTGCGTTTCTTCACGATGCAGGAGGAGTTGTCGCAGATTCTGGGGCGGAAGGTCGATCTGAACACGCCCGGGTTCCTCAGCGACTACTTCCGCGACGAGGTGCTGGCGGAGGCGGAGGTGGAATATGACGCGGCATGACGATGCGATCCGCCTGCGGCACATGCTGGACTATGCGGCTGAGGCCGTGGAGATGGCTCGCGGCCGCTGCCGCGCGGACCTCGAGGGCGACCGTCAGTTCTGCCTGGCGCTGACGCACCTGGTGGAGATCGTCGGAGAGGCGGCGGCGCATGTCTCGGCCGAGGAACGCGACCGTCACCGTGCCATTCCCTGGGTGGGCGTCGTCGGCCTGCGTAACCGCCTGGTGCATGGTTACGACAAGGTTGACCTCCAAATCCTCTGGGACATTGTCCAGTATGACCTGCCGGCGCTGATCGTCGAACTGCGGAAGGGCCTGGGGATGTCGTAACGGCCGTGAGAATCTGCCTGCTTGGCCGGAGAGCGGCTGCATGGACGCGCGGGTTTCGCTGGCGCTGCGTGAGCGTCGGGCCCAGGGAATCTCCCTGGCGCAACTGGGCGAACTTCTCGCGATGCCGCCGGCGCGAGCCCTCCGCGCGGTCGAGGAACTCTCCCGCCTGGGATTTGTCATTGAGACGCACCCGATGATGGGGGTGCGCCTGGCGGCCGCGCCGCCGTCGCTCCTGGAGGCGGAGGTGGCGTGCGGCCTGGCGACCAGGCGCGTGGGACGGCGCGTCCGGTGCGTCGAGTCGGCCGCATCGACGAACGACCTGGCGTGGGAGGCGGCGGGCGGCGGCCCGGAGGCGTCCGACGGCCTGGCCATCTTTGCCGAACACCAGTCGGCGGGGCGCGGGCGCCGGGGGAACCGCTGGCTTGCCCCGCCGCATTCCTCCATCCTCTGCTCGGTGGTCGCCTGGCTGCCGCAGATGCCCACCCTTGCGGCGGTGCTGACGCAGGGCGCGGCCCTGGCTTCGGCGCAGGCGGTCCAGGACCAGTGCGGCACGCCGGCGGGTATCAAGTGGCCGAACGACGTGGTCGTGGATGATCGCAAGGTGGGGGGCATCCTGGTGGAGGCCCGTCCGGCGGCGGGGGGGACGGGGCCGGCCGTCATCGGCGTGGGCCTGAACTGCACGCAGGGGCCGGAGGCGTTCCCGCCCGATATCCGCCCGGCTGTGGCCAGCCTGGGGATGCTGGGGGATGAGCCCGACCGGACGCTCCTTGCCCGGTCGCTCCTGCGGCGGCTGGACGAGGTGCTGGCCCGGATGGCGGACGCGGTGGGCATGGCCGCCCTCAGCCGCGACGCGGCAGACCGCTGCCGGACACTCGGCCGCCGCATGTCGGTCATGGAAGGCGGCAGGGTGTACTCCGGCGAGGTCGTCGACCTGGATGCTGACTACGGGCTCATTCTGAGGCTTCCGGAGGGGGAGATGCGGAGTTTCCCGGCCATGACGACCCACGTGGTCGGGTAGGGCCGGCCGCGCGGCAATGCCGCCGAAGCGGCGTTGCCGAGCGTGCCGCGGGTCGCTTGCAACCCGTGTTCATTCGCAGCATTCCAGGCCGCGAAAAACGCCCACTTCTTGGGGCCATGCGCACGGCGATTCAGGGGATTTCCGCACGGGGGGGTCCGCGGCGGGACATAGTTCGTAAACCATTGTATCTGCGAGACTTGCGCGGAAACGGCGATGGCGTTGCGGGTCTTCCCCGGCGGTGCGTGTTTGACAGGCAGCCGTTCGGCCGTAGATTTAATGTCGGACGGATACAGCAGAGTGTTGAACATCGTAGGCGGGTAGTTTTTGGGGCGTGTTTGTCAAGATAGGCAAGATGGGAATTAGAGAAAAAATCGTGAAGATAGGGTCGATTCTGGCCGATATAAGAGGGCGATTGGCGATGTCCGCAGCCGGGACCATCGTCAATAGCCACACAGGGAACGATGGAGTGGCAGGCGGCAACAATCATGTCCGACCCGTCGTGCCGCCGCCCGTGTTTCGTCACGCGTGAAAGGGGTGAGCACAGGGGTAGGCGTGGCGGGAAGGGTAATGCGACCACCTGGGGCCGAAGGAAACCGGCGGGCGGTGAGACGAGGGGCCGGACATGACCGCTGGGAACTCGAAGCCAGTAGGCGAACTCAAGGCAGCCCCCCTGGGGGCAATGGCGTGACAAGGAGAATGACCATGAAGCGCTTGGCGAAGAAGGGCTTTACGCTGGTGGAAATCCTGATCGTGGTGACCATCCTGGGCATCCTGGCGGCGATCGTGATTCCGCAGTTCACCCAGGCCTCGACAGAGGCCCGCGTGTCGAACCTGCGGACCAACCTTCAGACGATCCGCAGCCAGTTGCTCCTGTACAAGATGCAGCACGACAACGAGGCCTACCCGGACGACGACTTCGTGGACCAGATGACGAAGTACACGAACCCGGCGGGCGAGGCTGTCGACGCGCCGGACGCCACGCACACGCTCGGACCGTACCTCCAGAGCATTCCGGTCAACACGATTTCGGGCGTCAACACGATGCGGATCGTCAGCGGCGCGGCCACGGCCTTTGCGGCCCCGGACGAGGAGGGCGGGTGGTGGTTTAACTCCACGACCGGCGAGTTCCGGGCCGACCTGACGACGTCGGACGACCACGAGACGGCGGACGGCACGCAGTACAACGCTCTGTAGAAAATCGCTGTGGGTGCGCAGCGGTGACCGCCAGCCTCTTCGTGTAGGGGCGAAGAGGCATGGGCTTGGGGGCAGCGACGCTCGGTGCGTCGGCTGCCCCCGGGTTTTTTCATTTCCGGTTTTCGACTTCAACAACGCCCCCCGTGCTGGCCCTGCCGTGAAATCGAAGACCGAAATCCGAAATCGAGAATCGACAATGCCGCCGCGGCCGTTTGCCGTTCACTTTTCGCTTTTCACTTTGCACTTTTCACCGGCCGTTACCCGCCGCCAAATCGCTTAAGAGCCGCCGCCGTAAGTGCCGATAAACTCGATGTCTGTGAGTGTCGGATGCGGGCCTTTATTTTGCGCCCTTTGTGTGAAATTGGCGAAACTGGGAGAGCCAGGAAATGGAATCCAAGCACCTTCAGACCATCGCGCATGCCCTTGTCCTTGTGGCCATCATGCTGGGCCTCATTGCAGCCGCGCTCTGGCTCCGGTTTGATCCGGGGCGCCCTCAGAACGAGGCCCGCGCCCAGAGCCGATACATCACGGCCACGGCCGACGGTCCGGGCATCCCGGATGCCGGGCGGCAGCGCCAGGCGATGATTGAGCAACTGGATGCGATGAACCGCCGCCTGGCCGACGTCGAGAGGGGCCTGCGCGACGGCTCGTTCGCCGTGCAGATGCTGGAATCGAAGTCGGGCGCAGCCGGCGCCCGCAAGAACGCAAAGGAAGAGTGATGCTCATGCCGCGCGATCGCAATCCGGCCGCCTTCTCGCTGGTCGAGATCATCATCGTGATCCTCGTGCTGGCCATTGCGGCGGCCATCGTTATTCCGAGCATCGGGTCGGCCGATGACTCGCAGGCCGTCAGCGCCGCCAGCATCCTCCAGGGCGACCTGGAAGTGGCCCGCAGCATGGCCATGACCACGCAGCGGCCGCACTCTGTCGTATTCAGCCCGGACCTTCAGTCTTACAAGGTGGTGGCTAACTACGCCGGCGGCGCCTACGGGTGGGCTGTGGCCGTGAATCACCCGGTTAACGCCGGGAAACGCTTCGAGGTGAGGCTGGGAAGAATGAGCGGGATGGGCGACGTGCGCGTCACAGCCGTGAACTTCGGCGGGCTGACGTACGTGACGTTCCTTGCGCTGGGCGACCCGAGCGCCGCCGGCAGCGTGAGAATTGAGGCCGGCCACGTCGTAATGACCGTCTCGGTCGAGGCCCTTACGGGCATCGTGGCGGCGGTCCGCACGGCCGGGTAGGACGCGGGAAGGAGTTGCAGTGAGGCCGCTACCCATCGGCTTGGACATCGGAACGATAACGGTGCGGCTGCTCCAGTTGGGCGGCACCGAGCGGGACCTTCGCGTGGTGGACGCGGCGAGGTTTGCGATTCCGCAGGAGGCGAAGGGCGAGCCTTCGCGGCGGCGGGAAGCGGTGATTGAGGGCGTCAGGCGGGCGCTTAAGGAGCATCGGTTCCGCGGCCACGAGGCCGTCTCGTGCCTGTCGGTGGGCGCCCTGGCGGTGCGCAACGTGCGGCTGCCGAAGATGCCGGAGGAGGAACTGGCCACCGCCGTCAACTGGGAGGCTCAGAACCGGTTCCCGTTCGACACGGCGACGGCGGTCATCCAGCACCTGCGCGCGGGCGAGGTGCGCCAGGGCGACCAGGTGCTGGAGGAGGTCATCCTGCTTGCCTGCCCGCGGGCCGAGGTCGATGCCCACCTGCAACTGGCGTGCGAGGCGGGCCTGGACGTGGTCAGCCTCGACGCGGAGCCGTGCGCCGTGTTCCGCGGGTTCGAGCGGTTCCTTCGCCGGTGCGGCGACGACAGCGCCGTGGGCGTCTTCGCCGACATCGGCGCCGAGACGACGGTGGTGATAGCGCGCGGCCGCGACGTGGTCTTCGTCAAGAGGATTCCCATCGGGGGCCTGGTGTTCAACCGTGCGGTGGCGGAGTGCCTGGAACTGTCGGCGACCGAGGCGGAGGCGCTGCGGCGCAGGCTTGGCCGCCGCAGCCGCCACGACCAGGCCGCCGCAAGGCCGGACGAGGACTCCGAGCGCGTCTCGCGCGCGGTGGCCGACGCCATCCGCCCGCACCTGGAAGACCTGGCCAACGAGATCGCGCTGTGCCTGCGGTACTACAGCGTGACGTTTCGCGGGCAGCGGCCGGAATCGGCGACGTTCACCGGGGGCGAGTCGCACAACCCGGCCATCCCGACGATGCTGGGCGAGCGGCTGGGGATAAAGGTCCAGGCGAGCGACCTGTTCCGCTCGGTCAGGACGGAGCACCTGGCGGCGATGCTGGACAGGCGGGGCCTCTTGTGCGAGTGGACGACGGCGTTCGGGCTGAGCCTGAAGGGCTTCTGCCTGGCGGAGCACGGAGAAATGCAGAACTGAGAATGCAGAACGTTGGGAGGCGCAGCGGTGCGTGAACTGGAATTTCTGCCGCCGCAGTACATCCGGGCCCGCCGGCAGCGCCGCGTGGGGTTCATCCGCTCGTGGCTGCTGCTGGCGATGGGCCTTGCGATGGTCCTGTGGAGTTTCCAGATGGGCGTGTGGGTCCGCGGCGCGCAGGCCGAACTGGCGGCCCTCGACGGGGCCGACGCGGCCGTTGACGGCGACGTAACGAAGGTCCGCCTGCTGCGGGCCGAGGCGTACACCTACAAGCGGCGGATGGAACTGGTGCGGACCCTCCAGCAGGTCGCCGCCACGGAGGTCATTGCGGCGGTGGCGGACCTGTTGCCGGAAGGCGTCGTCATGGACGACGTGCTGGTCGATCGCGGCCCGGCCGGCCCCACGGGGCGGACCACGCTGCGCCTGTCCGGCACGGCGCCCGGCGAGACGGCCATCACGCAGGCGCTGGCGGCGCTTGAGGCGTCGCCGGCGTTGGAGCGGGCCGTGCTCGTCGAGTCCAGGCCGCTCGCGCTCCGCTCTAGCGCGGAGGGCCGCTCGTTCGTGGTGGAAGTCAGCGTCCCCGACGCACAAGTGCAAAGTGAAAAGTGATAAGCGGCCGCGCCTTTTTGCACTTTTCACTCTTGCACTTTGCGCTTTGCACTCAAAGGAGCAGCACGCGTGGCCGCCAGTTCACAACCGCGGAAGCGCTGGGCGGTGGACCGCCAGCAACTGCTTATCCTGATGGCGGCGGCGGTCATGCTCGCCAGTTTCGTGCTGCTGGTGCTCTGGCCGCACGAGGAGGAACTGGCCGCCCTTGGCTCGGAAGTCAGCCGCCGACGCGACCTTGTCAGCCAGAAGGTCCGCGTCAGCCAGGAGGGGCTGTACGTATCGGCGCAGATTGCCGGTATGCGGCGGATGCACGACCGGCTGCTGGCGCGGCTGCCGGAGGATGCGCGGCTGTCGGAGTTCCTGGAGTCCGTGGCGGCGCTCGTGGGCGCCGAGCCGGGCGTGGCGCACGAGATTTCGCGGACCGACGAGCCGCCGACGGGGCCGGTCCCGGCCGCTCGCTTGCGGCTGCGACTGACGGGGCCGTTCGAGGCGGTGTACCGGTGTCTGGCGGGCATCGAGGGGCTGGAGCGGCTGAACCAGGTGCACCGGCTGCACGTCTGGCGCGCCAGTGACGGCGGCGATGTGACCGCCGAGGCCGACGTGCTGGTCTTCTATCTGCCGCAGGAAGATCTGCCGCCCGGCCTGGCGCCCCGGGCGACGCGAGGCTCTTCCGGGAACCAGGTGGAACGTCCCGCCGGGGCGGTGCGCGGATGACCGAGAACCTTCATTCCATCGCGGCGGCGAAGGGCAATCAGAGCCGCGACCGTCAGGGAGCGGCGCCGTTGCCCGTGCCGCAGCAGCACGGCTTGACAAGCAAGCCGTGGCACGCCGTGCTCCTGGCGTGGCTTGCGGCCCGTCCGCGCGGCCGGTTCGCCACGGTGCGCGGCCGATGGGTGCAGACGTTCCTGACGGCGTGCCTGCTGATGGCGGGGCTGGGCACCTGGGCGCTGGCGCTGGTGCAGCCGTGGACGGGGTGTCCGTCGGACCCGGGCATGGTGACCTTCGCGGGCGGCGTGGACACGGCGAAGATACGGGCCGCAACGTCCGACGTGGAGAGGCTGTGCACGGCCGCTCCCCGCCCCGTGCGGCCGCTGGCGCGGAACCCGTTCGCGCCTCTAGTCGCCGCGGCGGCCACGGCGGCGCCCGATCAGAGCCGCGACCGTAAGGGAGCGGCGCCTTATACAATCGCGCCGGGGCCCGCCGCAAAGGACCACGAGCGGCGGCCGGCGCCGGGCGCCGAAAAGTCGGTCCCGGCGGCCGGGGAACCTTCGGCCCAGGCCGTGCTTGAACTCGTCAAGGGCCTGCGCCTGGAGGTGGTGCTGACGACGCCCTCCGGCCAGCGCTGGGCCGTCATCAACGGCCGGAACCTGCGCGAAGGAGACAGCATTGCCGGCCTCCAGGTCGTCGAAATCCAGGAAACAAAAGTCAAACTTCAGCAGGCGGGTATGACCTGCCTGCTCCGGATGGACTGAGGGGTGTACGGAGGTTGCTCATGAAGGGGAGGGAACGGGTTCACCTGCACAGGCCGCTCGGCCGCCCCGGCGGGAAGTTCCGCTGGCTGGCAGCGGCGGCGGCGGCGCTGGCGTACCTGGCGCTTGGCGCGGCGGCGGCCGGGGAAGCGAGCGCGCCGGCCAAGTCGCCTCCCGCCGCGGCGGGCCCGGTCGCCGGAGAGCCGGTCGCGGCGAAGACGGGACCTGCGGCGGCGCCGGCCCCGGTATCCGCGGCGCCCGCACCCACGGCGCCCGCACCCGATGACTCGGCGCCCGGTCCGGCCGGCCCGGCCGAGCCGGCCGAGGCCACGCTGAAGGCCGACGGCAAGATCGAGAGCCTCCACGTCAAGAACGAGGAGATCGCCAACGTCCTGGAACTCCTGTCGCGCCAGTGCCGCCTGAACATCATCGCATCCAAGAACATCAAGGGCAAGGTCACGGCCGACCTGTACGACGTGACGATCGACCAGGTCCTGGACGCCATCTGCCGCGCAAACGGCTTCAAGTGGGCCCGCGAGAATAACTCCATCTATGTCAATACGACCGAGGAAGCCACGGCGATGCGCACCGACGAGGCCCGCCTCGTCACCGAGGTCTTCTCCCTCAACTACCTGACGGGCGAGGACGCGGTGAAACTGGTGACGCCGGCCCTGTCGTCGAAGGGCGCGACCGCCGTCAACACGGCGAGCGAAAAGGGCCTGCCATCCGGCTCGGGCGGCAGCGTGGGCGCAAACAGTTTCGGCCTGCCCGACTCGGTCGTCGTGCGCGACTTCCCGGAGAACATCGAGCGCGTCCGGGCCATCCTCAAGCAGATGGACCGCCGGCCCCGCCAGGTCCTCGTGGAGGCCACCATACTTCAGGTCGCGCTGGACGACAGCACGGACCTGGGCGTTGATTTCAACGCGCTCGCCGGCATCGACTTCCACCAACTCTCGGCCGTCAACACGCCCGTGACCGACCCTACGGCCCTCCCCAGCGCCGCCGCCACCACCGCGCCCGTGCCGCAGCACGGGGCGGGGCCGACACGCCCGGGCGCCTGGGGCCACGCGTACACGCAGGGCTTCGCCGCGCCCGGCACGGGGTTCAACATCGGGTTCATCACGAACGACGTGGCGTTCTTCCTGCATGCCCTGGAGGAGGTTGAGGACACCACCATCCTGGCGAACCCGAAGGTGCTGGCCGTTAACAAGCAGCGGGCCCAGGTCATTGTGGGCGACCGCATCCCGTACATCACCACTACCACCACCGAGACGACGGCCGTGCAGACGGTGAACTTCCTGGACGTGGGCACGGAACTGATTTTCCGCCCGTTCATCAGCGACGACGGGTACGTGCGGATGGAGGTACACCCGAAAATCTCCAGCGCCGTCCTCCTGCCGCCCGCCAACCTCCCCCGCGAGACGACCACCGAGGTCACCTGCAACATCATGGTCAAGGACGGCCACACGATAGTCATCGGCGGCCTCTTCGACGAGACGGCCTCCATCAACCGCTCGCAGGTGCCCGTCCTGGGGAACCTGCCCGGCATCGGCTGGCTCTTCCGCTCCAACAGCGACGCGACCGCCCGGCACGAGATCATCGTCCTGCTGACGCCGCACATCATCGATAACGTGGAAGAGGCCGACGAGATCGGCAAGCAGGCGATCGACGACGCGAAGCGCCGATGCCTGGGCATCCGCGAGGGCTTCAGTTGGATAACGCGCGAGAAAATACAGACCGGATACGTCCACGCCGCCGAGAAGGCCTGGCAGCGATACCAGGATGGCGGCAAGCGCTCCGACCTGACGTGGGCGCTCTGGAACGCCCAACTCGCCCTGAACGTTGCGCCCAACAACCTGAGGGCCATGCGATTGAAGGACGCCATCCTGACCGAGAAGCGGGGCGAACCGTACGAGCCGCCGAACGTGTCGCTGCTGGACAGCCTCTCGGACCGGCTGCGCGAGATGGACGAGGCGAAGCGTGCGGCGGCCGAGGAATCGGCCAGGGTCGTCCCGCCGGCGCCTCCTCCGCCGCCCCCGCCCGCGGCGGTGCCGGAGGTCCGCCCACCGCCGCCGCCCGCGCCGGGCAAGACGGACGCGCCCCCGCCGGGCAGGACGGACGCGCCCGCGCCGGGCAAGGCGCCCGGGGCCGTGGCCGCGTCAGACGATAAACCTCAACCGCCCGCCGCCGCCGAGCAGGAAGCCGCGGCGGCCGGCGCACCGGGCCGGTAGGAGGTTCCCCCATGCGTATCCGACGCGTCTTTTTATGTGCGGCCGTGATTGTGGCCGTCCTGGCCGCGGGCTGCGGCCCCGCCCACATGGACAAGCAGCGCCAGGAGGCCCGCGACCGCTGGGCCGTCTCTCGCGCCGAGATGGCCGTGCGCATGGCCGAAGGGTGTTACCAGCGCGGCGAAATCGGCCGCGCGCGCCAGTACGTCGAGGAGGTTCTTCGCAGCGGCGCGCCGTACGCCCCGCTGTACGTCCTGGCGGCCCGCCTGGAAGCCGACAAGGGCGACCTGGACGCGGCCCGGCTGTACGCCCAGAGCGCGCGGTTGATCGACCCGAAGTCGGCCGAGGCGTGCTACGTCCTGGGCACCGTCGAGCAGGCCCTCGGCGAGACCGGCCGCGCACTGGCCGCGTTCGAGAGCGCCGCCCGCCTCTCCCCCGACCAGGCCCGCTACACCCTGGCCGAGGCGGAAATGCTCGTGGCCGAGGAGCAGCCGGAGAAGGCCGTGGAGAACCTTGCGGCGGCGGCCGAACGGATGCCAGGCCGCGCAGAACTGCGCGCCGCACTCGGCGAGGTCCTGATGCTCCTCGGGCGACATGAGTCGGCCGCCGGCAACCTGCGCATCGCCACGCGCCTTGAGCCGCAGCGGCAGGACCTGAAGGAGCGGCTGGCCCTGGCGCTCTACTACTCCGGGGCATATGCCGAGGCCGAGACGCTGCTGGTGGAACTTGCCGATGCGCAGCCGGAGTTCGCCGCCGGCTGGATTACGGCGCTGCGAGCCGAGTGCCTGGTGGCCACGGGCCGGCCGGCGGATGCCCGGCGCCTGCTGGCGGCGCTCGCGCAGAACTCCAGGGGCCTCGCGCCGCTGGTGGGCCTGGCGAAGTGCGACATCCTGGAGGGCCGCATGCCGTCGGCCCGCCGGTCGCTCGAAGAAGCGCTCGGGCGCGACCCCCGGCACGGCGAGGCCAACGCCCTGATGGGCTACGTCCTGCTGGCCGAGGGCCGACCCGCCGAGGCCGAGCCGCACCTGGCGCTGGCACTGAAGGACCCGCACTGCGCAGGGCGGGCGTCGATTGCGCGGCTGCTCGCGCGGGCGCAGGCGGAACGCCCCGCCGCCGCCCCGCCGGCTGAAAAAAGTGGAAAGTAGCGTAGGCCGGGGCACCGCCCCGGCTTCGCCCACGCGGCGGGTACGGAGAACCGCCGCGCGGCTCGGAAGTCAGCGGCGGGCGGCGCGGCTGACCGTCGGCGAGTTGGGGATGGGCGCTTCGGAGGAAAGTCAAGCGTGATTGAGGTCCGCCGCATAGCCGCGGTCGTGCTCCTGTTTCTGGGGGTGGGGGTCGGCCTGCACCTGCTGATGACCCCCCTGCGCGACGCAGGTCAACCGGCGACCATCAAGGCGATGACCCTTGCGTGCGGTCTGGCGCTGGCCGTGCTGGGCATCATCGGCGGATACCTTGTCGCCCGCGTGCCGAAGGAGCGCATCGGGGCCGTGTCGGCGTACCTGGAGGGCATGGTGCGCAAGGGCGCCATCGGCCTGGTGCTGAGCGAGAGCGAGGCCGACGCCCTCGGACGCCTCGGCCATGCCGTCAACCGCTACATGACGTTCGTCAAGGATGAGATCGAGCAGACGCACCTGACGGCCAAGGAGCGGCAGATTCAGATCAAGGTGCTGGAGGCCGAGCGGCGGCACATCGAGTCGGTCATCCACGCCATCAGCGACGCGGTTCTCGTTACGGGCGCGTTCGGCGACCTGATACTGGCCAACGAGGCGGCCGAGCGCGTTTTCCACTTCCGCTTCGAGACCTCCGTCCGCAAGCCCATCGAGGAGGTCATCACCGACAAGGGCTTCCTGGCCATCCTCCAGGAGATGCGCGAGACGGGCCTCTTTGTGCCGCACCGCACGGTCGAGTGGGTCCAGGGCGGCGGCGAGAACGCCCGCACCTGGCGAGTCATCCTGAACACGGTGGTCGAGGGCAAGAAACGCGAACGCATCAGCGGCGCCGTGGCCGTGCTGCACGACGTGACGAAGGAAAAAGAAATCGCGAGGATGAAGAGCGATTTCGTGTCGAACGTCTCGCACGAACTCAAGACGCCCCTGGCAAGCATCAAGGCGTACGTCGAGATGCTCATCGACGGCGAGGTGCAGGACCCGGCCCAGTCTCGCGAGTTCTTCCAGACAATCGCCTCCGAGACCGACCGGATGAGCCGCCTGATTGATAACATCCTCAACCTCAGCCGCCTGGAGTCGGGCCTCGTGCCCGTCAACAAGACGGACCTGGCGGTGACCGAGATCCTGCGCGACGTGAGCGAAGTCATGACGCCCCAGGCCGTCCAGAAAAACATCCGCCTGGAGACCGACCTGGCGCCCGTCTTCTTCCGCATCCACGGCGACCGCGACATGCTCTACCAGGCCGTCCTGAATGTGGTCTCGAACGCCGTCAAGTACACGCCTGACGGCGGCAAGGTGAGGGTCTCAACCTACCTGTCGGACGGGTCGGTCGTGGTCGAGGTGGCCGACAACGGCTACGGCATTCCGCCGGAAGACGCGCACCGGATTTTCGAGAAGTTCTTCCGGTCGGGCCATTCCGGCAAGGCCGCCCCGGGGACGGGCCTGGGCCTGGCGCTCGTGAAGCACGTCATCGAGGTGGTGCACGGCGGGCGGATTGACGTTGAAAGCGAGATCGGCCGCGGGTCCACCTTCAGGTTGGCCCTGCCGGCGGTGCGATAGGAAACGCTTCGACTGGCCACTGGCCACTTGTTAACGGCAAGACGGCAAGTGGCAAGTGACAGCCGTTGAAGGGGCAGGTTATGTCGCGCAAAGTGCTTGTCGCGGACGACGAGGCGCCCATCGCGAACGTCGTGGCCATGAAACTCCGCGCCGCCGGCCTGGAAGTGACCGTCGCCTTCGACGGCGGCGAGGCCTACGAGCGAGCATTGGCCGACCGGCCGGACTTCATGATCACCGACCTCCAGATGCCCGGCATGAGCGGGCTGGAACTGTGCGCCCGGCTTGCGGCGGAACTGGCGGGCGGCGTGCCCACGATCCTCCTGACGGCCAAGGGATTTGAACTGGACCCCTCGACCCTGGCGGGCCTTCCTATCCGCCGCGTCATGACCAAGCCGTTCAGCCCGCGAGAACTCCTGGCGACCGTCCAGGAATTACTCGCCCTGCCCGCGGGGGCGTGAAAGGCCGTGGTCGTGCGTCAACATGGACGGCTTCAGGGCGGGCGCCTTGCTTTCGCTTGCGAAGGCATGCGGGTCTGCGTACCCGCCGCGCAGCGAAGCCGGGGCGTTGCCCCGGCCTACGTGCCTCGAGCCGCTGACGTGAACGGACAAGCGCAATGGCCGTAACCCAGGCAACGCTTCCGACACCGGCCGTGACGGCGCCGCCGGGCGTGGCGCAGGATGTCCTGCGCAAGACCGGCGTGGCGGTCGTGTTCTTCGGGCCGGACGGCCGTCCGCTGGCCGAGGGCGGCGCCGCCGCGGCCGTGGCGGCCCCGCCCCCCGGCGCCGTGGCGGCCGAAGACCCGGCATCGCGGCTGGCGCGCGAGGCCCTGGCTCGCGGCGAAGAGCAGTTCGAGATCGGCCAGGGGGCGATCCGCAGCGCCTGGGTCCTCGGACCGCGCTCTCGCGGCGTGGCCGTGGCCGTGGGAGAACTGGCGATCACCGGGCGCGAGAGCCTCGACGTGGGCCGCCGCCTGCTGGCGGCCGTGGGCGAGACCGTTCGGGCACGCGTGCGCGAGACCGCCACCTGCCTTGAAAACGAGGCCGCCAGCGAGTCGCTCCTTCAGAGTTTCGAAGAGGTCAGCCTGCTGCATCACCTCGGCGAGGTCCTGCGCGTCAACCGTTCCGAGGAAGACCTCCTCGAACGCATCTGCCGCGAACTGCGCGACACGATCGACGCCGAGGCCACCGCGGCATACCTGCCCGGACAGGGCGGCGCGGGGCCGCGCACCATCGTCGTCGGCCGGCTGCCGTTCGCGGCGGCCGACGTCGCCCGCGTCGTGGACCACCTGCTGGAAGGGATGGGCCGCGAGCCGCCGCTGCTGATTAACAACCATTGCCAGGACGACCCGCTGCTGGCGCACCTTGCGCCCGGCCTGCGTCGGGTGGTGCTTGTGCCGCTGCCCGTGGCCGACGGCCTGCGCGGGGCGCTGATGGCCGCGAACCGGACCGGCGAGGAGTTCGGCAGCCCCGACGCCAAACTCGTGCGGTCCACCGCCAGCGCGGGCACGATCTTCGTCGAGAACCGGCGCCTGTTCCGCGAACTCCAGGAGATGATGCTCGACCTGGTGCGGGCGCTGGTGTCGAGCGTGGACGCCAAGGACCCGTACACGTGCGGACACAGCGAGCGCGTGGCGATCATCAGCCGCCGCATCGCCGCCTGCCTGCGCCTGCCCGACGACGACGTCGAACTCGTCTACCTGGCGGGCCTGCTGCACGACATCGGCAAGATCGGCACGCCGGAGAGCATCCTCCGCAAGGAGGGCCGCCTGGGACCCGAGGAACGCCTTACCATCATGCAGCACTGCGAGGTGGGCTTCAACATCCTCTCGGGCATCCACAAACTGGAGTCCGCCCGCGAGGTGGTCCTCTTGCACCACGAGCGGCTGGACGGCACAGGATACCCGCGGGGCCTGAAGGGCGACCAGATTCCGCTGCTTGCCCGCATCGTGGGCCTGGCCGATTCCTTTGACGCCATGACCAGCAACCGGCCCTACCGGCCGATGCTGCCGCTGGACCAAGTCCGGCGCGAGATCGAGCGCCATACCGGCACGCAGTTCGATTCTCGCGCCGTCGAGGCCCTGCTGGGCATGAACCTGGAGCAGGTGCTGGTGGAACTGGAATCGCGGCCGAAGGTGTCGCTCCAGTGAAGTCGGAGGAACAGGACAGGAGCGGGCGCCATGCCCACGCTGGCCGATGCATACGGAAGCATGACGGTGCTCTCGGTGGAGCCTGCGCTCTCGAAGGCCGAGGCCGACGAGTTCCGGCGCGCAGCCGAGGCGCAGGTCCGCGCCGGCGGGCGCTGGTTCGTCCTTGACCTGGCCCGCGCGGGCGCGCTGGACAGCCGCGGCCTGGAGGAACTCCTGTGGTTCCAGGAGCAGGTCGAGGCCGCGGGGGGCGCCGTCAAGGTGGCCGGCCTGAAGGGCCACTGCCGCAAGATCTTCGAGATGGTCCGGTTCGACAAGAAGTTTCAGGTCTTCGACAACGTGCACGAAGCCGTCAAGAGTTTTCAGTAGGACGGGGCCATGCCCACGATTACCCGACATCGCGCCCGCCTGGGGGACCTGCTGGTCCAGCGGGGCGTCATCACGGAAGAGCAGTTGGCGGCGGCGCTGGCGGCGCAGCAGCGCGGCCAGCAGCAGCGGCTGCTGGGCGAGATACTGGTCGACCTGGGGCACGCCACAAAGGAGCAGGTCCTGTCGGCCGTGGCGGAATCGTGCGGCGTGCCGTTCGCGCGGCTCGTGCCGCAACTGGTTGACCCGGCCGTCCGCGGGTCGCTGGCCGAGTCGTTCATCCAGAAGCACGGCGTGCTGCCGCTGTTCAAGGTGCGCGACGTGCTGACGGTGGCGACGTCGGAGCCGTCGAACCTGTTCCTGATGGACGAGATTTCGCACGCGGCCGGCCTCAGCGCGCAGTTGGTGGCGGCTACGCCGGACAACGTCTACCAGATGATCGAGTACGCGTCGGCCGAGCGGAAGGAGTCGCCGCCGGCCGAGGATCCGCCCTCTGAAGACCGCGCCGCCCTGGACGACGTGGTCCTGGCGGAGGACTACGACACGGCGTACGGCAACTGGCCGCCGGAGAAGGTGGCGGCCCTGCTTGTGCGCGAGGCCGTCCGCGCGCGGGCCTCCGCCATCCACCTGGAACCCGACGAAAAGGTGCTGCGCGTGCGGTTCCGCGCGGACGGCGTGCTGCACGTGGTGATGCGTCCGCCCGCCAGGCTGGGGCCGGGGCTGGTGGGGGCGCTGGAGGAGATGCTGGGCGCCCCCGGTGCGGCAGCGGGAACGTGCCCCGGCCGAAGCGCCCGGGTGCTGGTCCAGGGTCGGGCGGTTCAACTGCACATGGCCGCGATCGTCGGCGCGTTCGGGCCGTGCGTCACGGTGCGCCTTGTGCGCGACGACGAGGCCCAGCGCACGCTGGACAAACTCGGCGCCGATTTCGAACTGCTCGCGCGGTACCGCCGCATCATCGAGGGCGTGCGCGGCCTGGTGCTCCTGGCCGGGCCCCGCGAGAGCGGCCTGACGACCACCCTTTACGCCACGCTGCACGCCCTGGACCCGATACGGCTGAATATCTGCACTTTTGAGAGTTACGTGCACTACAACCTGCCGGGGGTGAGCCAGTTCTCGCCGGCCGCGTGCGGGGCGGCCGACGCCGAGGCGGCGCTCGGGCGGCTGCTGGGCCAGCAGCCCGACGTCGTGGCGCTGGACGGCGAGATGGGCGGCGGCGCAGCCGCGGCCGCGGCCGCACGCGCCGGAAGGCTGGTGCTGGCGCGAGTCCGGGCGATAGACGCCGCCGACGCCATCGCGCAGGCTGCCGCCAGAGTGCCCGCCGACGTCATCGGCGGCGCACTCAGGGCGGTACTGGCGCAGCG
>VGYT01000031.1 GCA_016872895.1 Planctomycetota bacterium
CGGTGGGCGGCCGCCGCCTTCCTGGAGACCGAACGTCACTTCAATCGGATCATGGGCTATGAACAACTCTGGATACTGAAGTCGTACCTGGACGGGGCGCAAGAGGACGTTGCATCCAAGCGAAGGGCCGGTTAACATGAACCCGAGCCGCCACCAACCTTCAACTGTCGGTGGGACATCCTCGAACTCAGGCGGCGTCGCCTTCACCCGCGCCACCGAGGCGGCGGCCCTTGCGCCCGAAGGGCGTCCGGGGTTCCTCGCTGGCGGTTTTCGCGGTGCGGAACTCTTTGAGACGGGCCTGCGGCTGGCCACGGCCATCGCCGCCACGAAGGTTGCCATCAAGGACGTGCAGGTCTTTTCGTCCCTTTTCCGGGGCGACATGGAAGGGGCGAGGAAGGCCGCCGAGCAACTGCCGTTCGGCCTGGGCGAGGTCGTCCGCGAGTTGGGCCAGGCTGCCGACAAGGCCGCCGCGCTTGCGGCCGCGCGGATGATGGGCCTTGAGGCGCTCACGGGGCCGGACTACGGCAAGCGAACCACCCGCGCCCAGGAAGAATCGCGCCAGCAGTGGAACCGGGGCCTGGCGGCCATTGAGGCCGCCCAGAAGGCCATCCAGCGGGCCACGATGTCGGCCGAGGAGTACGCGCGGGCCGAGGTCGCCGGCATGAACCTGGCGGCCGAGCACGCGCAGAAACTCCTGGACCTCAAGTTGCGCCTGATTGAGGCGGACAAGCAGAGGAAGGCATGGGCGGAGGTGCAGGCGAAACTTTCGCGCGGCGAGGGCCTCATCCGCCAGGCCCAGTTGGAATACGCTCGCCTCACGATGTCCGAAGAGGAGTTCTCGCGCGTGGAGGTTGAGTCGCTTGGCCTGGCGGTCCACCACGCCGAGACGCTCCTTGCCCTGCGGAAGGCCATCCGCGAGGAGACCGAAAAGCAGCGCCAGGCAAAGGCCGACCACGAGGCCGAAATTGAGGCCTATGAGATGGCCATCCGGGCGTCTGATGAGCGTATCCGCGCCCTGGAAGAGGCCCGCCGGTACGCCGAGCAGTTCCGCACTCCCGAAGAGCGGGCCGAGGCGGAGATTGAAGAGGCCAGGCGCCTGTTGTCCGAGGGCCTTATAGAACCGGAGACGTACAGGCGGGCGGTCCAGAGGGCGCTGGAAGACGCGGCTGCCGCCATGCCCGACGTGGCGGCCCGCGCCACGGTCGGCGTGCGGGGCACGTTCAGCGCGCTTGAAGCCGCTGGCCTGGGGGCCGGCGGCGTCAGCGACCGGATCGCCAACGCGACAGAGAAGACTGCCAAGAACACCGAAAGAATAGCCGAACTCGCCCGCAACCTGGGCGTGACGTATTCGTGACGCCTAGCCGCCCGCCTTGGCGGGCGCGGCCGTTCGAGATTCAAACATGCCGATAACTGTCACCGAAAAGTTTGACAGCCGCACGGTCGCAAGCGGCGACAGCCCCAGCGCCGAGTTCCTGTACGTCGTCCAGGGCACGGGCAGCGAGCAGGCCGCCTTGGCGGCGCTTGAGGCTGCTGCCCCGGCGGCATACGCGGGCCTGGTGCGCCAGGCGTGCGACGTAAAGCCCGTCGGCGACGGGTCGGACTACTGGGAAGGCACCGCCCGCTACGGCCTCATGTCCTCAAGGCCGAAGGAGGTCGGCGAGTCCACCTACCAGTTCGACACCGGCGGCGGCACGCAGCACATCACTCAAGGCCGGGAGCACGTCGCAAGTTACGGCGAGGGCGGGGCCACGCCGCCGGACCTGGGCGGCGCAATCGGCGTCACCCACGACTCGGTCGAAGGCTGCGACATAACGGTTCCCGTCTATAACTTCTCCGAGACGCACTACTTCGACGCCGCCTACGTCACCGGGACGTACAAGGCGACGCTCTTCTCGCTGACCGGCAAGACCAACAATGCGGCGTTCAAGGGCTTTGCCGCCGGAGAGGTACTGTTCCTGGGCGCTTCGGGTTCCCAGCGGGGCGACGGGGCCTGGGAGATCACCTTCCGCTTCGCCGCCAGCCCGAACGTCACGGGCCTGACCATCGGGGGCATCACAGGAATCAGCAAGAAGGGCTGGGAGTACCTGTGGGTCCAGTACCGGGACGCCGAGGACGACGGCTCGAAGACCATCGTCAAGAGACCGGCGTTCGTGCACATCGAGCGGGTGTATGACGCCGGCAACTACGCTGGCCTTGGCATCGGAACGTAGCGCCCGCGTGGGAGGGCAGCGATGGGCTGTCCTCACTGTCCGCATTGCGAGGAGTGGCAGCGGTGCTTCGACAGCCTGGCGGCCACGCTGAAGTGCCTGCTCTTGCTCGCGCGGCAGGGCCACGACGAGAGGGAGCAGGTATCGGCCTTGCTGCATGAGTTGTGGCTCCTCTATGAGCGCGTGCGGGATGGGCGGCCGAGGTGATTCTGATGGGCGACGCGCTCAAGAAAGTCCAGCCGGGCCAGCGAGTCGCGATACGCGAGCAGGCCCTCGAGACCATCATTCATGCCGCGAGTAACTTTTTCCACTGCTGGCAAAGCGGTATCATGCGGGGCGTGTAAAGGTCATCGCACAGCCAGAATCTGCCGCAGGGGGACAGTCATGAAGCCCAAGGAAATTCTCGACCAAGCCCGCAAACTCATCGCAGAATACTCCAGCGGCGACCCCGACAAGTGGTGGTATGCGAATCGCTATGTCTTTGCGCGCCTGCAACTGGACGAGCGCCAGACCAAGACCGCGGTCAAACGCAGGCTACTCGACGCCGGGGCCACGTGCCACGTATGTGCGACGGCTTTCGATTCGACGCGCGGCGTCCACCTGCACCGCCTCGATGCTGACCGCGGATACAGCGAGGCCAATTGCGTGCTCATGCACCCGGAGTGTCATCAGAAGCACCATGCCCAGCATTCACGCGAACAGCTGCCAGGCACATGCCAGGCCCTGTGCGTGAAGGAGAGCAAGCGGTACGAGGACAAGCCGTTCTTCTACTGGTGGGACATCTCTCCCAACGAGGCTGAACGTCTCGACCGACACGAGGCGGTCGCGTTTGTGCAGAAGGACACCGGCTACCGCTGCGTCTTGCCCACGCCCACGCTGAAGTTACTCCTGACACCTCAGCGCCAAACCACAAGGGGTGCCGGGAACTGGGGTATCAAGGTACTCAAGAACCGCCCGAACCAGTTGGCCTTTGAGCCTGGCCGGGGCGGCGAAGCCTGGCTTTTCTTGCCTGTCGTCTGGGCCACAGAGGAGCAGCCACACTGAGGCAGTGCAATGGGCGACACGCTCAAGAAGGTGCAGCCGGGCCAGCGGATGGTCATCCCGGCCCAGACCTTCAACACGTTCATCGACGCCGCGCGCGACTACCTCCAGCGTCAGCAGAACCAGGGCGGCGATCCCCTGGCCGAGCCGCGGCAGGCGGGTGTCATCCTCGTCAGGAACGATACTGGCGAGGACCGCGCCCTGTTTGACATCCTTGGCCTCGATGGGCCGGTTTACGCCCCTCCGGACAACGAGGAGGGCTTCAAGTTCCGTTACGCCCTCAAGGGCGTCGCGCCCACTGCCGCCGACCATGCGGGCAACTTTGCCGTGTGCTTGGAACCCATCGCGGATGGGAAGATAGGCCGGTGCCTGGTCCAGGGCGTCACGCCCGTGAAACTGAACGTCCTCCGCGAAGACCACGGCTTCGCCGACGTGGTTGACGACGGGCGCCTGTCCAGTGCGCCCGAGGGGCCGGCCCAAGTCCTGTGGAAGGAAGACGGCACGGGCGAAGACAAGTGGGCGCTCGTGCGCGTGGCCGAGACCCCGCCGCAAGCGCCCTTCTGGGCCGAGATCACAGCCGACGGCGGCGGGGCCTACGAGTGGGTCGAGGTTGAATGGGCCGGTGCGGGCGGGTCGCAGCACAAAACGGGCGGCCGGTCGTCGGACACCCACGGCCCCGCCTACGAGGTCAACGACTTCGACTTCGGCGCCAGCGACATCAACCCCGTGGGCCAGATCATTCAACTCTTCCCGGTTCGCACCGGCGCAGCCGAGGAATACTGGTTCCACTACGGCCCGGTCGTGGGCGGCGGGGACCGCGAGTCCTTCTGGGCCACCATCACCGACAACGCCAACGCCCCGCTGTACGATTTCAACGGCGATACCGGCGAGAGCGGCATCGCCGAGGAAGTAAACGGCGTGGACGACATCGCCGTCGGCACGCGAGTGCGGATCTTCATCGGCGATCCCGAGGAGGGCGACTACAGGTTCGAGTATTCCAAGGCAGGTGCCCTGCCGCCGATGGAGAACTCGTTTGACTTCATCGAGGTCTGGCCTGCCCTGGTGGTCGCCGCCGGCGAACCCATTTCGGGGCGCATCTGGACACCGGGCAGCGGCTTCCCGCCCGCCACGGGCGACAACTACGACCTGACGCCCGCCGGCGACACCGTGAGCATCTCGTTCGACAAGGTGGGCGACGGCACGTTCGCCGATGGCACGCTCGTGCCGTGCCTGAAGGACTATTCTCAAGGCGACACAGAAGACTGGATTCAAGTGCGGTGCCAGCCGGGCGCGTTCGTCCAGGAAGACGCTGCCGTGCCCATCCCACCCGACGGTCACATCAACACCTTCTTCGGCACGCTGGCCGACCAGCCGCTGCCGTACACGGTCACGGTCGAATACGAAGTGCGGCCGGGCGAGTTCAAGCGGATGTACTGCACCCGCAGCGTGGATGCTGGCGACGGATTCAAGGTGGACCTGGAAGGCGACGGCACAGGGTGGGTCAAGGTCCGCGACAAGACGTGGCGCGTGGAACTCAACGATTGCCCGCCCGCCAACGCCGTCATGCGTGTGCGGTACATCCCGGTGGGCGCGTGCGAGTGGTCGTGGGTAGAGACGCCGCAGACCATCGAGGGCGGCGAGATCGTCACCGATGTGTCCACCATCAAAGAGGGCTGGATCGTCGTCGATGACGAACGGAAGGTCGCCCACGGCGACCCCAGGCCGTGTTGCTATGCCGTCGAGGTGAATTGCAGCATCTATATCGACGCGCGGGGCCACGTCATGGGCTGGTATGTCTGGAACGGCCAGTACATGGAGTGGTACTCGCCCTGGGGGCACCCGGAACCGTCATGAGCAACGTCGGCAGCATCCTCGTCGCAGTGATGGCCTTCCGCCAGGAACCCAACCGCCATCTTGCTCGGTGGCTGGAGAATAAGTGCTGGCGCTACGGCAGCCCCGAGTTTCCGACCGACGTGGCCCGCAACCAGACGGTCAACCGTTTCCTGGCCGAGGACCGCCAGTTCGACCACCTCTTGATAATCGACGCCGACATGGTGCCGCTACCCGACCAGGCCGACGGCCAGCGCGGCACCGACGCCATCTTCTCCGAGCCGGGCGACGTACTGTACTGCGGCTACGTCGGCCGCGAGGGCATCCGTGGCCACTACGGCGACTCCGATTTCGGTGCCGCCTGCTGCCGCATCAGCCGCAAGGTGCTGGAATCCCTACCGCCTCCCTGGTTCCGCTTCCCCACCAACGCCGCCGGCACTGTCCGCACGTCCTGCGAATGCTCCTGGTTCCACGCCCGCGCCAGGTCCCGCTGGCACATCCGCATGGTCGGCATCGTCGGACATCTTCAACCGCTGGTGCTTGCACCCACTGACCAGGGCCGCATGCGCATCGTCTCGCCGCACAAACTGCCGGTCGGCGAGGCATAACGGGAATCCCAGTTGGTCCAAAACGACTAACAACTTACGCATCCGTCACAGTGCCGTCTTCTTCCCGGCAAGGAGTCACCCTCTCTGATAACGACGTAAGCCGGTCCTGTATTTTACGGACGCACCCCGCCATGTCCTCACGGAGTTCATAGACCCAGAACCGCATAACGGTCCAGCCGGCCCCACGGATAGCGAGGTCGCGCCAAAGGTCTTCTGCTTTGCGCCGACCTTGAGCGTCGCGGTGAAAACGCTCGCCGTCGACCTCAACATCAAGGCGGGCGTCCCGGAAAGCCAGATCCAGGCGGCAGCCCGCCAGCGGGTACTGCGTGAAGGGGGCGAGGCCAACCGCCACAAGGGCATCGTACAGACGGCGTTCCCACATAGACTCAAAGACGGGCTTGCCGGGATCGTAAGACGGCGGCGTGAGCGACAGTTTCGCCAGGAGAACAAGGTGATTCACATCGCTCTGCAAGCACATCTGACGGTTCCCGAAAACATGCAGGAGCGCCTGTGCCCGACTAATGGCAACGTTCCAGAGATTGCGGGTGTCCTTGGAGGTAACATACCACTCTGCGCCCCGCGGCAGGCCAGGCTGGTAGACGGGGCTACACAGGATCACGTCTCGCTGGTCGCCCTGGAAACCGTCAGCCGTGGCAGCGATGAAGTCGGCTTTTCTGAGGAGATCGGCAGGTATGTTGGATTCTGCCCAGTCGCGGATGCGATTGGCCTGCTCCCTGAAGGGAGTCACCACGCCCACCGTTCCGCTGAAACGATCCTCGACCAGCAGTCGATTCAACTCTCGGCCTACGGCGCCGATCTCCTCCTGGCAAATTGCACCACCAGCCGTCACGGCTTCAGCGGCACCCGTTACTTCCGTCCAGGCGATACCTGCCTTGCGGCCCTTGGGGCGCCTCAGTCGACTCTCGTCGGTCAGGACACGCAGTTGCCCCTTGTAAACGAGCGAGTTGCAGTAGGCCGCAATGTCGGGATGGCAGCGGAAGTGATCTCGCAGAAGAACGGGTTCGCCGGCCTTCGGCGTGGCAGCTGCCAGATCATACAGGCTGCTCTGAAGGAAATCGAACTGGGCCAGCGAAGGCGTTAGCAGGCCATGTTTCCGCAGCAACTGCCGGTTGCGGCCAGGCTTCATGTTGTGGACGGGCCGCAATTGGTTGGGGTCGCCGATGATCACGGCCCGCTTGGTGCGATACAAAAGCGGAATGGCCGAGGCCACATCGCACTGGCTGGCCTCATCCAAGACGGCCGCGTCGGCGATGGCCGGCGCCAGGGGAAGACCATGACGGGCTGACAGACTGGGAACGGCCCAAAGCGGGAAACACCGTATCAGCAGGTCGAACTGGTCCTGGAACAACCGCTGCCAGCGAATCCGCGTGCCCTCGCCAATGGCGGTGTCTCGTGTGTGGTCCAACGTGTTCCTCATCTGAAGCAGACGTTGGCGTTCCTGTGGTGCGAGGTGCGAGAACCGTCTTCGCAGACAAGCATGCAGCAAGCCAGGCGCCCTTTCCCGCAGCCGCTCCAGCACCAGCTCCATTTCTTGGAGAACGTCGGTGAGGGGCCGAAGTGAGCCGGCTTGCGTCTGGAGTTGCGTGATACGGCTGTGCAGTTCGTGCAGGGCGGCATGGCCACAGAGTGTACTTACGACCGCTCGCAGCGACTCAACGAACGGAGGGGTTGGCTCCGGTGGGGGCAAGGCCATGCCGAACGCGGCAGCAGATTGCTCGATGGCCGGGAGTCGCGAGCGAACCGCAGGCCAGTGGCGCAACCGCCACCAGAGGCGAAGCAACCAAAGGCCCCAGCGCGAGCGTTCGGCGGCCGGGTAGACCCCAAGACCGCTCTCCATCTCTCGCAGGACGTCCCCGGCGGGCAAGTGCTCGCCCAGGCGTACTAGGTCCACAACCGCGCTTGGCAGCGAACTGGTCTTGTCATCCCAAGTCCTCTGAGCCTGACCGAGTTCCCTTTCAAGGACCGTCCAAGTCTCAGCCACCTCAAGCAAGGAGTTTCGCCGACCGAGCCAGTCGTGGATCTCGGCGGAAGCGTACGTGTGGTCAACCTCTGCGCCCGCATCAACGGGTGCAGCAAGGATCTGGTTAATGGCATTCCGCCAGGTGAACTCCTCACCCGTGTCGGGGTTCTTTGTTCGGAACAGGATTGTCTCGTTCGGGACAATCTCGTTGAGCCGCGGCACGACGGCATCAAGGGCCTTGTGGTTGCGGCTGGCAAATATGGCTGATTGGCCGCTGACCGCCAAGTTGGCCAGTAGGTTGGCGGCCACCTGGGACTTGCCTGTGCCCGGAGGGCCAGTGATGACGGTCAGGCCCGATTGGAGCGAGGTGCGGACGGCCTGCTCCTGCTCGTAGTTGACTGGCAGAAAAGGCACGACCGCTGCCTCCCGCGAACTGGGTGGTTGTTCAGTCAGAGGGGCGGTAGTCTGCGGACCGTTGCTCCCGGTGCCGAAGATATGCCACAGAGCGGTCTTCTTCAGGTCCTCGTCGCTGGCAGATGCCAGGATTCGCCGCAGTTCGCTCACCAGACCGGCGTTATACACGAGGCGGCGGCCCAGGTACAAAACGGCCGCATTGTGAACGCCCTTCGCGATGGCTGCGAAGTCCCCGATGGGCCGCGTCCACTGCGGGTCCAAGGGCTGATCGACCAGGGCCCTACCACAGAAGGTTGTGATGCCCGAGATCGCATCGGGGAGCCGCAGGAAGTCGGCCGGTGTCTCCTCGCCGGAGTCCTCCTCCGGGTCGATGAGGCCGCACGCGCGCAGGAAAGCCCGCCGCTCCTCGCCCGTGCGGAACTGCTTCTGGAGCCAGTCGCCGTTGACATCGGCCTCGTCGAAGTCGAGGGTAACCCGGAGTGTCGTGTCCTCCTGCTCAGCCGTGGCCGGGATGCAGCACATCGGGACGATGAGCCCGCTTCGATCCGCATCAGGCGGAAGGGCGAATAGAGGATACCCCACGAACAAATCTTCCTGCTGGGCACGGGCCAAGTTGCGCACAAAGTCGCTCTGTGCCGGACGCAGAGGGACGGTTATCTCAATTGTCTCGCCAAGGCGCTCTGCCCACCAAGCCTCATGGAGAGAGATCGAGATAAACTGCCGGTTGTAGTCGTTCCCATAGAGCACGGCCGATGGCCGCTCGTCCAAGCGAACACAATCGATGTAATACGCGATCAGACGGCGCAGAACGTCACACTCAGATGGGGGTCGCGGCCGTGGCGAAGCCTCGCGGGCCGACTTGTGGTTTCTTCGCACGGCCGCCGGGCCGAATGTCTCGCCACTCGGAGCGAGAGGTGTTGGCCTCTGAGGCTGGAGCGGCTCGATTGCACTCGCATTCACCGCACCTGATTCGCGCGCACTACTCCCTTCGACAGAGGGTCCGACCGCCTGAGTATGAGGCTTCTGTTGTCGCCGAATGGCTGGCCTCGGCACGGAACGTTGCTTACGCAGACCCGCGTCGGTCAACCGCCAGTGGCCGCCCTCTGATCGGATGTACCTTCCCGCCAAAAGGACACTCAGAGCGTCAGAGAGATGGGCGGCGGCATCCGGCCCCCATTGGCGCCGACACACATCTTCAAGCGCGTCAAGGGACTGTGCTGACTGGCGGTCATCCCAAAGCAATAGGTATTGATAATCATCTATCATATGTGCTGCGTCCCTTGCCCTAGTAGTATATGGCAGACTCGATGACTACTCTTCTCCCGCGTCTTCCGTGGGACTTGACTGCACGAACCGGGCATGCCCCATGTCCAGTATCCGAGGATCCGTTCTCGTCGCGCGACATTCCAGGAACCGGAGCAACGCCTTGAGGTGCTTCAAGTCGTTCACCGTCGTCGAAGTCGGTCGCCTGCGCGCCTCCAGAGCGACTTTCACTTCCCGGAGGTTGGCGCGGATCAGGCTTGCCACCGTCTTTCGCTTATCGCAGTCTCCGAGGAATCCCGCATTCTCCTCCGGAGCACGAAACCGCAAAAGGTAGTATAGCGAGAACATGGCATTGCGGTAGGGGTGACGGATCACCTCGTCGCGTGGTGGCTTCTCGGCGTCCAGCATTATCTGGAGGCACTTGGCCAAGGAGTCGGCTTGTGCGCGTGAAAAGTGCAGCACAGCTTCGTCATTTAACCTTAGAATGAACTGGAACCCCTTGCACCAGTTGTTCATGCCGAGGCGTTGGCCAAGAAGCAGGAACTTCTTGACCCTCTGCCTGAAATGCCGCTCAAAGCAATCCACGTACAAGCGGATCTCGCGTTGCCCCAAGAAACAGCGGCCAGCGGCATTCAGGAACACTGGTGTTGGATTCGGGTCTACACAATGCTCGTCGCCTCCAGCCTTGTCCCGAGCCTTCTCCAAGACACACTGGAACTCTTCACGTAGAAACCCCGCGGCCCACCGGGGGCTTCTCTGGAAGAGCCCAGTCGCGGCGCGCATAAGCGTCTTCACGGAGTCTATCACTCTATCGCGCGTTCGGCGCTCTAAGCACTTAGCCAACATCCCCTCCCGCTCGTAATGCTGATGGTGCTGCTCTAGCGCCTTCAGCAAAACGCTAATCTCCGGCCCTTCGGGATTTGAACCATAGGCGGCGCTGCTCTGCATGCCCCTACCGATCAGGCCAAGCCAGTACTCAGCATCCCCCCACTTGCACGAAGCAACCGCGCCAGCATAGGATGCTATATATGGTTTGACATAAAAGGCGGGGGGGTACCCGTAGGAGGGCCCTTCCTGCGGCGGCAGGGGCGAGCAGCGGGGAAAGTCTGTCGGGCTTTCGGTCTCGCCGGAAGCATCGGAAGTGTTCTGCATGCGATCCCAATCGAGCACAACTTCTCTGTCGCCAAACAAGTCAGTCAGTTCAGGAATGATCCTGACGCGGGCAAACCCTTGGGCTGGGCGAAGCCTAACCTCGAGAGACAGTTTGCAGTCACGAAGCGGCGCCGTCTCGAACGGCTGATCCAGGTATTTGCGCACCTTCTGCCGCATCAAGCGGAATCGCACTTGCCGTTGGCCCGTTGGGATCATCGCTGCCGCGGGATACGTGTTCTGGTACTCCTTGCCACCCTCGACCTCACCTTGCCTGACAAGGTCGTAGGCCACATCTTCCCAGTGAACCCGGTCCTTTCCGAGGATGCAGAACTGCGGGAGCGTGTCGAGGTAGGTGGGCAGCCCCGCCTTCTCACGGCCGCCGTAAATAGCGCACCCGTGGGCTGTGCACACGTGTGCAGGCAGATCGCGGCCCGCAACCAGCACGCGGCACTTGTCGGGAGGTTGCAGCAAAGATGCCAAGTGCACTCCAAGCGTCTCGGCGGGGGTGACCGCCAAGCAAGCCGCGGGTCCGCATACCAGAAGGATGTCGGGGGGGTGGGGGCGGCTGTTAAGCCAGTCGGACACTTCATCCTTCAGGACATTGGCCAGTGGCCTCGGGGGAGAGTCCGTTTGCGGCTCGGGCTGCCCCATAGCGGCATGAATGCTCTGCCAGAGGGTGTCCATGTCAGTGGTGCTGCTTCTGGAGGGGGCAGCCAGAATCGCCTGTCTGATGCGATCCGCCGAAGGCCGCACCGGCTGCCAACCGGACTCGAACTCGACCAGCAGCGCATCCTGTGGCTCGGCAGCCTGGAAGGACAGAGCGGATCCCCCGCACACCATCTGCCAGAGTTCGCGCAATCCGTACTGATTGTGAGAGCCGCCCAGCAGGTTGGCTGCTACGGCAGTATCTAACGGGATCGTATCCCAGTGGGCGGAACTGCCGCTTTCCGGCAGGTCTCGCTTCGGGACCATGAAGCGACCCCGGCGCCGCAGTTCCAGGATGCTTACGGAAACGCTCGCCAGACCCACATCGACAATGGCGACCCTCGCCCCGCCGCTGAATGGGCGCTTGCTGGCGGGCGTGGCCGACAGCCATGAAAGGCAGAGCGCCACTGACCGCCACAGCAGGCGAACGTCATCTCGCGGCCACGGGAGGCCAGTCAGAAGGTTTTCTTGGGCGCGCTCCTCGAAGTGGTCAGGCATGGCCACGATCTTCAGGGTGCTGCGGCCATTGGCCGGCGCAGCAAGCGATTCGGCGTAGGCCCGAATGATCGCCCGCAATGGCACTCTGGCGTCTTGACCTCGCAGATTCCTGTAGGACCACTGGGGATTCACCATGTCACAGCCAAGTGCCCGCCATGCCATCCAGGCGGGAACCCGCCCCAGACTTGCCCAGGGACTTGTGCACGCGGGAAACCGATTGCCGAGGGCCCAGAACGAACGAAGGGCCTCTACACCTGTTCGCGGCCGTTCTCCTGGCACGCGCGGCAACACGCAGACGTTCGGCGCTGGGGACCGAAGCGCGTCGCCAAGACGGACGGCACCGTCTGCGTCCGTCTCGGCAGGCCATGCCTCCGCACGCCAGCCGGCAAGGTCGACGCCTAGCGACTGATACGCCATTTCAGCCCCCACGGTGAACACGTGTCAGACAGTCATACAGGCAATAGCGAAGGTCAAATACCCCTTCTTTCTCATGCCAAGCCCTGGGATCGGCCGGGACGCAAGCACCGTACACATCCACTTCCTGACCGCAGGAAGCCGACGGCAGGTCAAGAACTTCCCCCTGTAGGTGGCTCCGAAGGATGATGCCGCGGAGAATCACGCCCTGTCTGCCCTCGTCGTCCAGTAACCGTCGCAGCGCCCGGCAGGCCCGCGTTGGTTGCCCTGTGACCCGTTCGTCTTGAGGCTGTTCGCTCGCACTGTGAATGGCCCAGACGAACAGACAGACCATTTGACCGTTGACGGGCCGGTGCAGCGGGGAGAAAACAACGGCCAAGTCGGCCCCCGTCAGCCCGAGCCACCGAGCCACCGGAAGACCACAGTATGACTCGTCGTCGTCAAGCGCAAGCGGGTGGACACACTGGGCCACGATCACCGCGCCTCGTTCACCCTTGAGAACCACCGGCCCTGGCCAGTCCGCCGGCAGGAGCCAGCAGCCGGCGTCCTGCTCTTCGCGGACCCAAAGGTCATGGGCAAACGGCGTGCGTGCGGCGAACTCGTCTTCCACAAGTGGTTGAATGAGTTGGGCGGCCACCCGCAGTCGCACGAAGTCGGCCCACAGCCGACGCTGCCATCGCCACGCCTCGTCGTTGACTTGCTGGCGGCGCACAAGTTTCACATACCAGGACCACAGTTCCCTGTAGGCGCGGTCGTGCAGGAGAACGTAGTTCAGTTGCGGGCTGGCCGGCAGCGACCGAACGTGGACCAGCGGGGTGTCTCGCAGCAGACGCCGGCATACGTCGCGCAGCGCGGCCACGGCCTTGTACCGCGCGCTAGCCTCAAACCGGCTCCGATGCTCGCGGATGTATAAGTCGGCAGCGGCGATACAGCGAATGACAAAGTCCTTGAGGACGCGGTTCTCCAGTGTATCGTAGTCCTCTGTTCGGACAACTGCCAGAATCTGCTGCGTGGGACCGGCTTTCTCGACGGCCGTTCGTCCCGGCTGTCGGACCAGCCACGCCAAGCAGGTCGAGTCCATCTGTTGCACGCGCCCCACGGGCGTTCGCTGGCGCTCGCGGCGGAGGATGCGCCGAGGCGACGTGGCCAGTTGAATGAGGTCCTCCTGGAAGTCCAGTGCGATTCCCACAATGACATCCATCCGCGGTTCGCTCCGTGGCCTCAGGAGCATGCGGGCAGCGTCCTCCCACCGAAGGCGCGCCAGCGGAAGAGAACCCGCTCGCTCAAACTCGTGCGGCGTGGGAACCAGCGCAAGGTCGCCTCGTGTGGCCTTATCAAGGTCGGTCCGCCCGGCCAGATACTCGGCAGCCGAACGTAACTCTAGGAATGTGCCCACGGCCGCGTTGATAAATGTTGCGAGTGCTTCGGATGTCTCACCGTGTGCATCATCGCCGCTGGCGCCTCGGCGGCCAGGGCGGGGAACCTGCTCAGTCAGCACAACGGAGACCCCGCCGGGCAGCCGCAGTTCCTCCTGTGTGCCGTGGTCGGCAGCGGGTAGATCAAGAGCGCGCCACGGCTCCTTCTCGCCGTCTGGGAACAAGGTGGGGCCGTGTGCGGCTAGCCGGGTCCGCCAGTGTGCAGCCGCGTTGGCCAGTCGCTCGGGACAGAGCACTAACGGCCCCAGCCCGGCGGCGACCGTGTGGGGTTCCCCAGGTCCGCCCGGAGGCGGCCCTGTCAGCAAACCCCAGGGCTCCGGGATGACCCTTGCTTGTGCCATATAGGGTTACGCCTGTTCCGCTTCGCGGTTCACCCCTGCCCACTGAAAGGCGGAAGGGCGCTCGCGCGCTGCACCGAAGGCACCTGCAAGAGCGATGTCATGCAAGCCGTTGATCAATGCGCCGATTTCGTCGAGTACTTCGTCGGCCTTCTCGTCCGTATCGCGTGAGAGGCCCCGTAGCCGCGGAATGACCTTCTGCTCGAACTGATCGGCCATGGCGCAGTGGAACCAGTCGGCAGCCCATCGAGGGTAGTTCGCCGCGTACCGGTACATGGCCTGATGAACCCGGTGGCCAAACGGCCGATGAATCCTCGCCAGCACGGCATTCAGTCTGTCACAGATTCTCCCGAATTGGTCTGCCTCACCGGCCGGCAGGTCGGGGCGAAGCCAGGATTTCCAATCCTCGTACCGTAGGTAGTATTCGGGCGCGGACACACTAGGCGGTTTGTCTTTCCGCAATTGGCCAGGCTTGCCGAACCGGAGAACGTTGGAGCGGTCGATTACCTTGTCGCTGAGTGCCTGAGTTGTCTCATCCTCATTCATGGTGCCCGCAAAAAGCACGTTGTGGCCCACGAACAGACGTTCTGGCTGATCATCCCTCCCCAGCGAACCAGCATCAATCTCGATGGCGGCGGGGTGCCTAGCCTGGCCGTCCCCTGTGCCGGCGACGGTTCGCATTTCGAGTTTGCTCAGCAGTTCGCTGAAGTAGTACTCAACGCGGGCCAGGTTCATCTCATCAAGAAGCACCAGCAACATGCCGTCACGGACACGCTTGTCCTCACCGGCATCAAGGGCTCGGCGGGCGTCCATCTGGCGCAGCGCTCTCGCCAGTTCGGTAGCTTTGTACCGATGCTCCATATAATTGTAGAAACCAAACAGGTCCTGCGGAGCATCCCAGCGAGGCTGCACAGCCACGTTTAGAAAGTGAATTCCAAGGGCCTCGGCGTAAAGCCGCGGCAACTGGCTCTTGCCTGTGCCGGAGATGCCCGCCAAGACGACTAACGGCGAGATGTCGGCCGTCTTCAGACTTGTGTGGAAAGCGCTAAGCGTGCGCGCGTGAAACTTGTACTTGTTCCTCTCGAAGTACCGAGTGCATTCTTCCAGACGGGCTCTCTCGCCGCCATCCCCGGTGGCCTGCAGGGGTTGGATGTTGCTTCTGACCGCAATGACCGGCTTTGTGAAGTCCTCCAAGCGCTCCGCCTTGGAGGGAGCCCTGACCATCTGCTCGAAGTGTTCCACTTTCTTGCTCAGCGTCTCGTGCTCGCGCTGGAGGCGCCCAAGGTCGCGTTCCTTGAGTGCAATCTCCCGAAGCAGACTGTCCTTCTTCGCGGACGCCTCGTCGCGTGCCAGTTCAGTCTCGCGCTGCTCGGCCTTTGCCCGCTTGCTCTCCTCCTGAATGGCGGATAGTCTTTTCTCCTCGCGCGCCAGTTCCGCACGAAGGCGCTCCAGCTGGTCTGCCGCCCTCTTGGTGTCCAGTTCGAGTTTCCCAACCTGAACCTCCAGTTGTCGCTGTTGCTGCTGTAAGGCGGCAACACGATCCGCCAACCGATCCCTGTATGTCTTCAGTTCAGCGATCTCCGTCTGAGCGCGCTCGACCTCCCGCCGAGCAGTCGCTGCTTTCTCTTCCTCGTCCAGCCGCTGCGCCTGGACCTGAAGCCACTCCTGCCGCACTCGCCGGAGTTTCTCCTCTGTTTCGGCAATCTCGGCCCGCTTGATGGGCAGTTGCTCAAGCAGTACCTGGTTCTTTTCAAGCCACGCCCTGGCATCGCCAATCTCGGCCTCCAGTGTCATCTTCTCCTGGAGCAGGTTCCCGACTTCCTGCCGACGCCGCCCCACCTCTGTGACGAGATCGGTGAACTTTGCCTTCAGGTCGCTGACGCGGCTCTCAAGGTCCTTGTAGTACACGGCCAAGGGCAGCCGCGCCTTGAGGTAGGAGTACCATGCGTAGATGACCACGGCAGCCACGACCACGATGGCACTCGCCCCGGCCCCAATTCCCCATATCGTGAAGTCGCTCATTGGGTGCCTCCTTGCGCGGGCTTATCGGTTGAGTCGTTTGACGTGCCCTTGGGCTTCTCTTCGGCTTCCTTGGCTTTCTTGAGCCGTTCCTCAACAGCCTTCAGTTCGGCATCCTTCTGGGCAAGAACGCTCTGCGTCGATTGGAGTGTAGCCTCGGTGTTTGCCAAAGTCTCTCTTGTCTGCCGCAAACGGGCCTCGGCGTCCTTGGAGTCTTTGGTGGCGGTCGTCACGCGAGCAGCCATTTCAGTCGCCGTCTTCTCAGCAGCCTTCAGTTCTGCATCCTTTTGCGTGAGGACGGTCTGCTTAGTCTGAAGCACGGCCTCGGCACCCACAAGAGATTCCCTCGCTTGCTGCAAGCGAATCTCCGCATCCTTGCACTCCTTCGTGGCGGCTGCCGCGCTAGCGGCCATTTCGCGGGCGTTCTTCTCGGCGGTTTTCTGGTCAGCCCGCGCCGCATCGGCCGAAATCTTGCTGTCTGCCGCCTGCTTCTCAAAGTCGCCCTTCTGCTTCTTAAGGTCCGCGACCGAAACATCGAGGACCGCTTTCTCACCACGCAACGCAGTAACCGTTGCGGTCCATGTCTGCACCTCGGCACGTTGTTGCTCAAGGGACACCACGGATTTCGCCAGTTGGTCACGCTGGGCCCCCAGCGCAGTAATCTGGCGCTGAAGGTCAGCCACCAGAGATTCCAGCCGTAGACACTCGGCTCGCACGGCTGTGGCTTCATCCAGGTCCTTCTTGAGGCTGGTGAGGGTTGTTCGGGCCTCGGCAACCGATTGGGTCAACGAAAGTCTTTGTTGCTCCAGTTGCTTTGCCTCCCCAGCGAAAGTGGCGCCCTGCGTCTCTGCTTGGGCACGATCCTTCTCAGCCTGACCTTTGGCGGCGACCGCCTTGGCCAGTTGCTCGGAGGCCAAGGCCAAGTCCTCTCGCATCTTGGCCACTTTCTGCCTGACAGATTCCAGTGCCGCCACGTCGGCCTGACGCGACCCGAGTTCTTGGTCGGCCATTTCGATCTCGACCTTTATCTTGCCAAGCGCGGAACGGGCAGTGGCGGTCTCACCCTCAACGCGCTTGCGCTCGGCCGCCCGCTCGTCTAGGGATGCTTCCCATGCGACTCGGTCGGCCTCCAACCCCACCGCCTTACGAAGCAGAACTACTTGTGCCCCAAGGCCGGCAAGGCCCACAGCGGCAACCAGAATGACCCCAATGAACCACCTGCGAGAAGTGTTCACCGGCGTCATGTCCGCCTCTGACTTGGCAGCACGCGGTCTTGCGTCGGGCGGAACCTCCAAGATCGGCGTGCCAGCGATGGTCGTCTTCTGAGCATCCGGGCCGTTCATGATAGGGACTCCCTTCTATGTCCAGCATATTTGTATATCACTGGCAGATATGTGTCTCTTCGCGCAGCGGATGCCATCCAGGCATTTGACGTTCGGCGCGGCGCGCTCGCCCGTGGAGCGATTGGCACCTTCAAACAGGCGAAGGCCGCATTCCCAGCCGGAGCCGATTCCGTGGACAGTTTCCAAGACAACCGACCCACCGAAGTGGCCGGGCGGGCGAACCGGATGGCCGATTGGAAGTCGCTTTCCGTCATGTCGCGCTATGCCTCGCATGTGCATCCACAGAAAAGCCCCCTGATGCACGGTCGTGGGACGGGGACGGTCGGTTGAGATTATGCCATTGGCCAGCACAAATGGCAACCCTTCACTGCCCGAAACTGCACTCAGGCCGCCTCTTGACATCGAAGGTCATAACTACCCTTGCGAACAGCCCAGCGGCGCGCATAATGAGAGCCGGCATGGACAGGGGAGGTGAACAAATGGCTGAACAGTATGAACTGAGGAAGTTCCTGCGGGACGTGACACCGGTGATCCTACAGGAGTACTTTGGGTGGACCGGGTGGCATCCGAATGTTGAGTGGAAGCAATTGACCAAGGGCAAGATTGGCCCGCTCTTCGAGGCCATACGGAATGCGCCCGAGGCTACCCGTGCCCAGGTCAACGAGGACTTCCAGCAGATTAACGGGCTCGCCACGGAAGGCGGCATCCGCACAATCATCGATGAGGGCCGCTTTCGCCGTCTTGACCTTGGTGACGAACTCAAGGACGTGAGCGGGCTGCACAACAAAGCCTTGCGCGTCTTCCTTGATCATCCTGCCACCGATGACCGCCCTTCCATCCTGAATGTGGCCAGCCGCTTCAACAAGGCCGACAATCTTCCCGACCGGAGTTGGCGCAAGCGTAGCGGCGTTCCCGAAGTTCCACATGCCAAGACCCCCGATGACGAAATCGCCAAGAACCTTGAGGCAGGTCGGAAGCGCCTTGCAGACGCCCTGGCCTCATACTACCAGGTCAAGGATGGACGAGGGTACGGCTGCGAGGTCCATCACTTCGAGCGGGGTGCGCGGCTCTACTGGTTCGCTTACGTCAGGGACTACGACACTGTCATGCCGGAGTGGGGAGGTAGCAGCGTCGTTCCGCGGAAATGCAAACCGGTGTTTGAAATCATCTTCATGCACTCGAACGCCGAGCGATTACTGGACATCTACGTCAAGGGCGATAGGAAGACGGTGGCCGACCTTCAGACACTCTGGGCCCGGGCGGTGCTCGGCACCGAGGACCTTGGCACGCCGCCCGAGCGCGGCGTGGAATACGAACTCAACATCCTCAAGACCAAGCGGGAATTTGCTTTCCGCCCTGCCGATGGAATCAGGGATGTTCGTCTGGGCGGGTTGCGGCTGTCTCTTATCGGCGACAAGAGAAACAGGCGCATCACCTTGGAGGCGAATACAAGGAAGGATCCGAAGGTGGTGTACACGCTGATGGATCAGGTCTTCAAAGCACCGGCCCAGGAGGGCGGCAATCAAACCGACAAGGACCCGCGCTTGTCTCTCGATGTTGTCAACGTGACGCAGGCGGTTATCAACTTCGTGTTCGCGGCCGACACGCGGGGGGGCAAGAAGACCATCACGGCCCGCGTCACGCATCCGAACTCCTGTAGCCTGAAGTATGAGCCGAAGGAAGAAATTGCCCGCAGGTACCTGCGGGATTGGGGAATCGATGTCTCCCAAGGTGCTCAACCTGATCCTCAGGGTGCTTGACGCCAACGGCGATGCCGTCTTCGGCCGCGAAGAAATCAGCGCGTGGCCGAAAGGCGACTTTGAAGAAGCCCTGCGCATCGGGCTGCTCGAAGAAGCCGCTCCTGCCGAGGAGGTCGTGTGTCCCGGCTGCGAGGAAGCGTGCCTCGAAGAAGTCCACTTCGTCTATGGCGACCGCCCGGAGGACACGCGGGCATACGTCATCTGCGGACGGCGCGACGATATCGGTCGTGTTCCGATCCCACTGGACATGCTGGACCGCTGGGCCATCAACAAGAGCCGGCTTGAGACTCTCCAACGTGGCATGGGCCGGAAGAAGGAAGAGGAACCTGTGTCCATGCGGGGCTTCATTGAACAACACTGTCTTCCCGTAGGCCCCGGACGAGCGCAGCAACTGGCGACGCGCATCCTACAGGAGGCCCGGCGAACGCCGCCCAGGTTGAGACTCCCGCCCAGCACGAACAAGGCCACCGGCAATAGGAAGAAGTTCTTTCACCCGTCGGACCTGCGGGCGCGCTGGCCCCGATATAAGCAGGTCGTCCCCACGCTTCCGGACCTGAAGTAGGCCGTCCGCACCCGCCGTACAAGGCAAGCCCCATCCCAAAGTGCGCCAGGTGCGCCTTTTTTGCGCCTTCTGCGCCATGCCTCTTTACCAGGTGCTTCCATGGGCCGATTATATAAGCGAAAGCACCGGGGCGAAGCGTGAACGCAGCGACCCAATGCACGGAAGGCGCGAGGGCCACTTGGGTCCCGGGCTATCTCGACATCGCGGGAGTCGCGCACCTGCTGTCCACGTCCGAGCGTCAGGTGCAGCGGCTCCTGGCCGGCGGTCGGCTGCCCCAGGCGGACTTGAACATCAGCGGCACGGGCGGCCCCAAGGGCCGCCGGTGGCGGCGGGACCGGCTGCTTGCATGGCTTGAGGGACACCGGCCATGACCGGCAGCCCGCCGATGGGGACAGCGCCGAATCCCAGGACGCCGATGAGCACGGCAATGGCAAGTCGAACCTCCATAGCATGGAAGGCGTCCGAGGGGCGGCCGTTGGTGAACGCTGCCGGCCTGTGGACGCCCGGCACGGCAGCCTACGGAGCGCCCGGGGACGAGGAGGTCTCGCTCGCCCGCGCCTGGATTCGGCAGTGGGCCGACGTTCGGCGCACCATCAATCCGCTCGCCCACTCCTACGCCCTGAAGCGGGCCGCCGAACAGTGGGCGGGCTGCGCCATCGGCAACGGCGCGTTCATCCAGGCGGCCCGCGACCTGGGTTTTCGGTTCAGGCGGGTCACGCGCCGGTCGCCGAACGCCGTCTTCAACATAGGTTTCTCCCGATGGCGCCGCTTTCGTAGGCTGGTGGAGCGGAATCAATGGCTGTAGCAGAAACGCGTTCTGAACCTGTTGCAATTGTGCTCGAGCGTCTTCACGGCGTCAAGCAGGCCGGACCAGGCCAATGGTCCGCCCGGTGTCCCGCCCACGAGGACGGCCGCGCCAGCCTCAGCGTGGCCTGCGGCGACGACGGCCGGTGCCTCCTTTTCTGCCACGCCGGTTGCTCGCTTGAGACGGTTTGCCGCGCCATCGGATTGGAACCCAAGGATCTCTTTGCGCCGGAGCCAAGAGAACACATGCCACAAGGCGGCCGAACGGAAAGCCGCATCGTGGCCGTCTATGATTACCGCGATGCAGCGGGGCGGCTGCTCTTCCAAGTCGTGCGGTTCGAGCCGAAGGACTTCCGCCAGCGGCGGCCCGACGGCACAGGCGGCTGGGTCTGGAACCTCAAGGGCGTATCTCGCGTGCCGTACCGGTTGCCGGAACTCCTCGCGGCGGACCCGGCCACGTGGGTCTTTGTCGTCGAGGGCGAAAAGGATGTTGAGAGCCTCATCGCCCTCGGCCTGGTGGCGACGTGCAACCCCGGCGGCGCGGGCAAGTGGCAGGATTCTTTCTCGGAAACCCTCCGCGGCCGGCGCGTGGCCGTCATCCCCGACGGCGACGCGGCCGGGTGGACCCATGCGCACGACGTGGCCCGGCGGCTACTTGGGACGGCGGAAATGGTGAAAATCGTCGACCTTGGCCGCATCAATGGGTTCCAAGGCAGGGACGTCACCGACTGGACCGAATGGCTTGACTCACGGACCGCCGAGGAACTTGCCGGCGCCCTCGTCGAGATGGCCGAGGCCGCCCCGGCCTACCAGCCGGACGCGGAGACGCCGATGGTGCGCCCGTGCCGGTGGCAGCCGTTCCCCGTGGAGGTCCTGCCGCCATCCTGCCGCCGGTTTGCCGAAGAGGCCGCGGAGGCGCTCGGCGTGGATGCCTCATACATCGCGCTGCCGGTCCTGGCGGGCCTCGGGGCGGCCATCGGCAACACGCGGCGCATCGCCCTCAGCCGCTCGTGGACCGCGCCGGCCGTCGTCTGGGCCGGAATCGTCGGCGAATCGGGCATGCTCAAAAGCCCCGCCATCAAGACGGCCTTCGCGCCCATCTACAAGCGACAGGCCGAGGCCCTGAAGGCCCACCGCGAGGCGATGGACCGGTACAAGGCGGACCTGCATGCCCACCGGCTGGCCATGAAGGACTGGGAACGCACGGGCCGCAAGTCGGGCGAAGAGGCGCCGGTGGAACCCCTACGCCCCGTCATGGAGCGGTTCTATTGCTCCGATACCACGGTCGAGGCCCTGGCCGAGCGGCTCCAGGACGCCCCGCGGGGCCTTCTGGCGACGCGAGACGAATTGTCGGGGTGGCTGGGGTCGTTCGGCCAGTACAAGCAAGGCAAGGGCCGCGACGAGGCCAACTGGCTCTCGATGTTCGACGCCGGGCCGCTCCTGGTGGACCGCAAGACCGGCGACAGGACGACCATCTACGTGCCGCGCGCCGCCGTGTGCGTCGCTGGCGGCATCCAGCCGGGCATCCTGCGCCGGATGTTCACGGCCGAGCACTACGAGTCGGGCCTGGCGGCGCGGTTCTTGTTCGCCATGCCGCCCCGCCGCGCCAAGCAATGGACCGGCCGCGAGGTGTCGCGCCTGGCAGAGGAATGCCTGGCGGAGGTCTACGCGCACCTGTGGGGCCTGGCGCCGATGAAGGACGAGGAAGGCACCGCCAGGTCCATCGACCTGCCGCTCTCAAGCGCAGCAATGCCGATGTGGGTCGATTTCGTGAACGCGCACGGCCTTGAGACGGCCGACCTGACTGGCCCCCTGGCGGCCGCGTTCAGCAAACTGGAGGGCTACGCGGCGCGTCTTGCCCTCATCGTCTGCCTGGCACGGTGGACCGAGAACCCCGGCCAGTTGGGCGCCGGCCCGACCGAAGTGGATGCCGAAAGCGTCGAGGCAGGCATTTCCATCGTCCGGTGGGCGAAGAACGAGACGCGGCGCATCTACGCCATGCTCAGGGAGGATGAAGACGGGCAGGCGATGCGTGAGATCCTAGAGCTCGTGGAACGCCGCGGCGGCGGCATCACCGTCCGCGAACTCCAGCAGGCCCGTCACTACGCCACGGCCGACGAGGCCGAGGAGATTCTCCAGAAGATGGTGACGGCCGGCCTGGGCCACTGGGTCAGCATGCCGCCGGGACCGAAAGGCGGCCGGCCCACAAAATGCTTTCGTCTGGCTGAAAACGCCCCGGCGTGCTACGAAACCTCGGAGTTTCCGAAGAATTCTGGGGTTTCGTAGCGTAGCACGACTATGGAGGTCCCAAAAACAGCCCTGTAGGCCGGTCGCCGGAAAAGGCCGGAAGTTGCTTGATTGTGCCGCGGAGTCTTGCCCCCCTGCAGGGGTAGGGGGACAAGGAGAACGACGATGGCGAGCGTATTCAGGCCCAAGTATGTGATGCCGATTCCGGCAGGTGCGGCGCGGTGCACCGTCAAGGGCGTGCCGAGCGTCCGGTACGCCGACGGCAAAGGCAAGGTCCACACCTGGCCTGTGCATTTCGACCGCCGCGGCAAGGAAACCGGCAGGATGGTCTGCGAGCAGCAGACGTGGTGGATGAGGTATCGCCTGCCCGACGGGACGCTGCTTCGCCAGAAAGGGTTCCGGGACAAACTTGCCACCGAGCAGGAAGCCGCCCGTCGGGAGCGGGAAGCACAGCAGGCTGCCGCAGGTTTGCTGATTGTTGATAGTGCCCAACTGCTCAAGCCGCTAAGAAGCTGTTTCACAACCCCGGAGATTGCCGATGAAGGTAACAGTTCAACCTGGCATACGGGAGCCAAGCCATGGCCAAGGAACTGTTACCCGATG
>VGYT01000032.1 GCA_016872895.1 Planctomycetota bacterium
CACGGCCGGCTCCTGACGACCCAGATGCTTCACTATGCCAGGACTGGATAACATGTTCTCAGGTAATGGTGCTACAGTGTCAAAAAGCGCGCGATTTTGCCTTACCCATCTTAACATTTTGCCCCTCGACCCCCTCTGGCGCTAGCGCCAGGGCCGTTTTGCCCCTCCGGAAGGGGTCAAAATGGGCATTTTCGGGGCGCGCCGGCGCGGCCAAAAAGTTATCCACAGGTAGGGCAGCGGCGGGAGGCGGGAATCGTAGTTCGGGAATCGGCCAACGGCGAACGGCGATGGCGGCCAGGCGGCGCGTAGCCGCCGAGCCGGCGGCAGGCGCGCTCTACGTGCGCTTCGGCGTCAGAACCTTGATGAACGTGGCGGGTTCGAGGGCCTCGTAGGCGTGGTCGAAGAAGGAGTCCCAGCACAGGCCGTCGCCGGGGCCGAGGATGTACTCGTGGTCGCGCACCTTGACCTTCAGGCGGCCATCAAGGACGAAGCACCGCTCGAAGTCGTCGTCGTGCAGGGCGGGCTCGGCGCCGGCGGCGCCCTTCGGCGCTTTGATAAGGAAGACGCGCGTGCCGTCGAGGTTGACATAGCGGCAGGTGCCCTTGCCGAAGACCTTGGCCGTCTGCTCTGCGGCACGGACGGGCCGCTGCTGGTCGGCCAGCGCCAGCAGGTTGTGGACGGACATACCCAGGGCGCGGGAGATGCGCTCCAGCGTCTTGAGTTCCGGGTTGCCCTGGTTGCGCTCCAGTTTCGAGAGGGCCACGTAACTGACGCCGCACTTCTTCGCGAGGCTCGTGATCGAGAGTTTTCTGCGATTGCGAACGTGGCGCAGCACCGAGAAATCGTAAGCCATGTGGCCCCCCTTTGCCTGGGACGGTCCCCTGGGTTCTAATGAAGAACCTTCAACCCCGCTCGCAGAGCCGCAGGAAGCGGCAGTGCAAGCAATTCCTGCCATCCGCTCGCTTGAATTCCCCCGTCGCCATGCCGGCCAGCGCCTGGCCGGCGTCGTCCAGCGCGTTCGCCAACTCCTCCGGGCCGATATCTTGCTCAATCGGCCCGGCCCCGTCAAGAAAATAGATGGTCCATCGTGCTGCACACTTGCCCAGCCAACGGGAGGCCGCGGCCGCGTACAGGCCCAACTGGAGCCTGTATTCCGCCCCGGCCTGCCGCGCGGCGTGGGGCGGCGGGGCCGAGGACTTGTAGTCCACGATTTCCCAGCGGCCGTGGGCGTCCTGAAAAACGAGGTCCATCACGCCGCCCACTTCCGTTTCGCCGAGCGCCAGGACGAACGGCAACTCGCGGTGCGCCAGGCGGGCGTCGGCCAGGCGTCGGCCGGGCGCGCTTTGCCAGAAGCGTCGGACGGCGTCGGCCAGGCGTCGGCCGAGTTCGTCGCGGTCGGGGCCGGGGCCGAGCGGCGCCTCGCGGATGGCCCCCTCGACGGCGGCGGCGACGGCGGCATCGTCGGGCGCGGCCGCAAGTTCCAGCGCCCGGTGTGCGATGCGGCCCCACGTGCGGGGCGCGAGGGGGGATGTGCTGATAAGCCCCCGGCAGTGCCGGGGGATGCTTACGGTTATATCCCCCGGCAGTGCCGGGGGCTGCGCCGCATCGCCACGGCCGGGCGGGCAGGCCGTGCCGCGCGGCGGGCCGGCATCCGGCGGCGGCTCGGGCTCATCCACGCCGAGCACGTGGATCCACCGGTAGAGCGCCGGGCACCGCCGGTACGTCACGAGGGCGGTGGCGGTAATGCGGTCGGGGGGGCGGTCGGGCGGCGCGGGCGGCGCCAGGCGTGCCAGGGCGTCCTCGACTGCCCGCCGGGCCGCCCGCTGGCCGCGCTCGTGCAGGCGCGACCATGCCACGCGGCCGGCGAGGAAGATATCGCGCGGGCCGACGCGGCGCTCGGCGCGGCCGGGCGCCTCGCGTGCCGGGTGCGCGGCCAGGACGCGGACGGTGCAGCCGCCGGCCGGCTGCACCTCGTGCTCGCCGGGCAGGAGGGGCAGGCCGAGGCCGCTCGTGAGCACGCGCAGCCAGGTTTCCTCGCTGCCCGCGTCGTGCCTCTTGTTCTGGTGGGAGGCGAGGATAAGGAAGTCCCTCGCGCGCGTCAGTGCAACGTAAAGGAGGCGGTGCGACTCGGCCCGCTCGGCCTCCAGCGATTCGCGTCGGGCCAGGGCCAGGGCGCACGGTGTGCCGCCAGGGGCCGCGTCAACGGCGCCGTCGCTGACGGAGAGCGGCTCGGATACGGCGCCGTCGGCGGGGCAGGGCGGTTCGGCGTCGTCGCGCATCCGCACGGCGAGGCCCGTGGACGGGTGGACGAAAAAGGCGTCGCGCGGGCGGGGGACGGCGTGGACCAGGTCGGCCAGGACCACGATGGGGAACTCCAGCCCCTTGGCCTTGTGGACGGTCATGATGCGCAGTGCGTCTGAGCCGGGCTGCTCGACGGGTGCCTGTTCGGCCCGCATCTCGCTGGCCAGCACGTCGGTGACGAAGTCGATGTAGTCTCCGAGCGAGCAGAGGCCCTGCTGCTCGAAGCGGCGGGCCAGTTCCACCATCTGGCGCAGGTTGGCGTAGGCGCGCTCGCCGCCGAAGCGTCCGACGGCGGAGGCGGCGTAGCCGGACTGGAAGACGGCCTCTTCGAGGATGGCCGCCAGGCCGAGGCGGTCTTTTGCGGCTGCCCAGGCGGGCAGAAGTGCGGCGGCGCGGGCCGCCCCGCGGCGGTCCTCCTCGGCCAGGCGCTCGGCCGCGCCGGCGTCGCCGAGCGCCTGCCACAGCGGTCGGCCGCCGGCGCGCAGCCGGTACAGGGCCTCGTCGCTCAGGGCGAAGAAGGGGGATCGCAGCAGGCCGGCCAGGTGGAGGTCGTCGCCGGGGTCGTTCAGAACCCGCATCAGGTGCAGGACGTCGAGCACTTCCTGCTGCTTGAAGAAGCCGCGGCCGGCGACCACGTAGTAGGGGATGCGCTCGTTCTCAAAAGCGCGCTCGTAGATGTGCAGGTGCGACATGCGGCGAAGGAGCAGTGCGACGTCGCCCCAGCGTGCGGGTCGCGTGCGGCCGCCGCCGTCATCGACCGCCAGGCGCCCGGCCTCGATCGTCTCCTTCAGGTGAGACGCCAGGCGGCGGGACTCCTCCACGAGGCCGTCTCCCAGGCGGAAGCCCTCGCCCTCCGGGTCGGTCACGTGCACGAGTTCGGCGGCGGCGCCGTTGAGCGGGGGCCGCATGCCCTCGATGGGTTCGTACAGGCGGCCCATGAGGGGCGGGAACAAGTGGTTCACCAGGGCGGCGGTGGCGGCGGAGAGGCGGAAACTTTCGTGCAGGCTCTTGCGCTCCGCCGGCGCAGCGCGGGCCTGCGCCCGCTCGAAAACCTCGAACTCGGCGCCGCGGAAGCGGTAGATGGACTGCTTCGGGTCGCCGACGCCGAAGAGCGCCCCCGGGCGCAGCGGCGTCGGCGGCCGCGGGCCGGCGTCAACGGCACGGTCCCTGGCGGAGAGCGGCTCAGAAACGGCACCGCTCGCTGCCGGTCGCGGCTCTCTTGCGGCGGCGGCGCCGGAGGCCAGCAGGTCCACGATTTCAAACTGCAACAGATTCGTGTCCTGGAGTTCATCGACGAGGACGGCGCGGAACCTGCGTCGGCACTCGCCCAGGACGCGCTCGTCTTGGCGCAGGAGGTCGCGGGCGAGAATCTGAAGGTCCTCGAAGTCGAGGGCCGAGCGGTCGCGCTTGGCGGCCTCGTATGCCGCCATCGCCCGCCCGGCCGTGGCGAACAGCGCCCGAGCGAGCGCCAGGTGCCGCCGCTCCAGGTCCTCCTGGAACTCCGGCGTCTTCTCCAGGACATCCTTGATAGCCTTCTTCAGAGTTCCGAGGGCGGCCTTGACGTGCTTCAGGGCGTCGGCCGAGGGCCACTGCCGCGCGCTGCCGCCGCGAAGGTTGACGGCGGCCACGTCTGCGGCCGCCTGCCGCGCTGCCGCGGCCGTCCGCGCCTTGCCGATGCGGCGGACGGCATCGAGGATGGCGGCGCGGGCGGCCTCCGCCAGGTCGTCCGGGCCGCCCGCGAATCGCTCGCAGGCTTGCAGGGCATCCGTGGCGGGGGCGTCGCTGAGTGCTTCGCGCAGCGCCGCCAGGAGGGCCTCGTCGGCCGCCCGCCGCAGGCCGCGCAGAATCTCGTCGTCGCTCCGCGCAAGGACCGGGCCGGCCACGCGATGGAGCACCTCGCGCTTCTCCCGCAGGACGGTCGCCAGGATGTCGCGGGCCTGGTCGAGGGAGAAGTGCTCCAGGACCGCCAGGAGGTCGGCCGATGCGGCGTCGGGGGCCGCGCCTGGCGCCGCGTCGGCGCGGCCGAGGGTCTCTTCCATCAGCCGCCGCACAACGTCCTCAACGAGGAACGTGGCGGCCGTCTCGTCGAGGAGCGAGAAGTTGGGGTCCACGCCCGCCTCGATGGCGTACCGTCTCAGGAGCGATGAGCAGAAGGCGTGGATGGTGTCGATGGGGGCGCAGTCGACGTCCCAGTAACGGTTGAGCCAGATTTGCCCGGTAAGCCCCCGGCACTGCCGGGGGATGCTTACGGCAATATCCCCCGCCAGTGCCGGGGGCTGCGCCTCTTCGACGTGCCGGCGGCAGGCGGCGCGGATGCGGTCGCGCATCTCGGCTGCCGCCGCGTCGGTGAACGTGATGGCCGCCAGCCGCTCAAGGCCCAGCGCAAGGTCCTCTTCCAGGAACCTGACGTACCGCTCGACCAGGACGCGCGTCTTGCCGCAGCCGGCGCCGCTGGTGACGCATCGGCTTGCGCCGATGTCGCTCACGATGTCGAGTTGGCGGGGCGTGAGGGGGCTCACGGCCGGGCCTCCTCCTGGTCGGCGGCCAGGCGCGGGTCGTCGGCCAGGACATCGAGTTGCGGCAGGGGATGCTCGTGCCACTTGCGGCGGATGCGCCACTCGCTGAAGCGGCAGATTTCGTGGAAATCGCAGTAGTGCGAGCAGCCGCCGCGGCCGCGCGGGTACACGGCAAACAGGCCGCGGCGCATGGCGTCGGTGAAGCGGCGGATGTAGTCGGCGGCACGCGCGAGGGCCCGCTCGAACTTTTCGTTCGGGCGGCCGTGCGCGTCGGCGCTTGCCATCGCGGCCGCCTTGCGCGGATTGCGGACGGGCAGGAAGAAGGCGTGCGCGCGTGCGCCGCGCGGCGGTTCTGCCGACCCGCCGCGCTCTTCCGGTCCGCCAGGCGCCAGGGTGCGCGGCGGGTCGGGAGACCCGCCGCGCGTCGCCAGGGCGGGCAGGATTTCCCGGGCAGCCCACAGATAAATCGGCAGTTGAAAACTTGTGCCTTCCTGCATGTCCCTGGGCGCCGGAGCGCCGGAGGTCTTGTAATCGACCACCTGGAACGCTTGCCCGCCGCCCGCAGGAAGGTCAATGCGGTCGATGCGGCCGCGGATGCGGATGGGGCCGTGCGGCCCGCCGATGGCGATGGGGTCGCGCCGGCCGGGCGGCTCGACGGGCGCCGCCCCGGTTGCGCCGAAGAGGACCTCGGTATGCGCGGCCCGCCAGTCGGCCAGTTTCCGGGCGTGCCAGGCAAGCAGGCCGCGCACGTCGCGGCGGACGTTCTGCTTCTGGACTCTCCAGATGGCGGGGGAGCCGACGCGGCCGGCCTCTTCGAGGCGTCGGAAGTAGTCGGCGGCGGTCTTGTCGAAGAGGGCGAGTGCGGCCGGCAGCGTCTCGGGCGTGAGCCGGCCGCCGAACTCCGCGGCCGCCGCCAGCGCCGAGAAGAACCGTTCCAGCAGGCCGTGATAGATGAGGCCCACGTCGAGCGGCCCGAGGTCGGGCGACGGTTCCTCCACCGCCGCAAGCCTCAGAACGTCGCCGGCGAAATAAACGAACGGGCACGCCCCGAACGCCTCCAGCCGCCGCGCGCTCATCGTGGCCTGGCCGGGGAACCGGCGGCAGAGGTCGTCCAGGATGTCCGGGGCCGCCAGGACGCCGTCGAACTGTCCGAACCGCTCGCCGTGTTCGCGTTCCCACTCGACGGCCAGGCCGGCCAGGGCCGTCTCTGCGGCGCCGGCGGCGGCGATGCCGGCCGCGGCAGGGCTGGCGGTGGCGCCGGCCGCCGCAGGCGGCCCGGCCAGAAGCGCATCGAGCACGGCCAGGTGCTCGTCGGCGCGCCGGGTCTTGCCGGGGCCCCAGAGTTCGAACATCGTCCTGGCCAGGAGTTCCTGCGGCGCCCGCAGTCGCTCGGCGGGAACCGCCAGGTCGCGCACGCCCACGTCCGCCACGGGCAGGGCCGGCCCGCCGCCACGCGGCGCAAAGAGGCCCTGGAGTTCCTCCAGGTAGTGGCTGGCCAGGGCGGGGCGGCCCTGGGCGTCGAGCGAAGAATACGACACCGTCAGCGTCCGCCGCGCGCGGGTCATCGCAAGGTACGCAAGCAGCATCTCCTGCTGAGCGTCGTGGCCGGCGTCGGCCAGGTCCACGCCGCCCTTGCGCAGGTCTTGGCGCTGGGCGTCGTCGAAGAAGGGGTGCCGCCGGCCGCGGCGCGGGAACTCCTTCTCGGCCAGGCCCAGCAGGAAGACGTGGTCGAAGGAGAGCGCCCTTGCGCTGCGTGCGTCGAGGACGACGACGGGCGCGTCGGCCGGTTCCTCTGCGGGCACGGAGGCCAGGGCGAGGCCCTGCTCGACTTCCTTGAGGAACTCCTGGAGCGTGACTTCGCCGGCCTCTGCTTCGCCCTCGTCCAGCAGTGCGACCTGATCGAGGACGTCCTCGAAGGCGAGTAGCGCCTTCAGATCGCGTGCCACGGCGAACAACGACAACGGCGCCGCTCCCTTACGGTCGCGGCACGACAACGGCGCCGCCTCCTTACGGTCGCGGCACGACAACGGCGCCGCTCCCTTACGGTCGCGGCTCTGATAGGGCGACGGGTCGGCCTGTGCGGCGGCCCACAAGCCGGCGGCGCGGATGACCTGGCGGAACCGCGCGGCGAGGACGGCGCGGGCCGACGTCAACGGCACCGCTTCCTGACGGTCGCGGCTCTGATGCGGCATCGCGAGGCCGTCGAAGAGGCGCTCCAGGAACGCGGACGCCGCGTCGATGCGCTTTACGCGCGCGGCCGCATCCTCGGGCGCGAGCGACGGCTCGCCGGAATCGTCGAGGACGTCGCGGCGGCGGCGGGCCACGTCGCCCAGGTACGCCAGGCGCTCGGCGTAGCGCCGGCGTCCTTCCCAGATGTTGGCCTCGCGGGCGAGGCGCACGGCATGGCGTGCGGTCTGCGCGTCGGCCCCGAACGCGGAAGGGTCGAAATAATTCGATTGTATGAGCCGCGCAAGCGCCCGGTACGAGTACTCCTCCGCCTGTAGCCGCACGAGGGCCATGGCGGCCCGCACGATGGGGCAGTCGGCCAGCGGACGCCCGGCCTCCACGCGGAAAGGAAGGCCGTAGCGCGGAAACACCTGGCGGACAAGGGCCGCGTACGCCTCGATGGAACGCACGATGACGGCGATGGCGGGCGGCGTGCTCTCGCGCTGTTGGGCATCAGAGCCGCGACCGTAAGGGAGCGGCGCCGTCGGGCTGCGTACGCAACTACACCGCTCCCTGACGGTCGCGTCTCTGATTTGCGGCGGGGAGGGCGGGGCGGGCGAGGCGCCCAGCAGGTCGGCGATGCGGCGGGCGACTTCCTCGACCTCGCGCGTGCGGCCGGCGGCGCGGAAGGCGGCGATTGCGCCGCCGGCGGGTGGCGGCGATGCGTCGGGCAGCGCAAAGAGGCGGCGGCGGACGCGATCCAGGTCCGCCGGCAGGGCGGGCGGATCATCCACCGCGACCTCTCGCAGGCGGTCCTTGAACCGCGCCAGCAGCCGCTCGCGCGTGCGACCGGTGACGCCGAAAAGGTTCGGCCGCGAGGCGTCGTAAGAGAGCGTGATGATGGTCCGGGCCGCGCGGGCCGACAGGCACTCCAGCATGTCGAGTTGGGCGGGGGCGAAGTCCTGGAACCCGTCCACGGCCAGCAGGGCGAGGCGGTCGAACGGGCCGAAGCGGCCCTCGGCCACCACCGCCGCCGCGTGCCAGAACTGGCCCGCGTCGTCGTACACCTCGCGGGCCTGGAGGGCCTTCTGATACTCATCGTACAAGAGGACCAGGGCGCGGTTGCGCGGCGTGCGGAGGCCGGGGGGCAGGGCGCGGCCGAAGCGGTCGGGCTCGACCCGCGCGGCCTTCAGTTCCCTGAAGAGTGCGTCGAGGGCGTCGACGAGGCCGGCCGTGTGTCGGGCCGGGCCGAGGGCCGCCGCTTCCTTCTCTTTCAGCCGCGCGAGACACCGGCGGATGACCTGCCTGCGCGCCAGTTCCCCGATGCGTCGGACGGGCCGGCCTGCGGCCGCAAGGAGCCGGTCCGCCAGTTCGTGCATCTCCAGGACCTGCGGACGCACGAGGACGCCCGTGCTCTGGGCCGCCAGGAGGCGGCTCTCTGTGGCCCTGCGCCGCCGGGCGGTGGGGACCAGCATGAGGCACGAGCCTGGCCCGTCGCGCGCCAGGGCGTCCAGGTACGCCCGCAGGACGTACCTGGCCTTGCCGCTGCGTGCCTGGCCGACGATGAGTTCGACGGGCGATGCCATGAAGGAGCGCTTCCCGCGCCTGCGCCCATGTGCGGCCTGACCCTACCGCTGGGGATGCGTGCTGTCAAGCCGCGGGCGGCGCGGGTAACCTCGCAGCGCGCGGCGCTGTTTCTCCGCGACCGGGCGATTATCAACTGGACTGGGGCGGCGCGGCGTGGGATAGTAGCCGCAGCGAGCGGCTCCGCGCAAGGTTCGACACCGGAAGGTTGACGGATGGAGGCTGGATACTCGCCGGAAGTCTGCCGGCAACTGGTCGCGTCGGCGGCCGGGGCCGGCCTGTTGCGTCCGCTGCACCTCACGCGCCACGAGGCGGGCGACGTCCTTGAACTCGACCTGACGGGCGTTGCTCCTGCGTGGAAGGCGCGCGCCTGGTTCGAGGTGGAGCGGTACGTGGGCGGCGGGTTCGCGGGGCAGGTGTACCGGGCGGTGCTGCGGCGGGCGGACGGCGGGGCGGAGGCTGCGTCCGCCTTGCCGCTTGTGGTCGGCGGCACGTACGCCCTGAAGATGTTCGTGCCGTGGACGCGGCTGGGGCGGGCGCTGCGCGATGCGCTTTACGGCGTGGGGTTCCAGGCGCCGTTCGGCCTTCAGACGACGCCTGCGGCCGTGCGGGCGTGCGCCTTGTGGCACAAACTCATCCGGCAGGGTGCGGCGGTGCGCCTCGGGTCGGCGGATGCGGTGGTGGACGTGCACGCCACGTTCTTCGACGCCGGCCTGGGGAGCATGGGCGAGGTGCTGGAGTGGGTGAGCGGCCGGCCGTGGCGCCTGGAGGTGAACGACCGGCTGTTCATCCGTCCGCGGCACGCGGGCGTGGTTCCGCCGGCGGAGTGCAAGACCGAGTACGAGGCCAAGCGCGACTTCATGCGGCGCATGGTTGCGCTGTTCCACGAGATGGGCGCACCGGAACTTGCGCGGCAGTACGAGTGGTGGACGATGAAGAGCCAGCCGAACGTGCTGAAGCGCACGGGCGGCGGGGGCGAGTCGTCCGACGGCCTCGTGGCGGTGGACTTCGGCCCGGGCCTGGCGCTGCTGCCTTTTCTGCCGATGAGTCCGGGCGACGTGCGACTTATCGCGCGCGGCCTTGCTGCGGGGCGCGTGGTCCAGTTCGACCGCGGCGACCTTGACCGGCTGGAGGAGTTCGCGGCGGCGCACCTGCGGCATATCGTCGGCCTCGGCGCCGCCGTTGCCGAACTGCGCCTCGCGGAGACGGCGTACCACGACAGCCAGTTGGACGCGGCGCACCACCGCCTGCGCGTCCTTACGGACGGGGCGCTGCGGCAGCGGTCGTGCCGCGCGTGGGCCGGGCACTACGAGGCCCGGCGCATCATGGGCTCGGCGGCGGCGGAGCGGTTCTCGCGGCGGCCGCTGCGCCTGGTCCTGTTCATCCTGCTCGGCCTGGTGCCGCTTATCGGGCGGCTGCTCCAGCGGTTGTGGGGGAGCGCGGCGTACCGGCGTCACGCGGCAGCGATGCTCACGGACGGGGCGTACCTGGGGCGGGCGCTGCGCGGGCACGCGGCGGAGCGGCTGGCGGACTGGCACCGCAAGGGCCGCGCGGGGCCCGAGCGCGCCCTGCGTCTTGCCGATCGCCCCGTGCTGTTCCTCGTGGAGTCGGCCACGCTCGGGCTTCTGCCGCGGGGGATGCACCGCTTCCTGACGGACGGGCGGTACGCGTGGCAGGTGCTGTGGCGTCTGATCGTGCGGCCGGTGAAACTGTATTTCAACGAGGCGTTCCGCCGCGAGTGGCTCTGCGGGATGATCGCCGAGGGACGCGCGGAGGGCCTGCTCAGCCCGGCCGAGGCGGACCTGCTGGAATCGCAGGTGGACGACCCGTTCATCCAGAAGTACCTGAAGTGCCTCGCGGTGCACGTCTGCACGCTTCCGGTGACGCAGATAGTCTCGGGCGCGCTGGCCATTTATGCGTTCTTTTTCTGGGCCGAGACGTGGCAGGAGGCGTGGACCTACGCCCTGGGCATCCTGGCCCTGTTCCAGGTGACGCCTATTTCGCCGGGTTCGTTCACGCGCGGCGCTTATGTTGTGTATATGATTTTGCGAGATCGGACGTGGAAGGAGTACCGCGTGGCGGCCGCCGTCAGTTTCTGGAAGTACATCGGGTACCTGGGGTTCCCCATCCAGATGGTGTGGAAGTACCCGGTGCTTGCGCGGTTCATGGCGGGGCGGTGGGCGACGGGGGCCATCCACGTGGTGCCGGTCTTCGGCGAGCGGGGGGCGCTGCTGGAGCACGGCGCCTTCAACCTGTTCTTCAACGTGCCGGTGAGCCTGCGGCGGCGGTGGCAGGCGGACGGGCCGGAGCGCGCCCGCGTGCGCGGGGCCGCGCGCTGGGTGGGCGCGGCCGGCGGCATCGGGTTCCTGCCGGGGCCGTCGGGAACGCTCGTGGCGGGGCTGGCGGCGGCGGCGCAGGGTGCGGCGTTCTACCTGGGCGCTGCGGCGTGGACGGTCATCGCGGCGGCGGCGGCCACGGCCGTCATCGGCGTGCCGCTCGCCGCGAGGCTGGAGCGGCGCCTGGGCTGCGAGGACCCGCGGATGTTCGTCCTGGACGAGGTCACGGGGATGCTCATCGCGGGGATGGCCGCCTGGATGCCGTGGAGCCGCTGGGGCTGGCTGACGCTGGCGACGGCTTTCCTGTGGTTCCGCGTGACGGACATCTGGAAGCCGCCGCCCGTGCGGCAGTTGGAGGACCTGCCCGGCGGCTGGGGCGTGGTGGCCGACGACGTCATGGCGGGCCTCTACGCCCTGGCGCTGGCGGCGGGGTGCGACCTCTTACTGGCGCGGTTCATGGGCTTATGACAGTCTCATGGCGCCACCTGGCGCGGCGGGCCTGCGTACACGCCGAGCGGCGGCCGGCAGTGCTGCCGACAATGCTTCTTCTTGCGCGGCGGGTCAGCAGACCCGCCGCGCAAAGCCTATTTGAGATTTGAGATTTCGGATTTGAGATTTGAACCGCCGTCAATCCGGCGGCATCGCCAGAAGCAGGTACGCCCGCTTGATGTACACCAGGCCGCTGACCCCGGTCACGAGCGTGGCGGCCCAGGTCAGGCCGTCGCGTGTCCAAGCCGTCCACTCCGGCCCTCCCGCCAGTCGCCCCACGTAGAGCAGCGACCAGCCGATGGCCACGCACTGGACGAACATCTTCACTTTGCCGCTGAGGGTTGCAGCAAACGGGATGCCGTGCGACTCGCTGAAACTGCGCATGCCGGTCACCAGGAGTTCGCGCGCCACGATGACCACTGCCATCCAGGGCTGCCAGCCGGAGGGGTTCTCCATGGCGCCGCCCGGCCCCGGATGCAGGAACGGGTCGCCGATAAGGTACACAAGCGTGCCGCAGACGATGATCTTGTCGACGAACGGGTCGGCGATGCGCCCGAAGGTCGTCAGGTGCCCGAGGCGCCGCGCGAGGTAGCCGTCCACGGCGTCCGTGAGGCATGCCACGATGAACACCGCAAGGGCCGCGTCGAGCGCCGGCAGGCCCAGGACCGTGCTCTCCGGCCCCGTGTAGGCGGCCAGGACGGCGAACAGCGCCACGGCCAGGATGAACCGGCCGGCCGTCAGCAGGTTGGGGATGTGCCTGCGCATACGGGAAGTTCAAAGTTCGGCATGGTTCAAAGCCCCCGGCACCGCCGGGGGATGGTCGGCCCGCACCATCCATCCCCACGCGGTGCGTGGGGCTTGTTTGAACCATGCCCAAAGTTCCACGTTCCAGGTTCCAGGTTCAAGGTCCAGAGTTCCAGGTTCACGGCGGCAGCACTTCGCCGAGAAGGTCGTAGCCCTCTGCGCCGGTGATGCGGACGGCGGCGAAATCGCCCGGCCGCGCGGCGCCCGGGGCAAGCAGGACGGCCCCGTCCACCTCTGGCGCCTGGCCGGCGTGGCGTGCGAGGAGTCGGCCGGCCTGGTCAGCCCCGTCCACGAGGACCTCCAGGCGTTCGCCCTTTCGCGCCCGAGCGGCCGCCAGCGCCAGCCGCTCGGCCGCCTGCATCAGGCGTTCCCACCGCTCGCGGGCCTGGGCGGCCGGCACCTGGCCCGGCATGCGTGCGGCGGGCGTGCCCGGCTCGGCACTGTACACGAACACGCCCACGTGGTCAAAACGAACTTCCTGGAGGAAGTCCAGGAGTTCGCGGACGTGCGCCTCGGTCTCGCCCGGATAGCCGGCGATGAAACTCGTGCGGATGGCCGCGCCGGGCGCGGCGGCGCGCAGGCGGGCGATGAGGCGCTCCACCTGCTCCCGCGTCACGCGGCGGCCCATGCTTGAAAGGATGGGGTCGCTTATGTGCTGGAGCGGCAAATCGACGTACGGCGCGAGCGGCAGGCCCGCCGCAAGTTCCGCAATCACGCCGTCGGTGAACGAGGCGGGATGAGTGTACATGAGCCGCAGCCACTTGACCGCCGCGCGATGCCGGAGTTCCTTCAGCAGGCGGGCGAGGTTCCACGGCGATTCAATTGCGGATTGCGGGCTGCGGATTGCGGATTGAACGGCAACGGCTCCCGGCCGCGGGGCAAAATCCCGGCCGTACGCCGTGGTGTCCTGGCCGATGAGGATAAGTTCCCTGGCCCCGTCGGCGGCCAGTTCCGCGGCCTCGGCCAGGACGTGCTCCGGGGGCTTGGAGCGCAGCGGCCCGCGGATGTCCGGGATGGCGCAGTATGCGCAGCGGTTGTCGCAGCCTTCGCTGATGCGCAGGTAGGCGTAGTGGCGGGGCGTAAGGCGCAGCCGCTCGCGGTCGTCGGGCGGCGCGGCGGCATGCGGGCCGACGAGCACGATCGTCTCCGTCGCGCCATCCGCGGCGGTTCCTCGCCCGCTGCTTCTCCCGCCTTTCATCTGCGCAATCTGCGGACGGCTGCCCTTGATTGGAGCGGCCTGCGGCCGGTCGACCACCCGGCGGCAGACGCCGGCCAGCGAGTCGCGCGCGGCAAGGCCCACGACGGCGTCAACCAGGGGATGCCGCGCGAGGACTTGCCGCCCGAAGCGCTGGGCCATGCAGCCGGCGACCACGATGCGGCCGAGGCGGCCGGAGCGCTTCAGCGCCTCCAGGCCGTCCAGGTGGCGGTCGCTCTCGGCCCGCGCCAGGTCGATGAAGGCGCAGGTGTTGACTACGGCGACGTCGGCCCCGTCGGGGTCGGGCGTTACGACGAATCCGCCCAGCGCGAGGCCGGCCAGCATGCGCTCGGAGTCCACGAGGTTCTTCGGGCATCCGAGGCTGACGAGGGCTACGGTAGGAGGCGCCTTCTTGGGCATGCGGGCATCTGTCGTGCTTGGCGCGGGAGCCGCGCGGATGAGTGCCTGAGAAAAGGCCGGGTTGCGTTGCCGCCCTTTCCTGCTTTTTCTCAGGCACTCAGGTACTCAGGCACTTCCGTTACGCCCGCGACAGGTACTGGCCTGTGCGCGTATCGACCACGACGTGGTCGCCGTTGTTGACGAAGCAGGGCACCTTGACGCGTGCGCCGCCCTCGCAGCGTGCGTCTTTCATGGCGTTGGTGACGGTGGCGCCGCGGAGTTCCGGCGGCGTGTCGGCTATGACCAGTTCCACCGTGGTCGGCAGTTCCAGCAGGACGGGCCGCTCGTCGACGAAGTTGAGGACGACCTGGAGGTTCGGCGTCAGGTACACGGACTGGTCGCCCACGAGGTCGCGGGGCACGCGGACCTCTTCGTAGGATTCCATGTCCATGAAGACGTGTGCGCCCGACTCGGAGTACAGGTAGTTCATCGGCTTGCGCTGGAGGATGGCCTGCTCGAAGAGTTCCTCTGTGCGGAACCGCTCGTCCAGCACCTGGCCGGTCTTGAGGTTCTTGAGGGTCAGCACCTGGCTGCTTCGCCAGTTGCCCTTCGCCACTTTCTGGTTCTCGACGACGATCCAGATGCCGTCTTTCCACACCACGCCCATGCCGCGACGAAGGTCGATTGCCTTGATGGTGGCCATGCCCACCTCTCCGCTCTGACTTCAAAGGGACCAGGAAAGTGCGCTGTGCGACCCAGCGCCGATGCCGGAAGATACACGAAAACGGGCCGGCAGTCAACGCCGAAGGGTTATTCAAGCGTGGACGAGCGCTGTATAATGCCGGGGCTTACGCCTGATAACCGCACTGGGGTTGCGCGTGGGCAATTTCTGGCTGGCATGCGGGCTGACGGCGCTGGCGGGCCTGTCAACCGGCATCGGAAGCGCGATCGCTTTCTTTGCCAGGAGGACGAACTACCGGTTCCTCTCGCTGGCGACCGGCTTCTCGGCCGGCGTCATGCTCTACGTGTCGTTCACCGAGATGCTCGGCAAGACCGCCGCGACAATGGGCGACGCGCTTGGCGAACCGGCCGGGGCATGGTGCACGGCCGGGGCGTTCTTCGGCGGCATAGTGCTGATGCTGCTGATTGATCGGCTCGTCCCCGCGGCCGAGAACCCGCACGAGGTGCGCGCCAGCGACCAGGTGGAAGCGCTGCACCACGGCATCCGTGCTGCACCGATGCCGGCCGCGCCGCAGGCCCCGCCCGCGCCGCAGGCCGCGGCCGCGCCTCCGGGCCTGCTGGCGACCGCCGCACCAACCGCGCCCCAGGTGCGCAACATTCACCTGATGCGGATGGGGCTGTTCACCGCCCTGGCCATCGGCATCCACAATTTCCCGGAAGGGCTGGCCACGTTCCTGGCGGCCCTGGACGACCCGACGCTGGGGCTGGCCGTCGCCGTGGCCATCGCACTGCACAACATCCCGGAGGGCATCAGCGTATCGGTGCCGATTTACTACGCGACGGGGCAGCGGCGGAAGGCGTTCGCGTGGTCGCTTCTTTCGGGGCTTGCGGAGCCGGCCGGCGCGGTGGCCGGCTACGTTGCCCTTCGCCGCTTCCTCTCGCCGCTGGTCACGGGGACGGCCTTCGGCGCCGTTGCAGGCATCATGGTATATATCTCACTGGATGAGTTGCTCCCCGCTTCCCGGGCCTACGGCAAGGGGCACGATTCCCTCTACGGCCTGCTTGCGGGCATGGGCCTGATGGCGATCAGCCTGCTTCTGCTCCGGTAGCGACCGGTTCGCCCCTGAGGCCGGCGGCCCGCCATCCGGCTGACGGGTCGGCGGCAAGGCGGCGCACCTGCGGCGCACGGCACGCACCGGCCGCAAAAGGTCGGGGCGCCCCGGCACTACAATGCCGCTTGGCGCGGCGGCTCTCCGCAGCCGCCGCGCGAGGGGCCCCCGGCGCCGCCAGGAACGCGCTTTTCGCGCGGCGGGTACGGAGACCCGGATCCGGCAGGGCAAAGCCCCGCTCTGCCGGGGCGGCGCCCGCCGCGCAAAGGCGCAAGTGGCGTTGCAGTGCTAGAAACTGAAGTTCAGGCCGGTGAACAGGAAATCGCGCGGGCCGCGATCGGTGAAGGCGGGGCCGGGGAAGAAACGGCCGTAGCGGATGGTCCACGAGAGGTCGCTCAGGATGCGCCATTCCATGAAGATATCGACCTCATTGCCGACCGCGGCCGAGCGGCGGTTGGCCCGGAAGTCGCTGATGGGGCCCTCGTGGTCGGCCTTGAAAAGGAAGTAGTAGTCCAGGCCCACGTCGATGCGCCCTGCGGCCGACTTCTTATCGTACGGCGTCACCCTTCCCGCGAGGCGCACGAACTGGAGGTTGGCGAATCGCGCCCCCAGCGCCAGGCCCGAGTTCACGTAACCGAAGCCCTGGAACTGCGTGTCGGGCGAGCCGAGGGCGTTGCCCGTCATTGCCGATACGGCGGTCTGCCGGTCGCCGTCGCCCGAGGCGTAGGCGTACTGGAACGTCAGCACGGGCTTCATCGGCTGCGGCACGTAGTAATCCAACTGCGAGTCGAAGGCGCAGGCGCGGATGCGCTCGTGGCCGGAGACCTGCGTGTTGGCCGTGCCGCGGCCGACCTCCCACAGACCCTCGACGGCGTAGTGGAGGTCCCTGGTTATGCCGCCGCGGCTGCCCACGCCGTAGTAACTGGAATCGTACTGGAAGCCCTGCGCGGGCAGGTCGGCGTCGGTCAACTGCTTCTGTATGACGAAGAAGGCGTACGGCTCGTGGCCGTGGATGCCGCGGTACTTCACCTGTCCGCCGTAGAACGCGCGGCGGTAGGTGGAGAAGCGCGGGCCGATGCGTTCCACGTCGTCCTGGCCTCGGGGCGACTGGCCGGCGAAGCCCATGACGGCCCAGTCTTTCATCTCGAAATCGAAGGACCCGACGTCGAGCACCTTGCCGAGGGCGATGCCGCGGCCTACCTCGGTGTACTGCCGCCCGCCGCGAATGTAGAGGTTGAAGGGCCACTTCTGGCCGAAGTACTTTTCGGCGGCGCGAGAGGCGTTCAGTTCGTAGTAGCCGATTTCCAGGTTCGGCCCTTCCAGGTCGTGCGGCCGGAGTCCGCCGGAGTCGCCCCCCGCGAAGTCGATGTAGTCCAGCCGCATGCGCGCAAACGCCCGGTGCACCTCGTCCACGCGCACCTGCGTCCACAGGCGCAGGTCCTGGAGCGTCACGTGTCCGTGTTTGCCGCCCGCGTCGGTGAAGAAGGTGTACGACGGAATGTAGAAGCCGCCCCACTCCACGAGGACCTTCTGTTCGGTGGGTGCGGCGGCCTCAAGGCGCTCGCGCACGTCCTTCTCGTAGAAGAGGCTGCGCTGGAACACGTCTTCCGGCTGCCAGGGCGCAAGGGGGGCAGCGGCGCCGAGGGGCCCCCCGGCCCACACGGCCGCCGCGATTGCCGCCAGTAGCCAGGCGTGTCGTCTCATCCGGTCCCCGAAGCCCGAAATGACGGCGAAAGTTGCACATAACCCTAGCCGCCGCCGGGTCTTGGCGTCAACAAAAAAGAACGGGAGCGCCTGAAACATAATATCTTTGTATTCTTCTCTGCGCCCTCTGCGTTGAAGCGAACGTCCGGCCGACCGCGGCGCGGCGGGTCGGGAGACCCGCCGCGCACCGCGCGCACGGAAGCGTCACGGCGCGGCGGGAACCGTCACCTTCACGGCTGTGCCGCCCTGGCCGCGAACGACGGCCATGTTCGGGATGCCGAAGTAGCGGCCGTCGAAGCCCGTGTGCCCGGGGATTTCGACCTTGCCCGCAGGGAAGTCCCTGCGATAGACGGCGTCCGTGTGCGGGGCGCCCGTCCCTGGCTGCCAGCGGACCCTCAGGTCGGTCTTCTCCCACCCGGCGGGCAGTTTGAAGTCGCCCCGCTCGTGGACGGCCAGATACACGGTGACGGGCTTGTCCGCCTCGAAGGCGAACGCCGGGGCAGGGGCGCTCGTTGAGCCGCGGGCGATGGTCACGCACGTGAGGCCGTCCCACTCTTTCGGCCGCTCCACAAGCGAGAACTGGTCGCTACAGCGCGTGGTCGCAGCGTCGAGGACGGACGCCTTGTGGCCGGAGGGCGCAGGCGCCGCGGCGCCGGGGGGCGGCTTGGCCGACCCGCCGGGCACGGAGACCGGCCCGAACTTCGCCTTCAAGGTCTCCTGGTACTCGCCCTCGCCCTTGACGATGGCCAGGAGTTCCGGCAGGTGCTTCTGGTAAACGCCGCGAGGCGTGGTCGCGTGCTTCTTGCAGAGGTACGCCGCGGCCCCGACGGCCACGCCCATCTGTCCGCCCGTGTTCATGACGCGCGTGCTGCCCAGGGCCACGTGCGTCTCGCTGATGTTGCGGCCGGCCAGCATCAGGTTTTCGATATCCTTGGAATACAGGCACCGGAAAGGGATGGGGTACGGCTTGACCTTCCCGAACTGGGCGTAGGTTCGGAAGTCGTAGCCCTTCGGGTAGTGCAGGTCGATGGACCAGGTGCCCGTGGCGACGCCGTCGGGGAACTGCCTGGTCTGGACGATGTCGTTCTCGGTAAGGATGTAATCGCCGATGATGCGGCGGCTTTCGCGCTTGCCGCCGACGTGGGCCACCCACGCCAGTTCCGACCGGGCGAACTTGGCGGTGTCTTTCTCGTTCTTCGCGGTGGACCAGGAGCCGTAAACGGCCCGCAGCAGGTGGTCGCGGATTTCCTCGGCGTCCTGGATGGTGTCGAGGTAATGGCCGTACTCCCAGGTCCAGTCGCCGCTGGAGGCGGCGAGGTCCTTGGAGACTTCCTTGGCCCACGGCACGGCGGGGAACGCGGTCTCGCGGTCGGTCTCGCGTGTGCCCCAGGTGATGCTTGTGCCGAGGGTCATCTTGTCGGGCTTTTCGGGGGCGGTCTTCTCGCCAAACTCGTCGCGGCCCTCGCGGCCCATGCGGAACTCCGCCCCGGCCCAGGCGGCCACCGAGCCGTCGCCGGTGGAGTCGAGGAAGACCGTCGCGGCAAAACGTTTCTGCTGGCCCGTAATGGTGTGCTGCGCATCTACGCCGGCGATGCGCTTGTTCTGGGCCTGAACGCGGAAGACGTGCCAGTTGAGGAACTCCTGGATGTTCTTCTCGGCGGCGACGACCTTCTCGCGCCGCTCATCGAACTTGACGGTGGGGTGCGGGTCGGCCGCGGCGGCGGCGTTGTAGTTGGCGTTGACCTCATCGACCACCTTGCCGCCGGCGCCGCCGGTGTGGACGCGGATTTCCTGGCTGGCGTTGCCGCCGAGCATCGGCCGGTCGTGGACGAGGGCCACTGTGCAGCCGAGGCGTGCGGCCGTGACGGCCGCCGCGGTGCCGGCGATGCCGCCGCCCACGACGACCAGGTCGAACTGGCCGGCGGAGGGTGGCGTCTCGGGCAGGCCCAGGAGTTTCCGCCGCCACGAGGCCATCTGCTCGTTCGGCTGGGCGGGGGGCGCGGCCCTGGCGTCGGTCGTAAAGAACAGGGCATCGCACCGGCCGTCGAAGCCCGTCAGGTCCACGAGTTCAATCGTGGCCTTCTTGCCCTTGATTTGCACCGTGCCGCCGTCCTGCCACAGCCAGCCCTTGCCGTGGTTGCCGAAGACGCCCGCCGGCACGCCGTCGATGACCACCTTGAACGTGCCCGGATGGTGCGGCGGGACCCAGTCCTTCGTGCGGACCCACAAGCGGTAGGCGCCCGCGTCCGGGAACTCGACCTGCGTGCGGGCCGGCGCGACGGGCTTCCCCAGGCCGTGGGCCAGCAGGTAGGGCGAACCCATGATGTCCATGAACTGAGCATCGACGAGCCAGCCGCCGAGTTCGGCGAACGACTCGGCCTCAACGAGGACTTCGGCCGCGCGGGCCGCGCCCGCGGGCGCCGCTGCCAGGACCGCCGCCAGGACCGCCACTGTGAGCCGCCGCATGGTTTACTCCTTCAGCCGGAACCGATGTGATGCGCCGCCGGGCGGAAAACACTCCCTCCCTGGCCCAGGTGGGATTATAGTGCCCGGCGGGCGTCAACCCAAGACCTTCGGCTTCTCGCAGGGCGGGCGCCTGGGCGGCCGGCCGGTTGACGGCCGCGCGGGGCCTGCGTATCATAGGCCGGAGAATGTTTCACGTTTGTTAACATTCGCTGCCGAGAAACAAACGGGCGTGCTGCGGCGGCGCCGCGGCGGCTCTGCGCGGCGGGTCTCCTGACCCGCCGCGCAGCGAAGGGGCGGAGCAGCGCCGGCCGGGGCAGCGAAGGGCGCCATGCTTTCGCAACGGCGCGAAAGCGTGGCACGCGGAGGAAGGGCGGAACACCATGCGACGAATCGTGATTCCGGCGGCGGCCCTGGCCGCGGGCCTCATCTTCTGCGGCGACGCCCGGGCGCAGATGGGCGGGCCGGCCCCGGTGTACCTGGAGCCGGCCGAGGTCCGCACCCTCCGCCGCGCGGTGGAACTGACGGGCGTGGCCGAGGCGCGGCGGCGGAGCGTGGTCAGCGCCGAGGTGTCCGGCCGCGTCGAAAAGATGGACGCTGACGCCGGCGACTTCGCCGCGGCGGGCGCGCCGGTGTGCCGGATGCGGCGCCTGCCGGTGGAACTCCAGTTGAAGCAGGCCGAGGCGGCGCTGGCGGTCGCGCAGGCGCAACTCAGGAAGGCCGAGGAAGGGTTCCGCGCCGAGGAGATCCGGCAGGCGGATGCCCGCGTCAAGGCCGCACAGGCCGCCTTCGACCGCGCCAAGCAGGACTTCGACCGCACGATGCGCCTGCTGGCCGACGGGGCCAGCACCCCCGCCGAGCGCGAGACCGCCGAGGCCGCATACCGCCAGGCCCGCGAGCAACTGGCCGAGGCCCAGGCCGGCCTCGCCCTCTACAAGAGCGGCACGCGAGCCGAGGACATCGAGGCCGCGCGCGCCCAGGCCGCCGCGCAGTCCGCCGCCGTCGAGTCGCTCAGAGACACGCTCGACAAGATGACCGTCGCGATGCCCTTCGACGGATTCATCGTCCGCAAGCGGGCCGAGGAAGGCGAGTGGCTGAGCCCCGGGTCGGCGGTCGTCGAAGCGGCCGACCTGGGGGTCGTCCGCATCCAGGTGGACGTGCCGGAGCGGTACCTGGCGGGCCTGCGGAAGGGGTCCGAGGCGCCGGTCGTCTTCGAGGCCCTCGGCGACCGCGAGTTCAAGGGCGCCATCTCGCAGATCGTTCCGCAGGCCGCCGAGGGGACGCACACCATCCCCGTCCGCGTGGACGTGCCGAACGCGATCGAGGGCGGCCGGCCGGTGATTGCGGCCGGGCTGCTGGCCCGCGTGTGGCTGCCCGTGGGCGAGGAGCACCAGGCGCTCCTCGTGCCGAAGGCCGCCATCATACGCCAGCAGGGCAGGGACCTGGTGTACACGGTGTCCGACGTGCCGCCGCCCGGGTCGCCCGCCGTTGCGGCTCCTGGCGCGGCAGGTCAGGAGACCCGCCGCGCACCTGACGGCGCGGCCGGCAGCGGGACGGCCGCGAATCAGTCTGCGTCGGGAGCGGGGCCGTCGCCGGTCGGCCCGCCTCTGCCGCCCGTTCGGTTCGCCGTGGCCGTGCCCGTGCGCCTCATCCAGGGCTACGGACGCTGCATGGAGGTCGAGAGCGACCGGCTGAAGGCGGGCACGGCGGTGGTGACGCGCGGCACGTACCTTCTTGCGGACGGCGCGGCGGTGCGGGAGTTCCCGAAGGAGAAGGGCGGCGATGCGGGGGCGGGCGTGAAATGAACGCCACGGGCCGCGCGCAAGGCTTCGCGGCGGGTCTCCTGACCCGCCGCGCACATGGGGGCGGCGTGCTGGTTTCGTGCGCGGCGGCTCAGGAGAGCCGCCGCGCAACACGTGCTGCGGGCGGGGCGGCGTGGCCAGTCACATGGGTGACGAATCGGTGAGCAGATGAACTTCATCGGCTTCTGCGTGCGGCACGCGGTGCCCGTGGCGGTGGGCGTCATCCTGGCGCTGCTCTTCGGCCTTATCGCGATGTACCGGATACCGCGGCAGTTGACGCCGACGGTCGAGGTGCCGGTGGTGGGCGTGGAGGTGCGCCACCTGGGCGCCGCGCCGCAGGACATGGAGACGGCGGTCGTCGAGCGCATCGAGGAGCAGTTGAACGCGGTCGACGGCGTGCGCGAGATGACATCGACGAGCGAAGAGAACGTGGCGGACATCCGCCTGGAGTTCGACTGGGGCACCGACCGCAACATCGCGGGCGTGGACGTCAACAACAAGTTGAACCTGGTTCGCGACCTGCCGAAGGACGCCGACAAGCCGGTAATTTATTTCGGCGAGCGGTTCGCCCACCCCATCGCGTTCGTCTCGCTCGTCGGCGAAGGCCAGACTTCCGACGACCTGCGCCAGTACGCGGTGGACGTGCTCCAGCCGTACTTCAAGCGCATCCCCGGCGTCAGCCGGGTGGACGTTTACGGCGGGCGCGAGCGCGAGGCCGTGGTAACGTTCGACCCGTACCGTCTTGCGGCCCACCGCGTGACGCCGATGGAGTTGGCGGACCTTCTGGCGCGGGAGAACCGCAACACGCCGGCCGGGCGCATCGACGAAGACAAGGGCCGCTGGCCCGTGCGCACGGTGGGCGAGTTCCGCATCAACGAAGACATCGCCGCCGTGGTGCTGCGCCGCCCGGGCATGCCCGACGTGCGCCTGGCCGACCTGGTGAACGCCGACGTGGACGCCTTCAAGGACGCCGAGAACTACGTGCGCATCGACGGCTCAAGCGGTCTGGTGCTGGCGATCCAGAAGAAGACCGGGGAGAACGTCGTCAATATCATCCGCGAGGTCCACAAGACCGTGGCGGCGCTGAACCGGGACCTGCTGGCCCGCAGGAAGATGACGCTGGCGGTGGAGTACGACGAGGCGGCGTACATCGACCAGGCGATCGACCTGCTGAAGGAGAACGTCTGGATTTCGGCGGCGCTGGCGGGCCTGATCCTGGTCTTCTTCCTGCGGAGCCTGCGGGCGATCCTGACCATCTGCGTAGCCATTCCGATAAGTTTTATCTCTACGTTTCTCTTCATGTGGCTCATGGACCGGACGCTGAACGTCATCAGCCTGGCGGGGCTGGCGTTCGCCGTCGGCATGCTGGTCGATAACGCCATCGTGGTCCTGGAGAACATCTACCGGCACCGCGAGATGGGCAAGTCGGCCGTCCAGGCCGCCCTCGACGGGGCGCAGGAAGTCTGGCTGGCGGTCCTGGCATCGACCCTGACGACCGTGGCCGTCTTCATCCCGGTGCTCTTCATCCAGGAGGAAGCCGGGCAGTTGTTCCGCGACATTTCGCTGGCCATCGCCATCAGCGTGACGCTGTCGCTGGTGGTGTCGGTCACGGTCGTGCCGATGCTGACGTCGCGGATCTTGCGTACGGCCGCCGCCCGCGAAGCGGCCGAGA
>VGYT01000033.1 GCA_016872895.1 Planctomycetota bacterium
ACGCTGGCCGACATTGACGGATTTACAGCGATATATCAGGCGGCGGTGGCGGCCGGGCGGCGGCTGGACGACCTGCCCCCCACGTACGGCGGCGGCGCGGCCGCAAACGTCACGGAGTTGCCCCTGCTGTGCTTGGCGGGCGCCGCGGGATCCCCGGCCAGTGCGGAGGGCGCGGCGGCGCTGCCGCCGGCGGGCGACGACCTCCTGGCCGCCGCCGTCGGACAGGTTATCCCTGCCCCGCCCGGCGCGGAATTGCACACGTCAGACAGCGGGACCGACGAGGCCGACACCGATGACGGCCTGTGCCTGCGGCAGGAGCCGGCCGCCTCTGACGCCGGGGCGGACGTGATGCGCATTTGAGCGGGCCTGGGGACGCCCGCGAAGGGTTCTTATGCCGATGCCGCAGTCAAGGGCAAAGCCGCGCCGCGCCGCTCCGGCGATGGAGCCGCTCGAACCGCGCCTGCTCCTCGACGGCAGCCTTCTCATCTCCGAGTTCATGGCCAGCAACGAGACGACCCTGGCGGACGCCCAGGGCGAGTACTGCGACTGGATAGAAATCTACAACCCCACGGCGTCCGCAGTTGACCTCACCGGCTGGCACCTGACCGATAACTCGGGCAACCTTAACAAGTGGCAATTCCCCGCCGGCGTGACCATCGGCGCAGGCCGCTACCTGGTCGTCTTCGCCTCCGGCAAAGATACGACCTTCCTGGTGGGCGACAACCCGCAATACCACACCAACTTCAAACTGGACGCGGGGGGCGAGTACCTGGCCCTCGTTGCATCCGACGGCTCCACCGTTATTCACGCCTACGCGCCCAAGTACCCCAAGCAGGTGGAGGACGTCTCGTACGGCATCGGCCAGGTGCAGGTGATGCAGACCCTCATCGCGGCCGGGGCAACAGCACAGACTCTTGTTCCGACAGGCGACTCACTCGAAGGAACCTGGCACACGCTCGCGTACACGCCCGACGGCTCCTGGACTACGGGGCCGACCGGCGCAGGGTACGACACCGAGCCGCCCCCGACGCCCGTATCGGGCTTCCGCGTGCGCATGGTTGATACCAACGGCGGCACCGATGCCGCCATCAGCAACATCGGCGAAGCGCAGCAGATACTTAACGGCACGGCCGCGCCGGGGGCGTTCACCATCTACCAGGACGTTAGCGCCTTCCGCACGGCCGTCAACTACGGCTTCGGCAGCGGTGTTTTTTCGGGCGACCTTCTGCTTCCGAACGGCTTCGGCACTTCGTCCGACTCCGCTGTGCCGGAGCGCACGCAGTATGTCTTGCGCATCACGGCCACTGTTACGATTCCCGTGGGCAACTGGACGGTCAACGTCGGCAGCGACGACGGCTTCATGCTTACAATCGCCGGCATCACCTTCATAACCAAGTACTACGAGAACTTCACGGGCACCTCAAACCCCAGTTCGCCCGACACAATCGTTTACGGAGCGGGCCGGAGCCACGGCAACACGTTCGGGACGTTCACTGTTAGCGGCAGCCCGCTTACGACCACGCTGACGCTTGACTTCTTCGAGGCAAGCGGCAGCGACGATGTCGAGTTGTCCATCGCCTCGGGCCTGAGGAGCAGTTTCAGCACGGCCAACTTCTCGATCCTCGCCGACGGCGTGAGGGGCTGGGGGGTGAAGACCTCGCTGGCGGCCGGCCCGGACTATTCCGCGCTCATCGGCACGAGCACCGCCGGCGCGATGTACGGCTCCGGCAAGAACACGACCGCCTACGTGCGCATCCCGTTCGCGGTGGCCGATGTGTCAGAGATTTCGTCGCTCCTTCTGCGGATGAAGTACGAGGACGGCTTCGTAGCATACATCAACGGCCAGGAGGTGGCGTTGGCAAACGCGCCCGAGGACCCCGCCTGGAACTCGGCCGCCACGGCCGACCGCGACGACGCCCTCGCCCTGGCCTACGAAGACTTCGACGTGAGCGACGCCATAGCGTACCTGGTGACGGGCGCGAACGTCCTGGCCATCCGCGCCTTGAACTATAGCAGCACCGACTATCACTTCCTTGCGCTGCCCGTGCTGGAGGCGCGCGGCCCGGACGCCACGCTCACGGACGTGGTGCGATACTTCGTCCTGCCGACGCCCGGCGAGCCGAACGGAGCGGGGACGGCCGACCTGGGGCCGGTAATATATGACGTTTCGCACAGCCCCGCGCAGCCCACCGACGCCCAGGACCTTGTTGTTACGGCCCTCATCCGCGAAACGTTTGAGGACCTGGCGACCTCCTCCGTTACGCTCCACTACCGCGTGATGTACGGCACCGAGCAGGCCGTAATCATGACGGTGTACGACGACGGCCTGCACGGCGACGGTGCGGCGGGCGACGGCCTGTATTTCGCCACTGCGGCGATCCCCGCCTCGGCATCCACGCCCGGCCAGATGGTCCGCTACTACGTCACGGCCGAGGACGAGGACGATGTGTCCTCGCGCTGGCCGCTGTATCCCGACCCGAACGCTTCGGCCCGGTACATGGGCACGGTGGTGGCCGACCCCTCGGCCGCCAGCGCCCTGCCCGTGTTCTGGTGGTTCGTCGAGAGTCCGTCGGCCGCGGAGACCGACGCCGGCACGAAGGCGTCGGTGTATTACGACGGGCGGTTCTACGACAACGTACAGGTGGAGCTCCGCGGCGGCAGCGCCCGCAACTGGCCCAAGAAGCACTTCAAGTTCAAGTTCAACGCGGGCGACAACTTCTACGTGCCCGGCCTGGGCTACGTCCAGGAGTTCAACCTCAACAGCACCTACGGCGACAAGGCGTACATCCGCACGGTGCTCTCTTGGGAAACCTACCGCGACGCGGGCGTGCCGTACTGCGAGTCGTTCCCCATGCGAGTCCAGCAGAACGGCGCGTTTTACAGCGTGGCCATTTTCGTGGAGGAACCGGAGGAGGCGTACCTTGAGCGCCAGGGCCTGGACCCCGACGGCAACCTGTACAAGCACCTGAACACCGACGGCGGGGGCTGGTTGTTCAGGGCCACGAACTTTGAAAAGAAGACGGGAACCCCCGGAGATTTCAGCGACCTGGAAGCGCTGGTCGCGGGCCTGAACTACGCCCTGACCCTGGACGAGGGCCCCCGAGCCGACTATCTGGCGCGATTCATTTTCGACAACTTTGACGTGCCCGAAGTCATAAACTACCTGGCCGCCAGCACCATCATCCACGACAACGACAACGCACAGAAGAACTACTACCTGTATCACGACCCCAAGACCGGCCTGTGGCTGATGCTGCCGTGGGACAAGGACCTTACCTTCGGCCGCAATTTCGTGCCGTGGTCGGGCGGCGTCCTGAGCGACGTCATCTGGGCCGACTTTGACGGCTGGCGGGTCCTCCTTCAGGATTCCAGCCGCACAGGCACCAGCCCCAGCCACCCCCTCTTTTCGGCCATCGGCTACGGCAAGATAGACGGCTACAAGGCCTGGAACCCCATCATCGGCGCATTCATGCAGGTTCCCGCCATAAAGGAAAAGGAGATGTACCTGCGGCGGCTGCGCACGCTGATGGACGAGTTCCTCCAGCCTCCCGGCACGCCCTACGCCGAGCGCTACTACGAGACGCGCATCGACGAACTCTATGCGCTCATGGCGCCCGACGTGGCCCTGGACGACGCCAAGTGGGGCAACTACGGCACGTACCAGGACTTCGCCACGGCCCTCGGCATCCTCAAGAGCGAGTACCTTGACGTCCGCCGGACCCACCTGTACGTCAATCACTCGACGGACACAACGTACCCCGACTTCGCGGGCATCCCGGCCGCGCAGCCCGACCGCTCGGCCATCCAGATCGGCGTTGTTGAGTCCAGCCCCGCTTCCGGCAACCAGGGCGAGGAATACATCGAACTTGTCAACCCGAACAACTATGCCGTGGACATCTCGGGCTGGAAGTTGCGCGGCGGGGCGGAGCACACGTTTGACACCGGCACGGTCATTCCGGCTGGCGGCTCGCTTTATGTAACGCCCGACCTGGCGGCCTTTCTTGCCCGCGAGAGCGGCCCGCGCGGCGGCAGGGGCCTCTTTGTCCAGGGCAACTACAACGGCCGCCTTTACCGCGGAGAGGCGTTCTGGCTGCTGGACGAGGGCGGCAACCAGGTCGCCGCGTACCAGGTGCCCGGCGGCACGTCCGACGTACAACAGTACCTGCGAATCACTGAACTGATGTATCACCCCACGGCCCCGGCCGGCGGCCCTTGCGTGGGCAGCGACTTTGAGTTCATCGAACTCAGGAACACGAGCGCGACGACCACGCTCAACCTGGGGGACGTGCGCCTGGCGGACGGCGTGTACTTCATCTTCCCGTCGTGGAGCCTTGCCCCCGGCGCGTACGTGCTCGTGGTGGCCGACCAGGCCGCGTTCGAGTCGCGCTACGGGACGGGCCTGGCGGGCCTGATTGCGGGCGAGTTCGCGCCGCCGCCGGGCGAGGCCGCCCCCAGCCGCCTCTCCAACGGCGGCGAGCACATCCGCCTCGTAGATGCACAGGACGGCGTCATTCTGTCGTTTGACTACGACGACGACTGGTACACGCACACCGACGGCCTGGGCTTCTCGCTCGTGATCCGCGACCCGACCGGGCCGCAGGAGGCCTGGGACTCGAAGAGCGGCTGGCGCGCCGGCCGCACGGGCGGCACGTGGGGCGGCTCGCCGGGCACGCAGGACTCACCTTCCCTTGCCCCCGACTCCATCGTAATAAGCGAACTTATGAGCCACACCGACGCCCCGGCGGGCGACTGGGTGGAGTTCTACAACGCGACCGGCGAGCCCATTTCCATCGCCGGCTGGTATCTGAGCGACGACCCGCGGAACCTCACGAAGTACTGCATCCCCGACTCCGTGCCGGCGATTCCGGCCGGCGGGTACCTGGTGCTGACGCAGAACGAGCACTTCGGCATCGCGGGCCTGCCCGGCGTCGCCACGCCCTTCGCCTTCAGCGAACTCGGCGATGCGGCGTACCTGACGAGCGGCTCCGGCGGCGTCCTGGGCGATTACCAGGTAAGCCAGACGTTCGGCGCCGCCGACGCCGAGGTCTCCTTCGTCCGCTACGAGAAGCCGAGCGGCGGAAAGGACTTTACGCCCGCTTCGGCCGCCACCCCCGGCACGCCGAACGCCCCGCCCGCCGTAGGCCCGGTGGTTATCAACGAAATTATGTACAATCCTGCGGAGGGCGGGAACGAGTTCGTCGAACTGCGGAATCTCACGGCGAGCGACGTGCTTCTCTACGACCCCGCCCGCCCGGCCAACACCTGGAAGTTCACGCAGGGCCTCCCGTTTGCGTTCCCGGCGGGCGCCGTGGTCCCGGCGAACGGATACGCGCTGGTCGTCTCCATCGACCCGGCCGCGTTCCGCGCGAAATACGGCATCCCGGCAGGAGTGCCCATATACGGTCCGTACGACGGCCGCCTGGGCGGCTCAGGAGAGTCGGTTGAACTCTGCTGGCCCGGCACGCCCGAGCCCGACGGAACCGTCCCGTACTACCGCGTTGACCGCGTGACGTACGACAACTCCGCTCCCTGGCCCACGCTGCCCGACGGCCTCGGGCCCGCCCTGGCGCGAATCGTCTCGGCAGCCTACGGCAACGACTACACCAACTGGCAGGCGAGCCACGCGGGCGGCACGCCCGGCGCGGCCAACGGCGGCGCGGCTGACGCGACGCCGCCTACCGACCCGAGCGGCCTGGCGGCAACGGTCGTCAGCACGTCGCGCATAGACCTTTCCTGGACCGGCTCGGTTGACCCGCAGACGGGCGTGGCGGGGTACCTGATTTACCGCAACGGCGCGGTCGTGGCCGTGGCAGCCGGCACGACTTACAGTGACACGAGCGTCCGCCCGTCCGTGACGTACTCATACCAGGTTGCCGCCGTCAACGGCGACGGCACGGCGAGCGGCCTGACGGCGGCGGTTGTTCGCCGCGCCGTCGGCCTGGCCTCGGCCGACTCCATGCAGCCGACCAGCGTGCAGGTCGTCTTTACGGAGGTGGTGCAGCAATCCTCGGCCGAGAACGCCTCCAACTATACCGTCACCTATCCGCCCGGCGGGACCGTAACCGTCGAGAGCGCGGTCCTCGGCTCTGACGGCCGCACCGTTACGCTGACGACCGCCTCGGCGCTCAGCCTCGGCACGGTTCATACGCTGACGGTCTCCGGCGTCCAGGGCGCGTCGGGGTATGCGGTCGTCCCTGGTTCGCAGAAGACGTTCTCCTGCGTGCCCAGGGGAACCGGGTCAATACTGTGGGAGTACTGGACGGGCATCTCGGGCAGTTACGTGTCGGACCTGACCGGCAGCAGCAACTATCCAAGCAGCCCGAGCGGCCGGCGGGAACTGCTGTCCCTTGATGCGTTCCCCTACTTTGCCGACAACTGTGGCACACGCCTGCGCGGCTACGTAACGGCCCCGCAGACGGGCAACTACACGTTCTGGATTGCCAGCGACGACAACTCGGAACTGTGGCTGAACTCGGCGGGGGAGGACCCCGCTGGCGCCGTGATGATCGCCTACGTGGGCGCCACCGGCTCGGCGCAGAGCACCAACTGGCGGCAGTGGACCAAGTATGCGTCGCAGCAGTCGGCCCAGGTGTGGCTCGTGGCCGGCCAGCGGTATTACATCGAAGTCCGTCACAAGGAAGGGAGCAGCGGCCCGGACAACCTCAGCGTAGGCTGGCAACTGCCCGACCTCACGTACGAGCGGCCGATTCCGGCGTCGCGGCTGTCGCCCTACATCCTGCCTTCATCGCCCGACAACCGCATCATCGTGCAGGTCCAGGCGACCGATCCGGCCGCCGCCGAGGCCGCCGCCGATAAGGGCGCCTTCGCCATCACCCGCACGGGCAACTCGGCCGCCCTCACGGTTTATTACACGGTCGGCGGCACGGCCGGCGGCGACGATTACCGCGAACTTCTCAGCGGCTGGATAAAACTGAGTTCCGGCCAGAACTCGGCAACCATCAACGTCACGCCCATCGACGAAGCCGAAAACGAGGCCGACGAGACGGTTATCCTTACGCTCTTGCCGCGCGCAAGTTACGCCATCGGCGCCGCGTCCTCCGCCGCCGTGACCATCGCCGACAACGAGTATCCGCGCGTAACGGCCGTGGTGCTGAACGGGCGCGACGGCCGCGGCCCGAGCGCCATCGACCCGTCGGGCGCCGGCGTACGGACTATCGAGGTCCGCTTCAGCGAGCCGGTGACCTTCGCGGACGCCGACGTGACGGTGCAGGCGGTGGCGTTCCCCGGCGGCGTGGAGCAGGTCCTGGCGGTAATTCAGCCCGCCTCCGTCAGCGGGTCGGGCACCGACACCATGACGATTTCGCTGGACCCCGGCGCGGCCGCGGACACCTGGGTGAAGGTCATCCTTTCCGGCAGCGGGACGCTGCTGGACCTCCAGGGCCGCTTTTTGGACGGCGAACCGGCCGCATCCGGCGCCGGGCGCGTGTATATTTATGGTGAGGCCGACCTGCCCTCGGGCGACGGTCTGCCGGGCGGCAACGCGGTCTTCTACGTGGGCAGCCTGCGTGGCGACTTTGACGCCGACCGCTTCGTCACGGCCGCCGACAAGCCCCTCTTTGCCGCCAAGTGGCGGGCAGGGGACCTGGACGCCGACTTCCGCGGCGTCGGTTTCGGTGCACGCCCGCCCGACGGCCTGGTGACCGTGGCCGACATCAACGGCTTTACGTCGGCCTACCAGTCGGCAGTAGCGGCCGGCCGGCATCTGGATGAACTGCCCGCGGGCGGCGGCCTTGCGGCTGGAGGCGTAGCGGAATTGCCGACCTTGTCGGGTGCCGGCGCCGGCATAGAATTGCCTACTTCGGCGACCGCAGGCGGCATTGACTTGTTGGCCGCGGCGGCCGGCCAGGTCTTCGCGGCGCCGGCGGACGCCCCGCCGTCGCCGGGAGAAGTCGATGTGGCGGCCGCGCCTGCCGACGAGGCGCTCAGCCTGCGGCCGGTGTACGAGGCATCCGCTGCTGACGATCCGGCGGACGTCTTGCGGATTTGAGCATGCAAGCCGGCGCGACGCCCAGGCATCGGCGCCCGGCGAGGCGAATCAGAGCCGCGACCATAAGGGAGCGACGCCGTGGCTGTGGTGCGCGGCGGGTACGGAGACCCGCCGCGCAAAGCGGGGGGCGGGAAACGAGGGCGCCAGTGGGCCGCCGCCCCCGTTGCAGTGCATGCAGGATGGGGAAGAATCAATGAGCCGCTACCGCAAGTCAAACCAGGTATCCGCTCCCCGGCTGGAACCGCTAGAGAGCCGCCTCCTCCTTGACGCCGGCCAGGTGGTCATCAACGAGGTAATGTACCACCCCGGTTACGGAGAGTACGGCCAGGCGGATTACGTGCCGGAGAACATCGCCGAGGAGTACGTGGAGTTGTACAACCGCGGCCCAGGGGCGGTGAACCTCCAGGACTGGCAGTTTACCCAGGGCGTGGCGTACACGTTCCCGAACGTGTCGATTGCGGCGGGCGATTACCTCGTCGTCGCGGCCGATGTGGCGGCGTTTCTGGCGAAGTACCCCTCGGTGAACCCCGCGAAGGTCGTGGGCGGCTGGACCGGGCGCCTCTCAAACGCCGGCCAGGACCTCGAACTGGAGGATGCGTCCGGCCAGCGCACGGACTTCGTCTCCTACGCCGACGAAGGCGACTGGGCCCTCCGCCGGCCGGGGGAGGTGACCACGCGCACCGTGTCCGCCATTACCCGCAGTGGCTCAACAGCCACCGTCACCACGACCGCAAGCCACGGTTTCAAGACCAACTCGTACGTCACCATCAGCGGGGCCGCCCAGTCGCAATACAACGGCGTCTATAGGATCACAGTTACAAGCAGCACGCAGTTTACCTACACGGTTTCCGGCACGCCCGCCACCCCGGCCACGGGCGCCATCAAGGCGGAGTACGGATTCAAGGGGTGGGAGTGGGTCACGGGGGCCGACGCGGGCCTTAAGTCGCTGGAACTCGTCAATGCGTTCCTGTCGAACGAGTACGGCCAGAACTGGGCCGCCAGCCTGCCCGACGGCGGAACGCCCGGCGCCGCCAACTCGGTGGCTTCCGCCGACGTCGCGCCCCTGATCCTCGACGTCCAGCACCTGCCGTACGTACCGAAATCTACCGAGCCGGTCACCATCACGGCCCGCATCGTGGACGAACTGACTACGGGTCTCACGGTTACGCTCTACCGCCGCCTCGACGCCGACCCGCAGACCTCGCCGTTTGCGTGGGAGCCGATGTACGACGACGGCCTGCACGGCGACGGCGCGGCAGGCGACGGCGTGTACGGGGCCGTCATCCCCGCCTTGCCCGACAAGACCGTCGTCGAGTTCTACGTCCAGGCCGCCGACTCGGGCGGCAAGACCCGTTCCTGGCCCGGACCCACCAACGACGCCGGCACCGAGCACGGCGCAAACGCCCTGTACCAGGTGGACGATTCCACGTATGCCGCCGCGCAGCCTGTGTACCGGCTCATCATGCCGGCGGCCGAGTGGCGCGTGTGGAAGGCCATGATGGACCTCGGCCACCCCGAGGACTACTCGAACGCCCAGATGAACGCCACGTTTATCAGTCTCGACGGCATAGACCTGCGCCTGCGCTACTGCGTGGGCGTCCGCAATCGCGGCGAGGGAACCCGCGACAACAATCCGCACAACATGCACGTGTCCTTCCCGAGCGACCGGCCGTGGCGCGACACGCTGGCGCTGAACCTCAACACGCAATACACCGAGGCCCAGGTGGCAGGCAACGCCATTTTTGCGATGGCCGGCCTGCCGGCCCCGTACGGCACGCCGGTGCAGGTGCGCGTCAACGGCGCCAACCTGGCCAGTGCCGGGTCGCCCCAGTTCGGCTCGTACTTCGCCTTCGAGCCGTACAACAGCGAGTGGGCCGACCGCCACTTGCCCGAGGACCCGTCGGGCAACATGTACAAGGGCGTGAGCACCTCGTCGCCCGACGCCGACCTGCGATACATCAACGAGAACCCCGACTCGTACCGCATGAGTTACTACAAGCAGACGAACACCGCCGACGACGACTGGACGGACCTGATTGAACTGGTGCGCGTGCTGAACACCACGCCCGACGCGCTGTACACCGCCGAGGTCAGCCGCGTGGTGGACGTTGACGAGTGGCTCCGCTACTTCGCGGCAGACCTGCTCATCGGCAACCGCGAGAACAGCCTGGGCGGCGTCGGCACTCAGAACCACTACCAGGGCGACGACTACTCGCTGTACCGCGGCATGGTGGACGCCCGGTTCCGCATCCTCGTCCACGACCTCGACACGGTGCTGAACCAGGGAGATTACCGGCCGGGGGCCACGTCTCTGCCGGAAGGCCTCTTCCCGACGAGCACGATCCCGGCAATAGACCGGTTCCTGAAGTGGAAGGACTTCGCCCCGCGCTACTTCGCCATGTTCAAGCAGTTGGCTGAGACGACTTTCTCGGACGCGCAGATGTACCCGCTGCTGAACAACCTTCTTGGCGGCTGGGTGCCCGCCGCCACCATCCAGGCCATGAAGGATTACGTGACGGCCCGCCGCGAGTACGTCCTGGCGCAGATCCCGCTCGCCTTGACGGCCGCGAGCACGCTGGGCCAGCAGAACGGCTACTACCGCACCACCGGCGCCACTACCGCCCTCAGCGGCAAGGCAAACGCCGTCACGACTCGCTCCGTCCTGGTAAATGGCGTCGCGGCCGCGTGGACGCCGTGGCAGGCGTCCTGGTCCGCTTCGGGCGTGGCGCTCGCGCCGGGCATAAACCGCATTCTGGTCCAGGCCCTGGACGAAAACGGTCAGGAGTTTGAGCGGACTTACATAGACATATGGTACGACGCCGGGGTGATGACCGATGTCTCCGGCGTGCTGCCCGCCGGCACGACCGTCTGGTCGGCCGCCGGCGGCCCGTACCGCGTCACCGCGAACCTGACCGTGCCGGCGGGGGCGACGCTGGTCATAGAGCCCGGCGCGACAGTCTTCTTCGAGCCGGGCGCCAAGATGACCGTCAGCGGCCGCCTCGACGCGCAGGGCACGGACCTTGCGCGCATCCGCTTCACACGCACCCCCGCAGCCGCGTCGAACTGGGCCGGCCTGGAGTTCTCCTACGGCTCTTACTCCGCCCAGGTCAACCGCATCGCCTATGCCGACATCGCCTACAGCGACTCCGGCTCGCGCTCAATCTACTCCAACAACGCCCAACTCGTTCTCGACAACGTCCGGTGGGCTAACCACACGAAGCAATACCTGGATATCAACAACTCAGGCATCATCCTGACGAACTCGTATCTGCCGGGCCTGAGCGGCGCGGAACTGTTCCACTACTCGGGCTTCCCGGCCGCCGGGTACGCCCTCATCCAGGGCAACACCTTCGGCGCCACGACCGGCTACAACGACATCATTGATTTCACGGGCGGGCAGAGGCCCGGCCCCGTCGCCCGGTTCATAGGCAACGTTTTCCTCGGCGGAAGCGACGACGCCATAGACCTCGACGGAACCGACGCCCACGTCGAGGGCAACGTCTTCATGAACTTCCACCAGGACGCCGACCGCGACTCCAAGTCGCACTGCGTCACCACCGGCACCGCGGGGGGCCTCACGAGCGACGTCACCGTCGTCGGCAACCTCTTCTACGACGTGGACCACGCCATCCTCATAAAGGACGGCGGCTTCGGCACAATCGTCAACAACACGTTTGTCAAGGTCTATAAGAAGAACACCGGCACGAACGCCACCACCGCCGCCATCAACCTCTACGAGGCCCGCTCCGGCCAGTGGCAGGGCGGGGGCGTTTACCTGGACGGCAACATCTTCTACGACGTCTCGGCCCTGTTCGAGAACCCCGACTGGGCCGGCCACCCGCTGCCAGTCGTCGTGAATCGCAGCATCTATCCGGCCACCGGCGAGCCCGTCACCTGGACCGGCACGGGCAACCTGGTGGACGCGGACCCGCGCCTGAAGAACACCGCGAACGTGACTGACCCGTGGGCCGATTTCGCCCTGCGCCCCGGGTCGCCCGCCATCGGCGCCGGTCCGAACGCACGCGACATCGGCGGCGTCGTGCCCGCCGGGGCCTCCGTGGCCGGCGAACCCGTCGGCACGACCTGGCTGACGAGCGCCGCCCTTACGGTCGGCGGGCCCGACGTTTACGCCTACAAGTGGCGCCTGGACGGCGGCCCGTGGAGCGCCGAGGTCGCCCCGCCGGCCCTCGCCGTCACGAGCATCACCCGCAGCGGCACGACGGCCACCGCCACCATCCCTGGCCACGGTTACGTCGCCGGCGACGTGGTCTCCATCTACGGCGCGTCGCAGGCCGAGTACAACGGCGACTACATCATCCGCAACGTCACGGCCAACACTTTCGACTATACGATCGCCGGCACGCCCGCGTCGCCCGCCAGCGGCGCGATTGCCGCTACGCTGCGCATCCGCGGCCTGCCGCCCATCGTGCTCTCGGGCCTTTCCGACGGCACGCACTACGTTGAGGTGCTGGCGAAGTCTTCCGGCGGCGACTGGCAGGACGCCACGGCCCCCACCGCGTCGAGGACCTGGACGGTCAACACGGCCATGACGCCGCACGTCCGCATAAACGAGGTTCTGGCCGACAACGCCTCGGCCGTGCCCCACGGTGCGCTCTGGCCCGACGTGGTTGAATTGTACAGCGACGGCCGCGGCACGATGAACCTGGCCGGCTACAGCCTGACCGACAACCTGGCCAACAAGACCAAGTTCGTTTTGCCCGCCGGTACGCTGCTGGCCGAGGGAGCGTACCTGGTGCTCTACGGCGGCACGGACACCGTAACGCCGCAGAACCATCTGGGCTTCTCGCTGAGGGCGGGCGGCGACACGCTGCACCTGTACGACCCCGCCGGCACGCTGGTTGACAGCGTAACCTTCGGCATACAGTTGGCCGACAAGTCCATCGCCCGGCGCGATGACGGCTCGTGGGGCCTGGCCGAGCCGACGTTCGGCAGCGCCAACGTTCTGCTGCGGACGGGCGACCCGGCCACGCTCAAGGTCAACGAGTGGCTGGCCTCGGGCATCGTCCGCGTTGACCACGACTTCGTGGAACTCTACAACCCCGACCCGCTGCCCGTTGACATGGGCGGCCTGATGCTCACGGACCGGCCGCTTTCAACTCAGCAGCAGTTGGCACTGCATGCCGCCGACCCGGGCAACCCCGCCAAGCCCGCGCCGTGGAGCATCGCGCCCTTGAGTTTCGTCGCGGGGAGCCAGATGGTGGACGGGCAAGCCGTCGGGGGCTACGTTGTATTCACCGCCGACAGTAACCCGGGGCAGGGGGCCGACCACGCCGACTTCCGCCTGGCCCTGGAGTGGGGCATGGTGGGCCTGCTGGCGGCCGACGGCAGCGTGATTGACCAGGTCATCTACGGCTCGCAGCGGCCCGACGTTTCCCAGGGCCGCACGCCCCTGGGGGCGGGGTCCTTTGCCTTCTCGTCCATCCCCACGCCGGGCATAGAGAACCCAGGCACCACCACGACCTGGACGGGAGGCGTTACCACTACTACGCTGGTGGATTTTACGAGCACGTGGTTCTACAATCAGACTTCCAACCTGGACGGCCAGACGTGGTGGACCGCCGAATACTCCGACGCCGGCTGGCCGTCGGGGCCCGGCCTGCTCTACAACGAGACCAACGTGCCGCAGAACCTTCGGGGCACGTCGCTGACGCTCGGCCGATGGACCTACTACTTCCGCATCCACTTCAACTATGACGGCACGCCGGGGCCGAACGCAACTCTTAAGTTCTCTTGGTATGTAGATGACGGGTTTGTGGCCTACCTGAACGGGACGGCCTCGGACCGCAAGGAAATCCGGCGCGCGTACATGCCCTCCGGCACGCCGGTTTACAGCACGCCGGCAACGAGCCATGAGTTTGCACTTGAAGGGCCGGTGGACGTCGCGGCTTCGTACCTGGTGCAGGGCGCGAACATCCTGGCCGTGGAGGTGCACCAGAACTCCCTTGGGAGCAGCGACATCGTGTGGGGCGCAAGACTGGAACTTCAGGAATCAACCCTACAGCAAATCGTCTTGCGCGAAGTCGTTATCCCCGCCAACATCCAGGCCCTTGCCGCGGACCTGCGCATCACGGAACTCATGTACAACGCCGTCGGCGGCAGCGACTACGAGTACGTCGAACTCAAGAACATCGGCTCCACAACGCTTGACCTGGCCGGGGTCCGCATCACCAGCGGCGTCGACTACGCCTTCTCTGACGCCGACCCGAACCGCTACCTCGTGCCCGGGGCGCACATCGTGGTCGCGGCCAACCAGACGAAGTTCCGCAGCCGCTACGGCAGCGCCCCGGTTCTGGCCGCAGGCGTTTACTCCGGCAAGTTGAGCGACTCGGGCGAGGGCATTACGCTGAAACTGCCCGCCCCGTACGATGCGGCCATGCTCCGGTTCTCCTACGAACCCACGTGGTACCCGACCACCGCGGGCGGCGGACGCAGCCTTGTCATCGTCAGCCCCACCGCGCCCGACCACACCTGGGACGAGAAGGAATCCTGGAAGGCCTCCGCCGCGGTCAACGGCTCGCCCGGCGCCGACGAACCCGCGCCCACGGCCGGCACGGTCATCATCACCGAAGTGATGACGCACTCCGACCTCGACCCGCCCGAAGGCCCTGGCGACTGGATCGAACTCTACAACGCCTCCGCCACGGACGCGGTGGTCCTCACCGGCTGGTACCTCAGCGACAGCGGCGCGGACCTGCACATGTTCCAGTTCGGCGCCGACGTCGTCATCGGTCCGCACGAATACAAGGTCTTCACCGAGCGCGACGACTTCGGGGCCGTCTTCGCCCTGAGCGAACTGGGCGAAGAGGTCCACCTGACCGACCCGGCGGGCACGATCCACGAGATCGCCATGTTCACCGCCGCCCAGCGCGAGGTCTCCTTCGGCCGCTACACCAATTCCACGGGCGTAACTGAGTACGTGGCGATGGCCGACGCGACGCCCGGCCAGGCCAACGCCGCACCGAAGGTCGGCCCGGTTGTTATCAGCGAACTGATGTACCATCCGCCCGCCGCAGGCGACGAGTTCATCGAACTCAAGAACGTCACCGGCGAAGACGTCCTTCTCTTTGATCCGGTCAACCCCGCCAACACGTGGCAGTTCACCAACGGCATCGAGTTCGCCTTTGCTGCGGGAGACAGCATCCCGGCGGGCGGATACGCCTTGGTTGTCGGCGGCGACCCCGCCGCATTCCGCGAAAAGTACGGCATCCCCGCGTCCGTGCCCATTTACGGCCCGTGGAGCGGCAACCTCGAAAACGCCGGTGAAACGGTCACCCTGAAGAAGCCCGGCGACCCCGGCGAGGAAGGCGTGCCGTATTACCTGGTGGACCACGTCCTGTACAACGACGCGCTGCCGTGGCCCGTGTCGGCCGACGGCGGCGGCCCGTCGCTCGTCCGGACGAGCGATGCGGCCTACGGCAACGAGGTCCTCTCCTGGGCGGCCGGTCCTCCCTACGGCACGCCCGGCGGCGTGGCGGGGGCACAGGCGCCGCGCGTCGTCGCCATCGACCTGAACGCCCGCGGACGGGGACCCGGCGGCATCGACCCCAGCGGCCTTGGTGTGCGAACCATCGCCGTCACCTTCTCCAAGTCCGTTTCCTTCCTGGCTGGCGACGTGACCGTGCAGACGGTTACGTTCCCCGGCGGCACGGAGCAGGCGCAGGCCACGCTCACGCCCGCGAGCATCGCTGGCAGCGGCACGCCGACGATGACTATCTTGCTGGCCCCCGGCGACGCCGTGGACACGTGGGTCAAGGTCACCCTTTCCGGGGGCGGCATGCTGAGAGACCTGATGTCGCACCTCCTGGACGGCGAGCCGGCGGGCGATGGCGGGTTCATCTATGCCGCGTCCGACCTTCCGTCGGGCGACGGCAACCCGGGCGGCGACGCCGTCTTCTACGTCGGCAGCCTGCGCGGCGATCTTACGGGCGACCGCGGCATCGGCGCCGACGACAAGGCCGCGTTCGCGGCCGCCTGGCGGGCACAGGACCTCGACGCCGATTTCCGCGGCGTCGGCTTCGGCGCCCGCCCCCCCGACGGCCGCATCACCCTCGCCGACGTGGACGGATTCACCACGGTTTACCAGGCGGGCCTGGCCGACGGGCGGCACCTTGATGAACTGCCCCTCGGCGGCGGGGCGGCGGCGGGCGTGACCGAACTGCCGCCGCTGGCGCTTCCCCCGGCGGAATGGACGCCCGCGGGCGGCATGAACATCCTCGCCGCGGCAGGGCAGGTGGGGCCGCTGCTGGCGCCCCTCGAAACGTCCGCCAGTTTGTTGTCGGGCGCCGACGATGACGGCCCGGACGTGGGTGATGATTTGCTCCGGCTCTACGAGTCCGCGGTCATCACGCCGGCCGCCGCCGAAGATGCGGTGGTGCTTCGCATTTGACCGGCGCCTCTTGCGGCGCGCGTGCACGGATGTGCCGGGTCGGCTGGCCCGCCTGGGCGCCATGCTTTCGCGCCGTTGCGAAAGCATGCGACCATGCGGCCCTCGGACGGCAGGCAGTGGTGCAAATGCCAGGGCACAAGACGTCCCGCTCACTCCGTCTCTCGGCCCCGCGGGCCGAGGCGCTCGAACCGCGCATCCTTCTGGCCGGCGAGCAGATCGTCATCAACGAAATCCACTACGACCCCGACGTTAAGACCGAGGCCGCCGAGTTCATCGAACTTTACAACGCCGGAACCGAAGCGGTCCTGCTGGAGGGCTGGCGGTTCACCGAGGGCATCGAGTACACGTTCGGCCCGGGTGCGTCGATTCCCGCGGGCGGATACCTGGTGGTGGCGCAGGACCCCGCGGCCCTGGCGGCGAAGTTCGGCGTCACCGCACTCGGTCCGTGGGACGGCCTGCTGGACAACGACGGCGAGAAGGTCGTCCTGCGCAACGCCGCCGGCGCGGTCGTTGACCAGGTGGACTACAAACTCGGTTTCCCCTGGCCCACGGTCGGCGACCCCCCGGGGTACTCCATCGAACTCATCAACCCCGCGCTCGACAACGACCTCGGCGGCAGTTGGCGCCGTTCTACGCCCGAGGCGAGCGGCGTTACCCCCGCGACGCTTCTGGCCGCCAACTCGTCGTGGCGCTACCTCAAGGGCACGGCCGCGCCGCCCGCCGCCTGGTTACAGCCGGGCTTCGCCGACGGCGGCTGGTCGCTCGGCACCGCCCCCATCGGCTACGGCGAGAGTTTCGTCAGCACCACCCTGGCCGACATGAGGTACATAAGCGGCACACAGGCCGGCTACAGCACCCTGTATCTGCGAAATACGTTCACCGTGGCCGACCCCTCGCAGGTGCTTACGCTCCAGTTGGATGCTCTGTACGACGACGGCTTTAACGTGTGGATAAACGGGGTGCTGGCGCTCAGCGTGAACTCGCCGCCGGCGTCGCCCACGCCGCCCGCCTACAACGCCCTTGCGTACCAGCCGGCCGGCGACATGAACTACCAGTCGTTTACGCTGAAGTGGCCGGTGAATTACCTGGTGGCTGGGACTAACACGATAGCCGTCCAGTTGCTCAATACGAACAAGGGAAGCCTGGATGCGTACTTCGACGGGTGCCTGCTCGCGTGGCCCTCGGCTGCGCACCCCACGCCCGGGGCGCAGAACGCCGCCTTTGCCGCCAACGCGCCGCCCCAGGTACGCCAGGTGGATCACGACCCCGAAGAGCCGGGTTCCAACCAGGCCGTTACAATCACCGCGAAGGTGACCGACCCGGACGGCGTCCAGTCCGTGACGCTGGAGTACCAGGTGGTTGACCCGGGGAACTACATCGCCGTGGAGGACGCGGCGTACTCAACCGGCTGGACCGCCGCCGCGATGAACGACTCGGGCGCCGGCGGCGACGAGCAGGCCGGCGACAACATCTACACCGTCGTGTTGCCGGCCTCGATCCAGGTGAACCGGCGGCTGGTGCGGTACCGCATCACGGCCGTGGACAACTCGGCCCAGCACCTCTCCGTCCGCGTGCCATACGCCGACGACCCTCAGCCGAACTTCGCCTACTTCGTTTACGACGGCGTGCCCGCGTGGTCGGGGGCCATCCAGCCCGGCTCGGCCGACCCCGAAAAGGCCGAGGTCGTAACCTATGGCGCCGACGTCATGCGGAGCCTGCCCGTCTATCAACTCCTTACGACGCACGATTCCGTCATGGACGCCCAGTACGGCGGCGAGGCCGGCACCAACAAGTACCTGGGCGACCTCTACAAGTGGAGCGGCACGCTCATTTACGACGGCGTGGTGTACGACGCCATCCACTTCCGCGCGCGCGGCGGCGTGTGGCGATACGCCATGGGCAAGAACATGTGGAAGTTCGACCTCAACCGCGGCCACGAGTTCCAGGCCCGCGACGATTACGGCCGGAAGTACGACACCAAGTGGACCAAACTCAACCTCGGCGCCAACATCCAGCAGGGCAACTACTGGCACCGCGGCGAGCAGGGCCTGTTCGAGTCCGTCGGCTCGCGCCTCTTCGACCTCGCGGGCGTCGAGTCCTTCAACACGAACTTCGTCCAGTTCCGCGTGATTGACGACGCCGCCGAGCAGGGACCCACCCAGTACGACGGAGATTTCTGGGGCCTCTACCTGGCCATCGAGCAGGAGGACGGCCGATTCCTCGACGAGCACGGCCTGGCCGACGGCAACTTCTACAAAATGGACGGCGGCGACGCCGACACCGGACCCGGCGGCGGCATGAGCAATAACCAGGGACCCACCCAGCCCGTCGACAACTCGGACCTCCTGGCGTTCACTAACGCCTACAAGAACACCACGACCCCGCCCACCGACGAGTGGTGGCGGCAGAACCTGGACCTCGAAAGTTACTACTCCTACCGCGCCATCGTCGACGCCATCCACCACGGCGACGTCGGCTACGGCAAGAACTACTTCTACTACCACGACCCCGTGACCGGCAAGTGGTCGGTCCACCCCTGGGACCTGGACCTCACGTGGGCCGACAACATGTACGGGAACGGCGAGGAACCCTTCAAGAAATACCTCCTTACGCCCGTCGGGTCGCAGACGCACGCCGCGTTCATCGTGGATTACCAGAACCGGATGCGCGAAATCCGCGACCTCCTCTACAACACCGACCAGGCCTGGCAGTTGATTGACGAGACGGCCGCCTTCATCCACGACCCGGGCGGCGGCCTCTCCATCGTCGGCGCAGACCGCGCCAGGTGGGACTACAACCCCCTCATGGTGGACACCCGCTACGTGAACACCAGCAAGGCCGGCCAGGGGCTCTTCTACGCGGGCAACCCCCCCAGCATCGTCATTCCCGCGCCGGGCGGCTTCGCCGGCATGGTCCAGAAGATGAAGAACTACGTCGTCTCGCGCGGCGCGTGGATCGACGCCAACATAACCGCCGACGGCACCATCCCGGACACGCCCACCATCGCATACACCGGCCCCGACGGGCATCCCGTGAACCGCCTTACCTTCCACGCCTCGGACTACAGCGGCACGAGCGCACTTGCCGCCATCGAGTGGCGCATCGCCGAGGTCACCGACCCGTCCAACCCGAACTACGACCCCTCGGCCCCCAACGTTTACGAAATCAACGCCGCCTGGCAGAGCGGCGAACTGCCCGAGTTCAACCCCGACGTGACGGTACCGGGCGGGGCAGCCCAGGCCGGTCGCACGTACCGCGTCCGCGTCCGCATGAAAGACTTCACCGGCCGCTGGAGCCACTGGTCCGACGCCGTCCAGTTCGTTGCCGGGCTGCCCGACGCCGACCCGTCGCAGGCCCTGCGCATCACGGAACTGATGTATCATCCGCGCGACCCCTCGCCGGCCGAGGGCGCCGGAACGTACATCGACGATGATTTCCAGTTCATCGAACTTCGGAACGTCGGCTTCGAGACGCTCGACCTGGCGGGCGTGCGATTCACCGACGGCATCGACTTCACCTTCCCGGCGATGTCGCTGGCGCCCGGCGAGGGCGTGCTCGTCGTCATGAATCAGGCGGCCTTTGCGCTTCGCTACTCGACGGCTGGCCTCCGCATCGCCGGCGAGTTCGCCGGCGGCACGTCCCTCGCCCACGGCGGCGAGCGACTGCGCCTTGAAAGCCCCTGGTCCGGCGCCATCCTCGACTTCTCCTACAGCGACAGTTGGTACGGCCACACCGACGGCGAAGGCTTCTCTCTGGTCGTCCGCAACGCCTCCCAGGACGCCGGGCTGTGGGGCGACAAGGACGGCTGGCGCGCAAGCATGCTTGCCGACGGCGCGCCCGGCCAGGCCGACCCCGGCTACAACCCCGGCACGATCGTCATAAGCGAGGTCCTCACCCACCAGGACGCCGACGACCCGGGCGACTGGATTGAGTTCCTGAACAACTCCCCCGACCCCGTTGACGTGGGCGGCTGGTACGTCAGCGACTCCGCCGCCGACCTCATGAAGTACCGCATCGTCCCCGGCACGGTCATCCCGGCCGGCGGGTACCTCGTCCTGACGGAACACGACAACTTCGGCAACCCTGCCGACCCCGGCTGCGCCACGGCCTTCGCCCTGAGCGAACTGGGCGAGACGGTTTATCTTACGTACTCGCCCGCCGCCGGCGTCCTTGGGGGATACCGCGAGGCCCAGGACTTCGGCGCCGCCGACAAGGACGTGACCTTCATCTGCTACGTCAAGTCCACCGGCGGCAAGGACTTCGTTGCGTCTTCCGCCCAGACGCGCGGCGCTGCCAACGCGGCTCCGGCTGTCGGCCCCGTGGTCGTCAGCGAAATCATGTACAACCCGGCAGCCGACGGCGATGAGTTTATCGAACTCCTCAACATTAGCACCCAGCCGGTCCTCCTCTACGACCCCGCGAATCCGTTGAACACGTGGCAGTTCACCGATGGCGTGGCGTTTACCTTCCCGGCGGGCGCGTCGATCCCCGCCGGCGGATACGCGCTGGTGGTCAAGACGGACCCCGCCGCGTTCCGCACCAAGTACGGCATCGCCCCCTCCGTGGAGATATACGGCCCCTACTCTGGCGCGCTGGACAACGACGGCGAGACGGTGGAACTCTCCAGGCCGGGCGAGCCCCAGCCTGGCGGCTACGTGCCTTACGTCCGCGCCGACCGCGTAACGTACAACGATGCGCCGCCCTGGCCCGAGTGGCCCGACGGACACGGGCCGTCGCTCATTCGCCGCGCGCCCGCCGACTACGGCAACGACGTGGCCAACTGGACGGTCGGCCGCGCGGGCGGCAGCCCGGGGGCCGCCAACACAGAGGCCGACCTCACGCCGCCGTCCGTGCCGCAGGGCCTCACGGCCGCCCCCGCCTCGGTCGCCCGCATTGACCTGGCGTGGGCGGCCTCCGCCGACCCCGAGACGGGCGTCGCCCGCTACGATGTTTACCGCAACGGGGCGCTCGTGGGATCCTCGGCCGCGCTGTCGTACATCGACACGACCGAGATTGCACCGGCCGTCACCTACGCCTACCAGGTCCTGGCCGTGAACGCCGACGGCATCGCCAGCGCCTTAGGCACACCCGCGGCGCTGGCGCGCATCGTGACCCTGGTCTCCGCCGACGCGCCCACCCGCACGAGCGTCGCCGTCGTCTTTACGGAAGCGGTCCAGCGCGACTCGGCCGAGACCGCGGCCAACTACGCCGTCACTTACGGGTCCGGTCAGTCCGTGGCCGTTTCTGCCGCGACGCTCGGGGCCGACGGCGCAACCGTCACCCTGACGCTTGGCGCAGAACTCCCCTTTAACACCACCTTCACGCTGGCCGTTCACGACGTCCTGGGCGCGTCGGGTTACACCCTGCTGCCCGGCTCATCGAAGACCTTCACGTACATCCCTAAGGGGACGGGCACGATCCTGCGCGAGTGGTGGACCGGCCTCGGGTCCGGCACCACGATCACCGACCTGAAGAACGACACGCTGAACTTCACGCTTCCCGTGAATGGCCGCGAGGAGCGCACCGCCTTCGAAATGCCCACCAGCGTTACCGACAACTACGGCACCCGCGTTCGCGGCTACGTTACCGCCCCGCAGACCGGCAACTACTGCTTCTGGATCGCCAGCGACGACAACTCCGAACTCTGGTTCAACGCAGCGGGCGAAGACCCCGCCGGCGCCGTCCGCATTGCTTATGTGCCCGGCTACACGAGCAACAAGCAGTGGTCCAAGTATTCGCAGCAGAAGTCGGCAGCCATCTATCTCCAGGCCGGCCAGCGCTACTACATCGAGGCCCTCCAGAAAGACGGCACGGGCGGTGACAACTTAGCCGTCGGCTGGCAACTGCCCGACGGCGCCTACGAGCGGCCCATCCCGGCGTCGCGACTCTCGCCGTTCTTCCCGACGCCCGATGCAACCATCACCATCCAGGCCACCGACCCTAACGCCGCCGAGGCCGGCCGCAACAAGGGGACGTTCACCTTCACCCGCACCGGCAACCTCTTGCCGGCCCTCACGGTGTACTACACGGTGGGCGGCACGGCGTCGGCCGCCGACCTTCAGACCACGCTGACCGGCTCCGTCGCTTTCTCATCCGGCCAGGCGACCGTGACCCTCGACGTCACGCCCGCCGACGACACGGCCAACGAGGCCGACGAGACAGTCATCCTGACCCTTCTGGCCACCAGGCCGACGTACGGCGTAGGCGCCTCCGCCTCGGCGACCGTCACGATCGCCGACAACGAGTTCCCGCGGGCGACCGCCGTGCGCCTGAACGGACCCGCCGGCCGCGGCGCCAGCGGCATAGAACCCTCAGGCATCGGCGTGCGCACCGTCGAAATCAGTTTCAGCGAGGCCGTCACTTTCGACCCCGCCGACGTGCTGGTCCAGGCCGTAACCTTCCCCGGCGGCGTTGAGCAGGTCGGGCACGCCATCGCCGTGAGCATCGGCGGCTCGGGAACCGCGACGATGACCATCACGCTGCCCGACGGGGCGGCGATGGACACCTGGGTCAAGGTTACGATCTCGGGCGCCGGCACGCTCCTGGACCTGACGGGCCACCGCTTTGACGGCGAGGCCCGCCCCGGGGGCGGCGACCGCGGATACGTTTACAGCGACCTGACGGACCTGCCCACCGGCGACGGCTCAGCCGGCGGCAACATGGT
>VGYT01000034.1 GCA_016872895.1 Planctomycetota bacterium
GGAATCGTGAGGTTCAAGCGCCGCTGCATGGGCATCCCTCCGCAGGGCGAGTTGATAGAGTGCATTGTACCGCGCCGCGGAGAGGGTGGAAGAAATTCTTGAAAAATCCCGAGCCGCCTCTACGATAAACGGTCTTCCGGGCCGCTGGCGCACGGGCGTGCCAGGGGCTGCTTGCAACCCGTGTTCATCGTGGCACGGGTTGTCAAGCAACCCGTGGCACATTCGCCGCCGGCCGCCGGGCCGCACCCCAGGAGCGCACGGATGAGATTGCGAGACCTGCTCGACGAATCGGTGGTCAAGGTGGGCCTGAAGGGCCGCGACAAAGAGCAATGCTTCGAGGAGATGATCGACCTGCTGGTCGCGGCCGGGCGCATCGCCGACCGCGCCGGCGCACTGGCCGCCATCCGCCAGCGCGAGGCCCAGGGCACGACCGGCATCGGCCAGGGAGTCGGCATTCCGCACGGCAAGCACGCGTCGATCCCCACGCTGACGGCTGCGCTGGGCATCTCCGAGCGGGGCATCGAGTTCGAGTCCATCGACGGCGAGAAGGTGCGCCTGGTCTTCGTGCTGCTGGCGCGCGTGGACGACCCCGGGCCGCACGTCCGGGCGCTGGCCGAGATCGCCCGCCTCGTTCAGACGCCGGGCTTCTTCCGGAAACTGACCGACGCCAAGTCTCCCAGGGAAGTCCTGGAAATCCTGGACGCCGAGGAATAGGCGGCAGGCGGAGGGCCCCGTGCGAGACGTCATCCGGAAAATGGTGGAAGCCGAGACCGAGGCGAAGCGCATCGTCGGCGAGGCCCAGGCCCAGGCCGAGCGCCTGCTGGCCGACGCCCGGGGCGAGGCCCACGCCCTCATGGAGCGCTCACGCCAGGAATCGCAGGCCGAGGCCGCGCGGATCAGCGACGCGGCCGCCCAGGAGGCCGAGCGCCTGCGCCAGGAGCGGCTGGCCCGCGAACTGGCGGCCGTCGATGCGCAGTCGCGCCTCGATCCGGCCACGTTGCAAGCCGCCGCCGAGGCCGTCGTCCGCGTCGTGGCCGGCCAGCCGGCCTCTTCAGAGCCGCGACCGTGAGGGAGCGGGGCCGTGGCGGTTAGGAGGCGCCGGCCGCTCATGATCCCCGAAGTCCGGACCGACCTGGATTTCCTGAGCGCCCTCGTGCACGGGCGGCGCAGCCGCCTGGCCGAAGCGTCGCGACTGGACGAACTGTGCGGCCTGCGAGGGTTACCCGAACTGGTGCAGGCCCTGCTCGCGGGGTCGCCGGGAGAGACGGACGTGCCGCCGGGGACGGTCGTTGAACTCCAGCGGCGGCTGGTCGCGGGCCTGGCGAAGGAACTGGCCTTTATCGCCGAACGTCTGGGCGGCGCCTCGGGGCGGGTCATCGAGTGGCTCGGCGCGCGGTTCCAGGCCGAGAACCTGAAGGTGCTGGCTCGCGGCCTGGCGACGGGCCGGCCGCTGGCGGAACTCCGGGAGTTCATCGTGCCGCTCCAGGGGCCGTTTGCGTTGGATGCGCCCGGGCTGGCCGCCGCGGACTCGCTGGAGACCTTCATCAGCCGCGTCCCCTCGCCGCCCCTGCGCGACGGTCTGCGGCTGGCGGCGCCTGCCTATGAGCGGACCGGCCCCGCCCCCGCGGGGAAGTCGTTCTTCCTGGAGGCCGGCATAGATTGCGGATACCTGCGGGAACTTCTGGACCGCGCGGCCAGGGTTCGCGGCGAGCAGGCGGAGGACCTCCGGGCGCTGGCGCGCCAGGAGGCCGACATGTTCCACCTGGCGCTGGCGGCGCGCGGGCGGCATTCTTACGGGCTGGCGGTGGAGGACCTGGCGCCTTTCCACGTGAGCGGTTCCGCCATCAGCCGCGAGGTCTTCCACGCCATGCTGGGCGCGGCGGGGCCTGCCGACCTGGTGCCGCTTGCCGTGAACCGCGTCGTTGATCCGCCGCGGCGCGGCGCGGCGGTCGGCAAGTCGGCCGAGGCGCCGTCGCCGGCCGGCCTGGAGTTGCAGGCCCTGGAGCGGTTCCATCGCCTGGCCGACCGCATCTTCCGCCGCGCTCACGTGGGCCTGGGCGTTGTTGCTGCGTACGCGGCGCTCAGGCGCGTGGAACTGGCGAACCTGGTTACGTTGAGCGAAGGCATCCGGGCGGGCGTGGCGCCGGGCCGGATTCGCCGCCGCCTGATTCCGCGCCAGGCTGGAGGAGCCGCGGGTGTTTAAGCCGGTGGCCATGCAGCGGTTGTCGGCGGTCGTGCTGGAGCGCGACAGCCGCGCGGTCCTGCGCGCCCTGGGGCGCCTGGGCGTGGTCCACCTGGAGCGCGTGCAGGCGGGGCCGGACACTGCGCCGCTGCCGCCCGTGGACCGCGCGGCCGGGCTCGCGCGCGCCGACGCGGAACTGGCCCGCATCGACGCTCTTGCGCTGCGCCTTGCGGGGCTTGCGCGCCAAGCGCCGATGGCTGGCGCCGGCGGGGCGTCCGCGCAGGCGCCCGCCGCGGACGTCTCGCTCGCGGGCGCCGAGGCCGCGCTGCGCGCCCTTGAGGAGAAGATCGGCGAGTTCCTCGCCCGCCGCCAGGACTTCGAGCGCCGCCTGGCCCAGGCCACGGCCATGGTGAAGCAGGTGCAGCCGTTTCAGGGCTTGGACGTGCCGCTGGACGAACTCGGCGCGTCGGCGTTCTTCCACTTTGCGGTCGGCACGCTGCCGCCGGAGAACTTCGAGGCGCTGCGGCGGGGCGCGGACCGTCTTACCGTCCTGGTGCCGCTGGCGGAGTGCGACGGCCGCCTGCCGCTCGTGGCCGCGACCACGCAGGCCCTGAAGGACCAGTTGGAATCGCGGCTGCGGGAAGCCCGGTTCGAGCACGCCGCGCTCTACGCCGTCCAAGGCGCGACGGCGGCGTCTTTTACGCAGGAGTGCCGCGAAGAGCAGGGCATTATTGCGAAAGATCTGGCCGAGTTGGAACTTGCCATGGCCGACTTCGCCGCGCAGGCCGGCGTGCGCCTGGCTGACCTGCGGCAGGCCGTCTCCACCGAGCGCAAGATCCTGGAGGCCGAGGAGATGTTCCCTCGCACCGAGCAGGCCGTCCTGGTGACCGGGTGGTCGCCGGCCGAGTCGGTGCTCGCCGTGCGGCAGGCGCTCCAGGACGTGACGCGGGGGCGGTGCGTGCTGCGGGTCCGGGACCCGTCGGGCACTGGGCAGGAGGATGTCCCGGTGCAACTGGCGCATCCGTGGATTCTGCGGCCGTTCGGGATGATTCTCACCGGCTACGGCCTGCCGACGTACGGCGAATTGGAACCGACGCTGTTCGTCGCCATCTCATATGTCGTGATGTTCGGCATGATGTTTGGCGACGGAGGGCAGGGGGCGGTGCTGGCGCTCGGGGGCCTGGCGGCTGCGCTGGCGGGCAAGTCGGCCAAGGTTCGCGACTTCGGCGTCCTGCTGGTGCTGCTGGGGCTGTCGAGCACGGCCTTCGGCGTCTATGAGGGCAGTTACTTCGGCATCACGAAGGACGCCGCCGGGCAGTTCCTGGGACACGACCCCCTGTCGCCCGAGATGGCGTTGCCGCTGATGGCCGCCGGCATAGGCGTCGGCATCGGCATCATCAGCCTGGGCCTTACGCTGAACATGATAAACAAGTTCCGGCAGGGGGACCTGGTCGGAGGTCTTCTGGGCCGGTTCGGCGCCGCCGGGGCGGTTCTGTACTGGGGTGTGCTGGCGGTGGCGGCATCGTACGCGGCGCTGAGCGAGCGGGGCCTGCTGGGGCCGGTCCTGGCGCTGGTGGTCGTCCTGCCGCTGGCGGCCATCATTCTGAAGGAGCCGCTCCAGTACGTCCGCGGCCGGCGCCGGGCGGCCGCGGCACAGGATGGGGGTGCCATGCTTTCGCCCAGTTGCGAAAGCACGGTCGTAGGCTGCGGGGCGCATGCTTTCGCAAGCGAAAGCATGGCATCCAGCCTGGCGGCGGCCCTCCTGGGGTCCATCGTCGAGGTCTTTGAGACGGTCATAATGTATTTCGCCAACACGGTGAGTTTCGTCCGTCTTGCGGCGTACGCGATGAGCCACGCCGCCATACTGATGGCGACGTTCGTCATAGCGGCCGAGGCCGGTCGGGCCGTGGGGGGGGCGGGGGGCGCAGTCGTCCGTATTGCCGTCATCGCGGGCGGCAACGCCATGGCTCTTGTCCTGGAGGGCACGGTGGTCCTTGTCCAGGCGCTGCGCCTTGAGTATTACGAGTTCTTCAGCAAGTTTCTTTCCGGCAGCGGCCGCGCGTTCGAGCCGTTCCGGATTTCCGGCGGCGGCCAGGTGTCCACGGTTCCGCAACAGTAGCCAGGAGGAGGTTCTGCGATGAAGCGGCGCACGGTGTTTGCGGCGGCGATGGCGGCGCTGGGGCTGGGCATGCTCGGCCTGGTCGCCCTGGCGGCGCTGGCGGGCGAGGCTGCGCCGGCCGGCGAGAAGGTTCCAGCGGGCGGCGAACAGGCCGCCGGTGCGGGAAGCCCGGCAAGCGGCACGGCGGCGGATGAGAACAGCGTCTATCGGAGCCTCGGCCTGGCGCTGGCGGCCGCCGCAGTGGGCAGCGTGACGATCCTCGGCGCAAGTTACGCCGTCGCGCGCGTCGGCTCGGCCGCCATGGGGGCGATGGCCGAGCGGCCGGAACTGGGCTTCCGCGCGGTGGTGGTCGTCGCCCTGGCGGAAGGGCTTGCGATACTTGGGTTCGCCATCGCCGTCCTGTTGTCCAACAAGATAGTATGACGGAGGAGCGGCGGTGAAGTTCTACTGCATTGCCGACGAGGACACCGTTCGCGGCTTCCGGCTGGCCGGCGTCGAGGGCCGGGCCGTCCGCACCGCGAAAGAGGCCGAGGCCGCGCTCACCGGCGCGCTGGCCGACGCCGACGTCGGCATCGTTATCCTGACGGAGCGCGTGGCCGCCGACCTGCGGCGGCAGGTGGGAGCGGTTCGGACCGGCCGCGACCGGCCGCTTGTCGTCGAGATTCCCGGGCCGGAAGGGCCGACTCCCGGCCGCAAGACGCTCCGCCGGTTCGTGCAGGAGGCCATCGGCATCAGCGTCGGCCGCGACGAGGGCACAGCAGTGAAAGAGTGACAAAGTGACAAAGTGAAGAAGTAACAAAGTGAACGAGTGAAGGAGTGAAGGAGTGACTAGGTGAAGGAACAACGGACTGATGCTTTGTTACTCCGTCCATTTGTCACCGCGTCACTGTCCTTTCACGAGTAACGGAGTACCGGGTGACGGCGGGCAACGCCAATCCGCAGGTTTTGCAGGAAGAGGTCCTGGCCGATGCGCGGCGGCGCGCCGAGGAGACGGTCCGGAAGGCCCGCCACGAGGCAGAGGCCATCCTGGCCAAGGCCCGGGCCGACGCCGATGCGGACCGCCGGTCGCGCCTGGCGGCCGCCGAGGCCGAGGCCGCACGCCGCCGCGACGTCGCGCTGGCCGCGATTCCCATCCAGGTGGGCCGCCGGCGGCTGGAGTGCATCGAGGCGGCGCTGGCGGCCGTTCACGATGAGGCCCTGCGGCGGCTGGATGCACGGGAGGGCTTCGATTACCGCGAGGCCGTCACGCGCCTGGCCGCCCAGGCCGTGGCCGCGATGGACGCCGCGCGCTTCGTCCTGGACCTTTCCGACGCCGACCGTCAGGCTTTCGGCGACGGGTGGCTCGATGAGGTCCGCCGCTGCGCCGGCCGCGAGCGCACAACCACTGCACCGCTCCCTGACGGTCGCGGCTCTGAAACGGCGCCGCTCCCTGACGGTCGCGGCTCTGTGGCGGCACGGCTCCCTGACGGTCGCGGCTCTGTGGAACTGGCACTGGGGTCGGCCGGCGCGGCCATCCGCGGCGGCGTCATCGTGCGGGACGCCGACGGCCGCCGGGCCTGGGACAATACGCTGGCCGCGCGGCTTGAGCGGCTGTGGCCGGCGCTGCGCCGCCGGATCGCCGCGGCCGCCGGCCTGGTGCCGGCCGCCCAGGCGGCGAAGGAGTCGCCATGACAAGCACGGCACCGCTCCCTGACGGTCGCGGCTCTGTTGCGGCGCCGCTCCCTGGCGGCGGCGGCCCTGAATCGCCGCAAGCCGCGGGCATCGGGTCGGTCACGCGGGTGAGCGGCCCCATCGTGACGGCCGTCGGCATGCACGGGGCACAGATGTACGAGGTGGTCCAGGTGGGCGACCTGGGCCTGATAGGCGAGGTGGTGCGCCTGGCGGGCGACCGCGCCACCATCCAGGTGTATGAAGATACCTCGATGATGAAGCCCGGCGCCCCCGTCCTGCGCACCGGGGCGCCCCTGTCGGTGTGGCTGGGGCCGGGCCTGATGGGGAACATCTACGACGGCGTCCAGCGTCCGCTGCCGGGCATCCAGGCTCGCAGCGGGGCGTGGATACGCCGGGGCGAGAAGGTGCCGCCGCTGGACGCCGCCAGGCGCTGGCCGCTGGAGCCGGCCGTCCGCCCGGGGCAGTTGGTGCGCCAGGGCCAGGTCCTCGGAACTTGTTCGGAGACGCCCCTGGTGAAGCACCGCGTGCTCGTGCCGCCCGGCGTGGAGGGCACGGTGCGGTCGATCGTCCCGGCGGGCGAGTACACCGTGGCCGAGACCATCGCCGTGCTGGATACGCCCGCCGGGCCGAAGGAACTGCCGATGATGCAGAAGTGGCCCGTGCGCCGGCCGCGACCCGTCCGCGAGCGGCTGCGCACGGACGAGCCCCTCGTCACCGGGCAGCGCATCATCGACATGCTCTTCCCCATCGGCAAGGGCGGCACGGCGGCCATCCCCGGCGGCTTCGGCACGGGAAAGACCATCACCCAGCACCAGTTGGCCAAGTGGTGCGATGCCGAGATCATCGTTTACATCGGCTGCGGCGAGCGCGGCAACGAGATGACCGAAGTCCTGCGCGAGTTCCCCCAACTGAAGGACCCGCGCACCGGCCGGCCGCTCATGGAGCGGACCATCCTCATCGCCAACACGTCGAACATGCCCGTGGCTGCCAGGGAGGTCTCCATCTACACCGGCATCACGCTGGCCGAGTACTACCGCGACATGGGCAAGAGCGTGGCCGTGCTCGCCGACTCCACCAGCCGATGGGCGGAGGCCCTGCGCGAACTGGCGGCACGGCTGGAAGAGATGCCCGCCGAGGAAGGGTTCCCGGCGACGCTGCCCACGCGCCTGGCCCAGTTCTACGAGCGCGGCGGGGCGGTGCGCACCCTGGGCGGAGAGGCCGCATCGGTGAGCATCGTCGGCGCAGTCAGCCCGCCCGGCGGCGACTTCTCGGAACCCGTCACACAGCACACCCGCCGCTTCATCCGGTGCTTCTGGGCGCTGGATACGGAACTGGCGTACGCGCGGCACTACCCGTCCATCCACTGGCTGCACTCGTACTCGGAGTACGCCCAGGACGTGGCCGCCTGGTGGCAGAAAGAGGCCCCCGACTGGGCCGACATGCGTACGGAACTGCTGACGATCCTCCAGCGCGAGGACCGCCTTCAGCAGATCGTCAAACTCGTCGGGCCGGAGGTCCTGCCCGACACGCAGCGGCTCATCCTTTTCATCGCCGAGGTCATCAAGGACGGGTTCATTACGCAGAGCGCGTACGACGAGAAGGACGCGTACTGTTCGCCCGGGCGGCAGGTGGCGCTCGTGCGGCTTATCCTGATGCTGTACCGGCGCGGGCGGGACCTGGTCCAGGCGGGCCTGCCCCTTGCGAGATTGCGCGAGATGAAGTGGGTCCCGGAGGTAATGCGGGCGAAGTCCGCTTACGGCAACGATGAACTCCAGGGCCTGGCGGCCCTGGACAAGCGCGTCCGCGAGGAACTCGACGCGCTCGATAGAGAGCACCCGAGGTAACGGTCGTGGCTGAGTTCAAACTCCAGGTGCAGGACCGCGGCCTTCAGTACGTGGGTTCGCGGCGGATTGAGGGGCCGCTCCTGGTGGTCGAGCGCGTCCGCGACGTCGGCTACGACGAGGTCGTCGAGATCCTGGGCCCCGACGGCCGGGCCCGCCTTGGGCGCGTCCTGGACATCTCCGACACGGCCGCCATCGTCCAGGTGCTGGAGGGGACCACGGGCCTCTCGAACGAGGCGACGCGCGTGCGGTTCCTGGGCGAGAGTTTCCGGCTGCCGGTTTCCCGCTGGATGCTGGGCCGCGTGCTGGACGGCCTGGGCCGGCCGGCCGACGGCGGCCCGCCGCCCCTGTCGGCCGACCGGCGAGACATCAACGGCATGCCCATCAACCCGTTCGCCCGGCGGTATCCGCGCGAGTTCATACAGACGGGCGTATCGGCCATCGACGGCATGAACTCGCTGGTTCGCGGGCAGAAACTGCCCATTTTTTCGGGCAGCGGCCTGCCGCACGACCGCCTTGCCGCACAGATCGTCCGCCAGGCGCGACTGCTGGAAGAGAACGTCGAGTTCTCCATCGTCTTTGCCGCCATGGGCGTCAAGCACGACGTTGCCCAGTTCTTCATCAGCAACTTCGAGAGTTCTGGTGTGCTGGCCCGCGTGACGATGTTCCTGTCGCTGGCCGATGCGCCGAGCGTCGAGCGGCTGCTGACGCCCCGCGCCGCATCCACCCTGGCCGAGTACCTGGCCTTCGACTGCGGCCGGCACGTCCTGGTCCTGCTGACGGACATGACCAACTACTGCGAGAGCCTGCGCGAGGTGGGCACGGCGCGCGGCGAAATACCCGGACGCAAAGGCTATCCGGGCTACCTCTACTCGGACCTCGCGAGCGTGTACGAGCGGGCCGGCCGCATCGAGGGCTCCGACGGATCAATCACGCAGATGGCCATCCTCACCATGCCCTCCGACGACATCAGCCACCCCGTGCCCGACCTGACCGGCTACATTACCGAGGGGCAGTTCGTGCTGGACCGCGACCTGAGCGCGCGCGGCATATATCCGCCGGTGGCCAGCCTGTCGAGCCTGTCGCGCCTGATGAAGGACGGCGTGGGCGAGGGGTACACGCGCGGGGACCATCCGCGCCTGGCCAGCCAACTATTCGCCTCCTACGCCCGCGTGCGGCAGGTTCGGGGCCTGGCCGACGTCATCGGCGAGGAGGAACTCAGCCGCCTCGATAAGCAGTACCTGAAGTTCGGCGACGCCTTCGAGCATAGGTTCATCGGCCAGGGCGAGTACGAGAACCGCACCATCCAGGAAACGCTGGAACTGGGGTGGGACATCGTTTCGCTTCTGCCGCGCGACGAACTGCACCGCCTGACCGACGAACTGCTCCAGGAGCATTACCGCGAAGGAATCGCGAGCGATGGCTAAACTGAAGGTCGCGCCGACCAAGTCGAGTTACCTCGCGCTGCGGCGGCAACTGGCCTTCGCGCAGGAGGGCTACGACCTGCTGGAGCAGAAGCGCCAGATACTCGTCTTTGAACTCATGAGCCGCCTCTCGCGCGCACGCCAGGCCGAACGCCGCGCCGCCGGCGCCATGGAAGGGGCCTTCGGGGCGCTGCGCGAGGCCCTGCTGGACATCGGCTCGGAGGCCATCGACCGGGCGGCGATCGCCGTCCTGCCGGGCTACAAACTCCACATCGACGACCAGGCCCTGATGGGCCTTCGCGTGCCGAAGGTGGCGGTGGAATTGGAGCCGCCATCGGTACACTACGGCGTTGGCGGCACGAGCGCCCGCACCGACGAGGCCCTGCGGCGGTTCACCGAAACCCTGGCCCTCCTCGCCGAACTGGCGGAATTTGAAAACGCCGTCCTGCGGCTGGCGCTCGAACTCCGCAAGACCCAGCGCCGCTGCAACGCTCTCTCGAAGGTCTTCATCCCCGACTACTCCGAGACCATCGGTTACATCCTGTCGAGCCTGGAGGAGCGCGAGCGCGAGTCCTTTGTCATCCTTCGGATGGTCAAGGACCGCCTGGCGCGTGCGTCAGAGCCGCTCTCTGCAAGGGACGGTGCCGCAGATGAAGGGAGCGCCGGCCATGCCTAAATCCTTCCTCGTCAACCACATCCTGGTCCTCGTGGACGGCACGGAGTCTTCCTTCCATGCCGCCGACCGGGCGATTGACATGGCGCGTTCATTAGGTGCGCGCCTCACGGCCATGGCGGTCATCGACCGCGAGACGCTCCATCAACTCCTCAGCGTCAAGATCCTGGTGGATGCGGAACTCAGCGAGTTCGAAAAGGAACTCCAGGAAAGCGCCAAGCGCCACCTGGCCACCGTCCGCCAGAAGGGCCTGGACCACCGCGTCGTCATCGACGAGGTCCTGGCGACCGGCAGCGTCGAGGAAACCGTCCCGAGGGAGGTGCAGGCCCGCGGCGTGGACCTCATCTGCATCGGGGGCTTCCAGTCCAGCCGCGTCGCGCGCGACCTCTTGGCGCGTCAGCGCCAGCAGATTCTGGACCGCGCCGCCTGCCCGGTGCTCGTCGTCAAGTAGGAGAACCTGCGATGAACCGTCCCGACCCCGATCCGACGTGGTGCTGCTGCTGCCGGCGCGAGTTTCTGCTGACCATGGGCGCGGCTGCGGGCGCCGCGGCCTGGCTGTTGCCCAGGGCCGCGGCCGCCGAGCAGGCCGGCCAGGCGGCGCCCCGGCCCAAGTCCGCCGCCACGGTGCGAGGAGCGTTTCTCTATCCGCCCTCCGAAACGCTCCGCAAGGCCGGTTACTGGAGTTGGCCGGGGTCCACGTTCGATGCCGAGGGGCGCCAGAAAACCTATCTCGGGAAGATCCTCGATATGGAGAGGAACCTGGGGATGCGCATCGCCATGGAAGAGCAGCCGCTCGACGATGCCGCCCAGGTCGCCCGGTTCATCGACGATGTGAAGGAGTCCAAGCCGGACGGGCTCCTTCTGATCCCCTTCAAGAAAGGGCACTGGGACCACGTGCTGCGGATCGTCGGCGAGACGAAACGGCCGACCGTCGTCCTGGCCACGCTGGGCGTCCTGTTGTCGGACCAGATCCGCACGCTGCACCGCCAGGGCGGTGTTTACCTGGTGAGCGCGGCCGACGACCTGGAGGCGGTCGCCTACGGGATGAGGATGATCCGTACTGCGCGCCGGATGAAGGATGCGCGCATCCTGAACATCACGGGCGCGGCGGCGCGGGAGGCCGTCGTCCCCGGCCTGGAGACCGAGGTGCGGACCATTCCGCACGCGCGGTTCGTCGAAGCCTACCGGGAAATTCCGGGCGACGGGCCCGCCCGGGCGCTTGCCGACGCCTATCGAGCCGGCGCCAGGGCCGTGGTCGAGCCGTCGGAGGCCGACGTCGTCGATGCCGCAAGGACGTACTTCGCCTTCAAGCGCCTCATCGAGGCCGAGCACGCCGACGCGATCATGATGGAGTGCCTGACGGGGCTGCGCCATCCGCGGACGCATTGTCCGCCCTGCATGGGTTTCATGAGCCTCAGGGACGAAGGGATTCCGGCCGGCTGCCAGGCGGACCTGAGCGCCACGCTGACCCTGATGCTCGTGCAGGAACTGTTCGGGCGGCCGGGCTTTCAGCAGAACGCGGCGATGGACACGGAACGGAATCTTTATTTCGGCTCGCACTGCACCAGCGCGTCGAAGATGAGCGGTCCGGCCGCCCGGGCCGAGCCGTACGAACTTCGGAGTCACGCGGAGGCCGGGTGGGGCTGCGTGCCGCGAGTCCTGTTCCCCGCGGGCCAGGAACTGACCCTCGCCCAGTACCGCCCGGCCAAGACGCCCGAGATGCTCGTTTACACGGGCAAGGTGGTCGAGTGCCCCCCGATTCCGCCCACCGGCGGATGCCGCAGCAACGTGGCCATGACCGTCAACGAGTGCCCCGACGTGTGCGAAGTCAAGGGCATGCACCAGGTCATCTTCTACGGCAGCGAGGCGAAACGCCTGCGGGCGTTCTGCCAGTTGTACGGAATCCCGGCGGCCAGTTAGCGCTCCGGCGCCGCTTGATTTTGTGCGGCCCGCCAATACCGAGGGCGGTCCGTGCGGCCGCGCGCTGCCGCCTTTGCGTGCGCGGCGGGTGCGGAGAGCGGAATGTAGGGTGCGTGCTTCGCACGCACGCGGATTATTCGTATGGACGGCGCGGTTGAGGCCAGGTGCGTGCAAGCACGCACTCTGCACGCTTGATGCGCGTTGCCGAAGCCGGTATCCTATGTTCAGGATGTGTCGAAAGGAGCACCGGAATGACCATCAAGGAAGCCGCCAAGCACATGATAGACGCGTTGCCTGACGAGGTGACGCTGGATGACATCATCCACGCGCTTTATATCCGCGCGAAATGCGAGCGCGGCGAGCGAGAGATTCGCGCAGGCCGCGGTGTTCCCCACAAGTCTGCCAGGAAGAGGCTCCGGAAACGGGCGAGGTGATCCGGGCGCCGTCTGCTTTGAGCGACATCGAGAAGATCGCCGAGTACGTTGCCCGCGACTCACCCGACCAAGCGGCTCTATTCGTCACCCGGATTATCGAGGCCGCCGACGGGCTGGAGCGTTTTCCGCTTTCCGGCCGCCCCGTTCCCGAGATGGCCGACGATTGCTGGCGAGAGATCATCTACGGCATACCGTCTCATGTACCGGCTTGACAGGGGCGACGTCTGGATCGGCGCGATAGTCCACGGTGCGCGCGACTGGAGGGCACCGCAGGGCCGGCGCAAGCGCCGGCCGGGGGCGGCGTGGTGAGTAGCGGTGGCCGCGAGGCCGGCGTTGCCCCGGCCTACTCGTGCCGCAAGGCGCGGATGGGGTCCATCATCGAGGCGCGGTACGCCGGGTACACGCCGCTGGCGACGCCCACAAAGACGCTCGTGCCGAGGGCGAGGATGACGGCGCCGGGGGTGACGACCGTCTGCGCCAGTCCCGCGAGGGCGGCCTCGCCGCCGACGCCGAGCGTTGCGGCGGCCTTCGTCAGGCCCCACGGGATGAGCGTCGCAAGGCCTGCCCCGACGGGCACGCCCACGGCCCCGCCCAGCGTCGATAGGACGACCGTCTCGACGAGGAACTGCTGGACGATGTCTTTGCGTTTTGCGCCCATTGCGCGGCGGATGCCGATCTCCCGCGTCCGCTCGGTGACGCTCGCCAGCATGATGTTCATGATGCCTATGCCGCCCACCAGCAGGCTGATGGCCGCAATCGACGCGCCGAGCACCACGAACAGCCACTTGGTGCGTTCGAGGGCCTCCAGCCGCTCCAGGGGCACGCGCACGGCCCAGTCCGGGCGGGCGGTGTCGTGGAACTTCTCCAAGAGGTGCGTGATGATCCTGGCGGCGGGGCGGACCTGCTCGGCCTCCGCAACCTTGACGGTAATCTCGTGTAATTCACATACCTCGAAACTATTCATTCCTGCGGCGCGGTCCACGAGGACCTCGCCGAAGCGGCGGCTGGCCGCCGTCAGCGGGACGTAGATGACGCGGTCGAAGTCCTCCGTCTTGCCCCCCAGGCCGCCGCTCGCGCCGCTCATGCCGCGCGCCCCCAGCACGCCCACCACCCGGTACGCGTACTCGCCCAGCCAGAGGGTCTGGCCGACGGGTTCCATGCGCGGCATGAGGTCCCGGGCCACGGCCGCGCCCAGGACGCACACGTTGTCGGTCTTGTGCAGGTCGAGCGGCGTCAGCCACCGGCCGCGCTCCACCTCGATGCGGTACGTGTCGGCGTACCACGGGACGGTTCCAAGGATTTCGACCCGCGTGCGGCGGGTGAAGTAGCGGGCGGTGGTGCGGATTCTCCGCGCCGGGACGATTACGTCGGCGCCGGCCACGCTCGATTGGATGCGCTCGGCGTCCTCATACGTGAGGCCGTACATGATGGCCGCGCCGCCGGAACCCGAACCGGCGGTGGTCGACTGGCTCTCGGCCGGGCGCACCGCCTGCACGATGATGTTGGTGGCCCCCATTTTGAGGACCTCTTCCTGCATCTTGCGGCTGATGCCCTCGACGACCGACAGGGTGGCGATGACGGCGCAGACGCCGAACAGGATGCCCAGCATCGTCAGGATGCTGCGCGCGGGGTGCAGCAGGAGGCTCTCCACGCCCAGTCGCAGCGTTTCGGTTGTCTTCAGCGACAGCATGGTATCGCTCCGCCCGCGATTGAGCGCGCCTTAACCCGAACGAGGTTCCACCGCAAAGAACGCGAAGAACGCAAAGAATGTCTTGATTAAGAAAACAACATAAATCTTCTCCTGGCGCTCTTTGCGTCCTTTGCGGTTAAGACACCCCTGCGGCAACAGCGGGCGCCTCAGTTCTTCTCGTGCCCCACGACCACGCCGTCGGCCACGCGCACGATGCTGTGCGTGCGGCGGCCGACGGACTCGTCGTGCGTGACGATGATGAGGGTGCGGCCGCGGGACGAGAGGTCGTCGAAGATGGCCAGGATCTCCTGGCCCGTGCGCGAGTCGAGGTTGCCGGTGGGCTCGTCGGCCAGGATGATGAGCGGGTCGTTGGCCAGCGCCCGGGCGATGGCCACGCGCTGCTGCTCGCCGCCCGAGAGTTCCGCCGGCTTGTGGCGGGCGCGGGGGCCGAGGCCCACGCGCTCGGCCAGTTCCTGCGCGCGGCGGCGGCGCTCTCGCCGGTGCATCCGCTGGTAGAAGAGCGGCACCTCGATGTTATCGAGCGCCGTCAGTTGCGGAATCAGGTTGAACGACTGGAAGACGAAGCCGATCCGCCGGCCGCGAACCTCGCTCAGTTCCCCGTCCGAGAGGCCCGACACGTCCTGCCCGCCCAGGATGTACCGCCCGCCGCTGGGCCGGTCCAGGCACCCCACCAGGTTCAGGATGGTGCTCTTGCCGGAACCGGATGGGCCCATGATGGCCAGGTACTGGCCCTCGTCTATGGTCAGGTTGATGGAGCGCAGGGCGACGACTTCGACGTCGGCCCCCATGCGGTACACCTTGCGGAGGTCCACCAGTTGCGCGAGGCTCATGGACGGTCGCCTCGGTCGGCGGGGCGGGCGCCGGGGGCAGACGGCGGGCCTCTCTCGCCCTTCGACGAGGTGCGGCCGGAAGGTCGGCCGCCCGAATTGGACGGGCCCTTGACGCCGGGGTCGTCGGCGGACCGGCCGCGGTCGGCGGCGGGGGTCTCTTCGGGTGCGGCCGGCGGCCCGAGCCTGGCGGCGTCCTGGGCCGCCTTCTTCCACTCGGCCTCCTGGCGGGCCTTTTTCTCCTCTTCCGAGACTTTGAGTTCCTCGGCCCCGGCCGGCTTGTAGAGGTACACCTCGTCGGCCTCCGAGACGCCCTTGACGATCTCCACCATGCGGTCGTTCGACAGTCCCACTTCCACGCGGCGGGTCTCTACGCCCGTCGGTGCTTTTACGTACACCACCTGGAACCCCTGGTCCACGAACACGGCCGAGATGGGCACCTGGAGCACGTCCTGCCGCGTGTCGACAAGTATCTCCACCTGGGCGCTCATGCCGGGCTTCAGGCCCGGCGGCGACTCGTCCAGCGTCACCTCCGTCACGTAGGTCTTCAGGCCCGGATTCAGCCACCACTGGCTGCGGTCGGGCATGACGGCGATCTTCGTGACCTTGCCGGTGAGGCGGTCCCTGGGGAGGGCGTCGATGGTGACGTACGCGGGGGCCTCGCCGGCCGCCTGCTTCACGACCGACTCGTGCAGTTTCACCTTGACCACCATCTCCGACATATCGGGCAACTTGATAAGGTTCTGCTGATGGCGGACGGTGGCGCCGGGCTCGATGGTGATGATGCGGTCGAACCGCCCGCCCGTCGTGTCGTAGACCACCATGCCCGGCTGCGGAGCGGTGATGGTGCACTTGGCCAACTGGTCCTGGGTTTTCTTGAGGCGTGTTTCCTCGAGCGACAGGGCTTCCTGCCTGTTGTCGCGGTCGGCCTTGGCGGTGTCCACTTCGCTCTTGGTGCGGGCGTCCACGCGGTCGTACTCGCGCTTGGCCTCCAGCCAGTCGGTGTACGCCTTCTCGGCGGCCTTCGGGAACTCGTACACCTGGAACAGGTCCACGGCCGTCTTGGCCTCGTCCAGGAGCACCTGGTTGCGTTTCCAGGCCAGTTCGTCGGCCTGGAGTTCGTTGCCGGTGACGTAGCCTTTCTCCTTCAGGGCCCGTGTCCACTCCACTTTGCTTGCGGCTCGCGAGAGTTCCTCGCCCGCCAGGTCGATGTCGCTCTGTAGTTTGCGTTTCTGCTGGAGGGCCGCGCCGCCCAGGGCCGGGTCTTTCACGAGCGCGTCGAAGGCGGCCTTGCCTTCCTGGGCGACCACGCGGTCCGACAGGTCCGTCCCGAGGTACTTGCGAAAATCCATGAGGGCGAACTTCACGGTCAGGCCGGCGGCCGACAGAAGGCTCTCCCGCTGGCTCTCTGTAATCAGGTACGTCTTGTCGGCCTTCTCGAAGGCCGCCTTGGCGGTCTTGTAGGTCATGTCCTGCGTGCGGAGTCGTTCCTGGAGGTCGGCCGAGTCGAGTTCGATGAGTTTCTCGCCCTGCTTGACGACGGTCCCTTCTTCGATGACCCAGACGATGGTGCTGGTGCTCTCGACCTGGCAGACGACGTTGGTGGACCGCTTGGCGTCGATCTCGCCGCTCTCGGTGATCGTGACGACCAGGCGGTCCTTCACGGCGCGGGCGGTCTCTCCGGCGGCGGGGGCGGCGGGGGCAGACTGTCCCACGAGCACCCAGAGGCCCAGCGCCCCGGCCGCCAGGACGGCCGCGCCGGCGCCGCTGGCCAGGAGCGCCCGCCTCAGCCTCGGCCGCGACGCCTTCGCCCCGGCCGCGCTACCGACCGCTATCGGTAAGGACCCATCCATGAATCTGCCCCTCTTCGTTCACGACCAACGTGCCCACGTCGCGCTGGAACTGGAGGACGGCGATGCTGTGGTCCACCAGGGCGCTCGTGAGGGCGTTGCGCGCCTCGACCAGCGCCCGCTGCGAGTCCAGGACGTCGCGCTGGGTGGCCCGCCCGGCCTGGAGCAGCAGTTGCGTGGACTCGACGCGCCGCTCGGCCAACTGGACGCTGCGCTGCTGGATTCCGTAACTCTCGCTCGCCTGCGCAAGTTGCCGCATCGCACGGCGCACCTGAAGGATAACGTTATCCTGCGTCAAGTCCAGAGCGCGCCCGGCCGCCTGGCGCGATATCTGCGTCTGCCTGAGGGCGTTCCGCTCCCGCAGCCGGTCCACGGGCATGTCGATGTTGAAGCCCAGCGAGTAGGCGCCGCGGTTGAATCGCAGGTGGGCCGACTGCGGCGGCCCGTACGACGAATCGTAGCCGATGCTTGCCACCAGGTCCACGTCGCCCGCCAGGCCGTTCTCGGCCACCTTGATCCTGCGGTCGGCGTCTTCCACGCCGTCGCGCGTGTTCAGGAGGTCGAATCGCGTGGCCAGGGCCATGGCCGTGGCCTCCTCCGTGGCCGCCTTCGGTTGCTGGAGGCCCGCGGCGGCCAGGCGATCCAGTTCCTTGGGGTCCAGCGATATCTCGGTCGCCACGGGGATGCCGAGGGTGATCTTGAATGCGTCGAGCGAGTTCTTATAGGCCTCGCGGACGACGATCCAGCGGTTGTAGGCCCTGAGTTCGTCCTGCCGCGCCTGGTCCACCTGGAACTCCGGCAGCCGCTCGGCCTTGGCCAGCCACTCGGCCCGCCCGCGGTTCTCCACGAGGCTGCGGTAGTTCTCCCACTCATTCAGGACCACGTCGCGGTCCTGGATGACACGCAGGTACTCCGAGGCGATGGACACCGTGAACGTCTGCTCGAACCGCGCGAACGTGCGCACGGCGTACACGGCGTTGCGCTCCGCCTGGAGCAGGTTCTCCTGGACGATCTCCCGCCCCGCCCCGCGCCACAGCGGCTGGGTAAGGGTGACGTTCATCGTGGAATCCACCGTGTCGCCGAGTTGGCGGTTGATGAACCGGAGGGCCGTCACGCCCAGGCTGCCCGCCACGACCATCCCGTCGGCCAGCGTCTGCGAGACTCCCACGTCGCTGCCGAAGTCCCAGGACCGCACCCGGTCGGGCTCGGCGGCCCTGGCATCGGCGTTGTCGTACGTAACCGTGCCCGTCCAGAAGGGATGCGGACGGAAAAGGTACCGCTCCAGCGTCAGCGTCAAGGCCGCCAGGTACACCGTCTCCTTCTGCGCCTGGTAGTCGCGGCTGGCCTGTACCGCGAGGCGCAGCGCATCGGCCACGGTCAGGCGGACGGCGTCGGGCGAGTCTTCCGGCAGCGCGGGGGGCAGGGCCGCCTGGCCGGCGGCCGGTTGGCTGCCGTCGGGCGCTGCGACCGTCGCGCCTGGCGCCGCGGCCGCAGCGCCTGGCGCCGCGACCGCAGCGCCTGGCGCCGCGACCGCAAGGTCGCGGTTACTCTCCCCGATCGCTTGCTCACCCGTGGCCGCCGCCGGCGCCGCCTTGTCCTTCGTCGGCAGCGCCGCCGGCTTCGGGGCCACCGAGAACAGCGGCGCGCGCCCGAACGCCCGGAGGTTCTTCTCGGCGACGATGCCGTACACCTCGCGGTCGGCCTGGTCGGTGTAGTACTTGGCGCAGCCGGCGGCCCATGCGGCCGCAAGCACCAGCGTTGCCGTCAGCGCCCTTCGGGACATCGGTCAGCCCGTCTCTTTCGTCGCGCGGCAAGGCACGCATTTTAACCCCGTGTGCCAGGCAAGGCAACGACGAAAGCCCGGGCCTGGCGCGAATCGGAGCCGCGACCGTAAGGGGGCGGGGCCGTTGTTTCCGCAGCCCGACGCCGTCTTGCGGATGTGGCTCTGAAACAGCAGGCGTTGCCGCCGCATCAGGCGCGCACGAGCCGCGCGGGCCCGCACTCGCCCGCCAGGATGGCTTCCAGCGGCTCGTGCGCGCAGCCGGCCGGCACGACGGCGCAGAACTCGGCCGCCAGGCCCGGCCTGAGGCCGCCCGTTTCGTCCTGAAGCCCCATCGCGCGGGCGCCCCGCCGCGTGGCCATCGCCAGCAGCACCCGTGGTTCGGCGCCACCCTGAGCAAACAGGAACCGCGCCTCGTCCAGCACGGAGAGGCTCGGCGAGGAGGCCAGGCTGTCGGTCCCCAGGCACACGTTTACGCCGGCTGCAAGCAGCCGCCGCCACGGGTGGCCGGCGTGCTTGAAGAACGCGTGGCTGCGCGGGCAGAACGCCACGCTTGAGCCGCTGCGCGCCAGGACCGCGATGTCCTCGTCCGTCAGGTAGTTGGCGTGGGCCACGAGGACCGGCCCGGAGAAGAAGCCCGCCTCGGCCAGCATCGCAATCGGGCGCCGGCCGGTGGGCCGCCAGTCGGCCGGCAGAATCTTGAGCCGGCGCATCCACTCGCAGAGTGCGCCTTCGCCGCGCTCGGTGAAGGCGATCTCGTCCTGGGTCTCGTGCAAGTGGGTCGATACCGGCCAGCCGCGCGCGTCGGCCTCCCGGCGCGCGGCCATGAACACTTCGACGCCGGCGGTATATGGAGCGTGCGGCGCAAGGCCCAGGCGGATGTTGCTGGCGGGCCGGCGCCGCCCGAGCGCTCTCGCGGCCTCCTGCACGCGCGCAAGGCCCGGCGCCCCGAAGCGGAACAGTTCGCGGAAAATCGTCCATCGGCCGCGCGACTCGCCGGGTGGGATGTCGAAGGTCGGGTCGTGCGCCAGGTCGGCCGCGGCGATGGTCCCGGCCGCAAGGGATTCTTCCACGCCGCGGCGGACGGCGCGGCCGGCTGCACCCTTGGAGCGCATCCACAGCCGCGCCGTCAGCCGCCCGATCCACGCCGCAAAGTTCACCGTCGGTCGGAACCGGCCTGTCATGTCCGATAGCGCCAGGTGCGTGTGCGCGTTGACGAAGGCGGGCACGAGGGCCGCGTCGGGGAAGTGCTCGGTGTCGTCGCCCGCGCCGACGTGGGCCGCCAGCCTCGCCCACGGGCCGACGCGCACGATACGCCCGCCCTCGGCCACGAGCGCGCCGTCATCGACGACCGGCCCGTCGGCCGGAATGACCCACCGAGCGCGAAAGATGCGTGCCATGCTGGGGTTGCTTGTCGCACGCGGCGACGAGCGCGGCCGTGTGCGGCCGCGGCCAAACATGCGCGGACCCATGCCGTTGCCGTTGTTCAGCCGTCGCCGGTACGGCGACGGACGTTGGCCGCGGCAAACGGCCACTCGCCGCTTACGTCGTGTACTCGGCGTTGATCTTGACGTAGTCGTAACTGAAGTCGCAGGTGAGGAACCGTGCCTCGCCGCCGCCGGCGCCCAGGTCCAGGTGGACGTCGATGTCGCGGGCCTTCATGATGGCGGCCAGGCGGTCGGCGTCGGCCTCCACGGGCCGGCCGCGATCAAAGATGACCACGCCGCCCATCGCCAGTCGCATCGTCTCCGGGCCGCTCGTGATGCCGGCGTAGCCTGCGGCGGACACGATGCGGCCCCAGTTCGGGTCTTCGCCGAAGAAGGCGGTCTTGACGAGGGGCGAGTTGGCGATGGCGGCGGCCGCGCGGCGGGCCTCCTGCTCGCTTGCGGCCCCCGTAACGCGGACCTCGATAACCTTCGTGCCGCCCTCGGCGTCGCCCGCGATCTGCCGCGCAAGGCTCCCGCAGACCGCCAGCACCGCCTCCGCCAGGCGGCGGCCGTCGGGCGAGTCCTCGGCCACGGCCTGCGGGGCGGCGCCCGCCCCGCGCATCGCAAGGCCGCTTGCCAGGACCATGAGCGTATCATTCGTCGATGTGTGCCCGTCAACCGTCAGGCAGTTATACGTAAGGTCGGCTGCGCGGCGGAGGATGCGGTCAAGCGTCTCCGGCTCGGCCGCAGCGTCGGTGGTAATAAAGCCCAGCGTGGTGGCCATGTTCGGGGCGATCATGCCCACGCCCTTTGTCGCCCCTGCCACGGTGACGGTGCGGCCGCCGAGGCTGATGCGTACGGCGGCCTGCTTGGGTCGCGTGTCGGTGGTCATGATGGCGCGGGCGAAGGCAAGGTCCGCCGCCGGCCCGGCCGCGAGGGCCGCGCACGCCTTCTCGATGCCCGCCCGCACCGTCTCCATCGGCAGCATCCGCCCGATGACGCCGGTGGATGCCACGAGCATCTCATCCGCGCGGCAGCCGAGGCTCGCGGCAGCAAGTCGGGCCATCTCGCGGGCGTCGGCCAGCCCCTGTTCGCCCGTGCACGCGTTGGCGTTGCCCGAGTTGGCCGCGGCCCCGCGCAGGCGGCCCGCGGCCCTGGCCAGGTGCTCGCGGCTGACGGTAACGGGCGCGGCGCAGACCTTGTTCTGCGTGAAGACGGCCGCCGCGGCGGCCGGCACGTCGCACGCCAGGACGGCCACGTCGGGCTTCTCGGAGAGTTTCTTGACGCCCACGGCCGCCGCGCCCGCGCGGAAGCCCTGCGGCGCGGTGGCGCCGAGGCCGAGGTCCACGGGCAAATCGGGGATTGCGCTCATTCGAGGCCCGCCGTTTCGTCGTGACCGAAGAGGAGGTTCATGTTCTGGAGCGCCTGGCCGGCGGCGCCCTTCGTCAGGTTGTCGATGACGCTGCTGACGACCGCCCGGCCGCCCACGACCGTCGGGCACAGGTGCACATAATTTGTGCCCACGACGTGCTTGGTGGCGGGCGGCTCGTCGCGGACCACGACGAACGGCTCGCCGTAGTACGCCTTGCGGTAGAGTTCCGCGATGTCGGCGGCCGAGATGCCCTGGAGCAGCCGCGCGTAGCACGTGGATTCTATGCCGCGGTCCATCGGCGCCAGGTGCGGCACGAAGAGCACGTCCACGCTCACGCGGGCGACCAGGCCCAGTTGCTCGACAATCTCCGGCTGGTGGCGGTGCGAGCCGATGGCGTACGCCTGCATCGACTCGTTGCACTCCGGGAAGTGCGTCAGCAGTTTGGGCGTGCGGCCCGCGCCGGAGACGCCGCTCTTGGAATCGACGATGATGTCGCTCGGGGCCGCCAGGCCCTCGCGCACCAGCGGCGCAAGCGCAAGGATGGCGGCGGTGGGGTAGCACCCCGGGTTGGCGATGAGGCGGGCCTTCTTTATCGCGTCGCGGTACAGTTCCGGCAGGCCGTAGACGGCGTTGGCCAGGTTGGCCTCGTCGGGCTTGTGGCCGTAGGCCTTCTCGTACAGGCCGGGGGTCTTCAGGCGGTAGTCGGCCGAGAAGTCGATGACCTTCAGGCCCGCATCCAGCAGCGGCCCCGCGTACGTCATGCTGGCCGTGTGCGGCAGTGCCAGGAAGACCACGTCGCAGGCGGCGGCCATGGCCTTCGCGTCGGCCGGGACGACCGCCAGGTCTATGCGCCCGGCGAACTGCGGAAAGAGTTTTGCCAGCGCCCCGCATTTTTCGGGCAGGTCCGCCAGGGCGGTGATGCGGGCCGCAGGGTGCGCCAGGAGCAGCCGCATGAGGTCCGCTGCGGCGTATCCGCTTGCGCCGATGATGCCGACACGAGTCACGATTTCTCGCTCCTTGCCTGGATGCTGCGTGCCCCTGGATGCCCACCAGCGCTGCGGCGGCGGTTCGAGCCGCACGGCGGGCGCCTTGCGCGTCGCCGAAACAGCGCGAGCGGCCCGCCGGGAGCCGCTCGCGCCTTATCGAATCCGTCGAAAACCGGTTACCGCTTTGAGAACTGGAAGCGCTTGCGTGCGCCCTTCTGGCCGTACTTCTTGCGTTCCTTCATCCTGGGATCGCGGGTCATGAATCCCCCCGCCCGCAGGGCCTGGTCCAGGGCGGGGTCGGCCTTCTTCAGGGCCCGCGCGATGCCCAGTTTCACGGCATCGGCCTGGCCGGTCGGGCCGCCGCCCTGCACGCGCACGAAAATGTCGTACGTAGCCGCCTGGCTGGTGGCCGCGAGCGGGCTGCGGACGCTTTGGCGGTCCTTGTCCTCGGTGAAATACTGGTCCACCTCG
>VGYT01000035.1 GCA_016872895.1 Planctomycetota bacterium
GCTGGGGCATGTCGAGCGGGCGGCATCAATAGTTCATCCAGAGGGCTTCCGCACGCGGCTTCTTGACCGAGTGGCAGTTCTTGGCCGAAGCGTCCACCCGCCGCCATCCCTTGTACAGTGCGTCCATCAGGGCGCAGCGGTAACCCGACACGGCCGCCCTTCCTTTGATTCGCGTGAGCACGGCAGCCAGCGCGCGGTGTTCGTCGTTGGACATCTCGAAGCCGTACGCCTTCGAGTCGCCGCGAGCCTCGTGTGGATACGGCGGGTCGCAATAAAAAAGCGTCCCGGGCGAGTCGTAGAGTTCGACAACCTCGATGGCGGGCCTGTTTTCAATCTGTACGCGCAGAAGACGCCCCGCCACCTCCGACAGTCCTTCGACGCTGCCGAGCCACCGCGACACGACACCGGACATGCCGTTGCGGGTGGTGTTCTTGCAGTTCGCCCAGCGGCCCAACGAGGCCGTCTGCGCCAGACCCGTTCGCACTTGGCGGGCCCGGACAAAGAAGCGTCTCGCTCGTTCCAGTTCGGTCAGGTGGGGACCGTAGTCCCGGCACGCCAGGTAAAACTCTTCTCTGGAGAAAGGCGTAAGCCCGATGGCCTCGATCAATCTGTTCTTCTGATCCCGCAGGATACGGAAAAAATTGACGACCTCGCCGTCGATGTCATTGTAGGTTTCCACATCGGACGGCTCGCGATTCAACAGCACTGCCGCCGACCCGCCGAACGGCTCGCAATAGTGACACGACTTTGGCAGAAGCGGAAGGAGCCAGTTGAGATGACTGTATTTTCCGCCGTACCAACCGAAAACGATCTTCTTGCGCAGACCATTTCCGCCATTGCTCGGGATCGCTTCGCCTAGCGGGTGCTCCCACAGGTAAATCTCGGATACCTTCTTGCCCATTACTGCGGTTCCCGAATGGCCGGCGCAGCCAGCCTCATCCCTGTCCTTTATGCCACGGAATCGCTCTCTTTGCAAGAGCCTTGTATGCGAAGTGTGACCTCTTGAGATGGCACGGCGCGGCGCTACGGGCACTCCAGCGAGTCGCCGGACTCCGCCGGTTCGGGGGGTTCCGGCGCTTCGGCGGTTGGGGCCCCGGCCGGAGGCGGGGCGGCCCTGGCGGCCGGCTCGGGGATCGAGACCATGACCCGCTCTATGGCCAGCGCGCGGCCGGTCTGCGTGTCGGCCGTAACGACGGCCCCGCAGACGCGAAGGTCGCCCACCGCTACGTCGAAATACGTGGGCATGCCCGTGACGACGGCCGAGAGCACCTTCTCCTTCTTGCGGCCGAGGATGCCGTCGTGCGCGCCGGTCATGCCCAGGTCGCTGATGTGGGCCGTGCCCCTGGGCAGCACGCGCTCGTCGGCCGTCTGGACGTGCGTGTGCGTGCCGACCACCGCCGTCACGCGGCCGTCCAGGTGCCAGCCCATGCCCACCTTGTCGCTGGTGGCCTCGGCGTGCATATCGACGAAGATGAGTTTCACCCGCTCGCCCAATTCCGCCAGGATGCGGTCCGCGGCGTGGTACGGGCAGTCCGACGGCTTCATGAACGTGCGGCCCAGGAGGCTGACGACGGCAAACGGGAAGCCCGACTGGCTCGCCAGCACCGTGTAGCCGCGACCCACGGCCTCGGGCGCCAGGTTCGCCGGCCGCAGGATGCGGTCCGACTCGGCCAGCAGGGGCACGGCCTCCTTCTTGCGGTACACGTGGTCGCCCATGGTGACGCAGTCAACGCCCATGGCCCTGAGTTCCTCGAAGATGGCGGGGGAGATGCCCGAGCCGCCCGCCGCGTTCTCGGCGTTGGCGATGATGACGTCGATCGGCCGGGCCGCGAGGATCTGCGGCAGGGCGGCGGCCACGGCCCGGCGTCCGGGCTTGCCGACGATGTCGCCGATGAACAAGGCACGGAAATCCATATAATCCTCAGAACGGCAATGACCAAGCAGCGGCGCGTCCTTGGCCATCGGGCATTCTTTACCGTGCGTATTCCACCACGCGGCGCTCGCGGATAAGGGTGACCTTGACCTCGCCGGGGTACGTCAGTTCCGCCTCGACGGCCTTGGCGATGTCGCGGCAGACCTTGACCGCCAGGTCGTCGTCCACCTTGTCGGCGTTGACGACGACGCGGACCTCGCGGCCGGCCTGGATGGCGTAGGCCGTCTCGACACCCTCGAAGCGGCGGGCGATCTCCTCCAGTTTCTCCAGGCGCTGGACGTACTTTTCGAGCGTCTCCCGCCGCGCGCCGGGCCGCGAGGCGCTCACCGCGTCGGCCGCCGACACGATGATCGTGTACAGGGCGTCCTGGATGTTCGCCTCGTGGTGTCCGCCGATGGCGTGGACGACCTCCTCGCACTCGTTGTAGCGGCGGGCCAGGTCGGCGCCGATCTCCGGGTGTCCGCCCTGGACCTCGTGGTCCACGGCCTTGCCGATGTCGTGCAGCAGTCCCGCGCGGCGGGCGAGTTGGCCGTCCAGGCCCAGTTCCTCGGCCAGCATGCCCGACAGGTGCGCCACCTCGACGGAATGCTGAAGCACGCTCTGGCCGTACGAGGTGCGGTACTTCAGGCGCCCGAGCAACTGCACTTCCTTCGGGTGCAGGCCGCGAACCCCCGTGTCGAGGGCCACCTGTTTGCCGGTCTCGTTTATGTCGGCCTCGACTTCCTTGCGGCACTCCGAGACGACCTGCTCGATGCGCGGGGGCTGGATGCGGCCGTCGGCGATGAGTTTCGCCAGGCTCCGCCGCGCAATCTCCCGCCGCACAGGGTCGAACGACGACATGACCACCACGCCGGGCGTATCATCGACGATGACGTCGACGCCCGTGACGCGCTCGAAGGCGCGGATGTTCCGTCCCTCGCGGCCGATGATGCGTCCCTTCATCTCGTCGCCGGGGATATCCACGGTGGCCACGGTAACGTCGGCGGTGTAGTCCGAGGCCAGGCGCTGGATGGCGCCGGCGAGGATTTCGCGGGCCTTCTGGTCGCTTTCTTCCTGGGCGTGCTCGGCTGCGCGCTGGATGAGCGCGGCGGCCTCGTGCTGGACCTCGCCCTCCATGCGCTCAAGCAGCATCTGCCGCGCCTGGCCGGCGTCCAGGTTGGCGATCTTGAAGAGCGTGCGCTTTTCGTCGGCGATCTTCTGGTCGAGGTCGGCGTGCTTTGCGCGGAGGCTCTTCTCCACGTCTGCGGCGCGGCGTTCGGCGGCCTCGACGGCCTTCTCCTTCCTCAGGAGGGTCTCCATCTTGGCCTCGATGCCGTCTTCGCGCTTGGCGACGACCCGCTCGCGTTCCCGCAGTTCCTCGCGTGTCCGGGCGGTCTCTTTGTCGAAGGCCTCGCGTGCCCGGATGGCCTCTTCCTTGGCGGTGACCCGGGCTTCCTTGACGACGGCGTCGGCTTGCGACTGCGCCTTGGCGAGGATTTCGTCGGCGGTGCCCTTGGTGCGGCGGGCCCTGCGGGTGGCCAGAAGCCACGCCGCCGCAAAGCCGATGCCGCCGCCGAGCGCGAGCGCGACGATCTCCGCCAGCGCAGCCTCCCATCCCGCCTCTACGGCCAGGAATGTCATGGCGCCGGCTCTCTTTCGGGGGGAGCGCCCATGCCCGGCACATATACACAGCGGGCATGGTCACACGAAGACTGGATGCCCCAGGCGGGATGGCCCCACGGCTACCGGGCCGGCTCGCAACCGGAAACGATGACTGTCGGCAGGCCGATTATCCAGCGCGGTCTTCTCCGGAAACCCGCATGTTGGTTCCAAGAGCGCCGGCTCGATCCTGCATGGTTCGACCTGCCTTTTCCGTCACCCCGTATCAGAAACTCCGGTTTGACGGAGAGTTTTTAGCCCCGCCTGCCCGCGGTTGCGGGGGGAAGCGGGCCAAAAAATCCCGGTTCACGCACCAGCCGACCAGTGTGTCCTGCAAGAACAGCACGCGCCGGACTCGGCCCCCGGGCACTCCACCGCACCGGGGCCTCACCCGTCAGCCTTGGGCACATCCCTCACGGAGCGTTTTCCAGCCCCGCTTTTCACTCCCTCGGTTCTTGTGGTCTCCTTGCGGAGGCGCCCGCGTTGGGCGCCTCATCTATGTTATCGGTCGGAACGACCCGCCTTCTAGAGCATGATTAGCCAAAGACGCGCCGCTGTCAAGCGCGAAAATCAACTTTCTTGGTTACCCACCACGCACTCCGGCACACCGGTATGTTGCGGAGGCAGGGCGCAAGCCTGCGGCGCGGGCAGACCCGTGCACGGGAGCGCAGGCGAGCAACCGACTGCCCTGCCCCAGCCAATTAAAGGAGAGGTGCTATGAGAAGGTACGCAGTCTGGGCAATCGTGGGCATCGTCGCGGTGGGAGTCTGCGCGGCCCTGGTCCCGGCAGCCGCGCCCGCCCCGGCTGGCGGGCCGATGCGGGGTCCCGGCCCGGCCGGAGTAGCAGGCCCCCCGTTTTCGCCGCGCGAAGGTATGGCCCCGGGCGCTGGGCCGCAGGCCGGCCCCGGCGGTCCGGGTCAGCGTCCGGCCGGCCCGCCGCCCCTCTTGCCGCTCATCGAGCGGGCGCTGGGCAGCCCCCTGACGGAAGAGCAAAGGGGGCAGGTCCGTGACGCCGCCAAGGCGATGCACGAGGCCGTCAAGGCGGCACACGAGGCGTTCGTGACGAGGCTGGCGGCAATCACGGGCCTTCCGGCGGATCAGATCCGGGCGATGCTGCCGCCGCCCCCGCCGCCCCCGGCGCCGGGCGGACCGACGCCGGGCCAACCGGGAATGGGTCCCGGCGGGCAGATGCCGCAGCAAGGCCGCCAGCCGGGCGCCCCTGGCCCGGGGCCGGGCGGACAGATGCCGGGCCGTCCCGGTCCGGGTCCCGGCGGACAGATGCAGCCGCCGGGCCGCCATGCTCCTCCTGCGCCGCCGCCGCCTCCGCCGCCGCCTCCGCCGGCCCAGGAGTAATCCCGCGGGCCTCGGTTCGCCCCGAGGGGCCTGACCGCGGCAGCGCGGAACGTGCCGCAGCGCGGGGGACAGAAACCCCGCGCTGCGGCCAACGGACCATGTGGCACGGCCTGCCCGCCGGCAGGCCGGCAGGCGGGGCCGGCTTGCCCGGCCGTGGTTACGGCACCGCTCCCTTACAGTCGCGGCTCTGATAAAGCGGCGTGCACTTGGCGCGTCTGTGGCACGGCCGGCTTGCCCGGCCGTGGCGAACGGCGCAGGCGGATGCCCACGGCCGGACAAGCCGGCCGTGCCACAAGCCGCCCGCAGAGCGATAAAGGCGCTAGAGTTGGCCGCCGGCGTCACGACGATGTACAATACCCTGACCGTGGACGATGCGGATCAGCCCGACATCGCGGCGGCGCTCGGGGGCGACGAGGCGGCCTTTGCGCGGCTCATCCGGCGGCACGAGGCGGCCGTGGGGGCCCTGATGTGGCGGTTCACGCGCAGCGCGGCCGATCGCGACGAACTGGTGCAGGACGCCTTCGTCGAGGCATACTTCGGCCTGCGGCGGTTCCGCGGCGAGGCGCCCTTCGGGCACTGGCTCAAGCGCATCGCCACGCGCGTCGGCTACCGGTTCTGGAAGCGGCGGTCGCGCCGCCCGGCGGCCGCTGCGCTGGCCGCCATCGACCTGCCGGCCCCCGCGGAAGACCCGGAGCCGGGCGCTGCGGGCGCGGCCGCGCACGCGCTGCTGGCCCGGCTGCCGCCCAAGGAACGCCTTGTGCTGACTCTTATGTATTTCGATAACTGTAGCGTGCGGGAGATCGCCGTGCGCATGGGCTGGACGCGCGGCATGGTCAAGATGCGGGCATTCCGGGCCAGGCGGCGCCTGCGCGCCGTCGCCCGGCGCGAGCGCCTTTCGGAGAAACTCGGATGGACGAGTTAGAAGCCGTCGAGCGCCTGGTGCGCCAGGCGCGGCGGGAGGCGGTCCCGCCTCCGGCCGGCGCGGCCGAGGGGGTCCTGGCGCGGCTGCGCGCGGGTGCCGGCCGTCCCCTGCCCATTCTGCCGCTCTCCATGCTGGCCGCCGCAGCGGCCGTGGCGGCGGCCGTCGTCCTGGCCCTTGCGATTCAGGCCTGGACCGCCGGGGCCGACCCGCAGGCGGCCCTTTTCCCCACGCTGGAGGTGGCAACGCTATGAGCGACGAATCCACTTTGCCGCGCGGCACGGCCGCGGGCGGACACCTTCCGCCGCCCGCCCGAAGCGCCTGGCCGCTGGTGCTTCTCGGCCTGGTGCTCCTGGTGTGCGGCGTAATCATCGGCGCCGGCGTCGTGGCGCTGCTGGCGTATTACGTCTGGTCGGCCTCTCCGGTGACGCCGGCCGACCGCGCGACGCCCGCCGTCATCGCCTCCGACCTGCGCGCCCGGTACGACCTGACGGAGGAGCAGGCCCGCCAGGTCGGCGACATCATGGCCAATCGCATGGAGGCGCTGGACGCCATCCGCCGCGAGGCACAGGAAAAGTTCGAGGCCGAACACGAGAAACTCCGCAGCGAGATGAGAAGCGTGCTGACGCCGGAGCAGTACGCACGGTGGCAGGCGCAGTTCGAGGCGCTGCGACATCGGCCGCCGGGGCCGCCGCCGGGGGTCCGGCCGCCGATGCCGGGCTATGCGAGGCCGGGCGGGCCGACTCCGCCCGGCGGGCCGACTCCGCCCGGCGGGCCGGTTCAGCCCGGCGGACTGCCGCCGTACGGCCCGCAGCCGCCTTTCGTTCAGCCGGGGCCGGGGGGCGCTCCGCGGCCGGGCGGTCCCGGCCCCGCGCCCGGCCCCCTGCCGCCGGGCCCCGGCCCGGCAGGGCAGGCACAGCCGCCGCCCCCGAGCGTGCAGGAACTCTTCCGCCGCTTCGATGCCAACGGCGACGGCAAACTGGCAGCCGAGGAAATCCCGGCGCCCGAGCGCCCGCGCCTCATGCGCGCCGACGCCGACGGCGACGGCGCGGTCACGCGCCAGGAACTCCATGCCGCCCGCGAGCGGCCTGAGTTGCTCCCACCCAGGCCCAAGGCTGAAGGCCCGCCCATGCCCAAGTAGCCCCTGCGCCCGAGCGCCGCAAGGAATCCGAAAACCGCGTTGACGGGCGCCGCGGCCCTTGCTAGATTCGGCGCTTGGGGCCGCCTTGACGAACACATACCCGCCCGCCTCAAGCGGGCGGCTCGAGCAGCAAAGCGAGATGCCGCCGTGCCGACGCCGCTGGTTCACCTTCACGTCCACACCGAGTACAGCCTGCTGGACGGCGCCTGCCGCATACCCGACCTCGTCGCCACGGCGCGGGCCCAGGGGGCCGAGGCCCTGGCCATTACCGACCACGGCAACCTGCACGGCGTCATTGATTTCTACGCGGCGGCGACGAAGGCCGGCCTGAAGCCCATCATCGGCTACGAGGCGTACGTGGCCCCCGGCCGCCGCAAGGACCGCGAGACAATCCCCGGCAGCCAGGACGCCGGCTACCACCTCATCCTGCTGGCGCAGAACGAGCGGGGGTTCCGCAACCTCATCCGCCTGGCCACCACCGCCTCCATCGACGGCTTCTACTACAAGCCGCGCATCGACAAGGAGTGCCTGGCCGGTTACGCCGAGGGCCTCATCGGCCTCTCCGGCTGTCTCCAGGGCGAGGTGCCCACGCGCCTGCTGGCGGGCGACCAGGCGGGGGCACGCCGCGCGGCAAGCGCGTACCGCGACATCCTCGGGGCCGACAACTTCTTCCTGGAACTCCAGGACCATGCCATCGACGACGAGCGGCGCGTCCGGCCGGCCATGATCGGCCTGGCCCGCGAACTGGGCATCCCCCTGGCGGCCACCAACGACGTGCACTACATCCGCGCCGACGACACGCGGGCACACGACGTGCTGCTCTGCATCAACACCGGCAAGGTGCTCTCCGACGCCGACCGCATGCGATACCAGCCGGGCGAGTTCCACCTGAAGACGTACGACGAGATGAAGGCCCGCTTCGCCGACCTGCCGGAGGCCCTCGAAAACACCCTGCGCATCGCCGAGCGGTGCAGCCTGGCCCTCTCGTTCCACGAGCGGCACGCGCCGGTGTACCCGACGCCGGCGGGCGAGACGCCCGATTCCATGCTGCGGCGCCTGTGCGAGGAGGGCCTGCGGCGCCGCTACGGCTCCGCCGCCGGCAAGGTCCATCGCGAGCGCCTGGAGCGGGAACTGGCGGTCATCGAGGCAAAGCACTTCGCCAGTTACTTCCTCATCGTGTGGGACTTCGTCCGATACGCGCACGAGCGGGGCATCCCGTGCGCGGCCCGCGGCAGCGGCGTCGGGTGCATGGTGGCGTACCTGCTGGGCCTCTCTACGGCCGACCCCATCGCCTACGGCCTCCTGTTCGAGCGGTTCATGGACCCCAGCCGCAACGAGATGCCCGACCTGGACATCGACATCTGCCAGGACGGCCGCAAGGACCTCATCCGCTACGTCCGCGAGAAATACGGCGAAGACGACGTTGCCCAGATCGTCACCTTCGGGACCCTGGGCGCACGCCAGGCCCTGCGCGACGTGGGCCGCGTCCTGGACATTCCCCTGCCCGACGTGGACCGCGTGGCCAAGAAGGTCCCCTCGCACCCCCTGCACATCACGCTGGAGCAGGCCCTGGAGCAGGAGCCGGACCTGCGCGACATGTACCACCGCGAGCCGCGAGTACGCGAACTCGTCGACATCGCCCGGCGACTGGAGGGCCTTGCGCGCCACGCATCGGTGCACGCCGCCGGCGTGGTCATCGCCGACGCGCCCCTGGTGGAGTACGCCCCGCTCTGCCGCGTCAGCGACGATATCACCACGCAGTGGGACATGGAGGTCGTGGCCCGCGTGGGCCTCCTGAAGATGGACTTCCTGGGCCTGCGGACGCTTACGGAAATGCAGCGGGCCGTGGACCTCATCAGGAAGCACCACGGCCGGGACATCGACGTGGAGCGCCTGCCCCTGGACGACAAGAAGGCCTTCGCCATCTTCCAGCGCGGCGAGACGAAGGGCATCTTCCAGTTTGAATCCGCCGGCATGCGGGACCTCCTACAGAAACTCAAGCCCGACCGCGTGGCGGACCTCATCGCGGCCAACGCGCTGTACCGCCCCGGCCCGATGGTCATGATCGACGACTTCCTCGCGCGCAAGCACGGCCGCGCAAGGCACACCTATCCGCATCCCGCCATGGAAGAAATCCTGGCCGAGACCTACGGCATCATGGCCTACCAGGAACAGGTGATGCGCATCGTGAACCGCCTGGGCGACGTGCCCCTGGAGCGGGCCTACAAACTCATCAAGGCCATCTCCAAGAAGAGCCACGACGTCATCCGCGCCGAGGAGAACGCCTTCCGCGAAGGTTGCAGCAAGCACGGCCTGCCCGACCCCACCGCCGCCGAAATCTGGGACCTCGTCACGCGCTTCGGCGGCTACGGCTTCAACAAGAGCCACTCCACGGGGTACGCCCTGCTGGCCTACCGCGCGGCGTACCTGAAGGCCCACTACCCCGTGGAGTTCATGGCTGCGCTCCTGACGTTCGAGATGGGCGACACCGACAAGGTGTCGGAATACATGGACGAGTGCCGGCGCATGGGCATCCAGGTCGACCCGCCCGACATCAACGAATCGGACGCCGACTTCACGGTCGTCGGCGACCGCATCCGCTTCGGCCTGGCCGCCGTCAAGGGCATCGGCGAGCGGGCCGTGGAGGCCATCGTCGCCGCACGCCGGCGCCTCGGCCGATTCAAGTCGCTCTTCCAGTTCTGCGAGGCCGCGGACCTGGCCGTCATCAACCGCTCGGTCGTCGAGAGCCTCCTGAAGTGCGGGGCGTTCGACTCCACCGGGGCGCGCCGCAGCCAACTGGCCGCCGTCCTCGACAGGGCCCTCGCCGTCGGCGGCGCAGCCCAGGATGACCGCCGCCGCGGCCAGATGAACCTGCTGGAGCCGCTCGCCGCCCAGGCCCCCCCCGACGAGGCCGCCCTGCCCGACATCCCGGAGTGGCCCCGCGGGCGGCTCTCCCAGTGCGAGAAGGAATCACTCGGATTCTACGTCAAGCACCATCCCCTGGCCCAGCACGCCGCCATCCTGCGCCACTTCGCCTCCGCCGCCACCGCCGACCTGCCGCAATTGCGCGACGGCGCAGAGATCGTCCTGGGAGGGCTCATCAAGGCCGTCCGCATCATCGTCACCAGGACGGGCAAGAACCCGGGCGCAAAGATGGCCGTCTTTGAACTGGAGGACCTCGCCGGTGCGGCCTCCTGCGTAATCTTCCCGCGCGAATACCAGCAGTATCAGAACCTCGTGGCCGCCGACCGCGTCGTGTTCGTGCGCGGCACGGTGGACCGCCAGCGCGAGGCGCCGCAACTCAGGACCGCAGAGGTCCTCGACCTGGCCGAGGGCCGACGCCGCCTCTCCAAGTCCGTCGTCATACGCCTCTTCCGCGCGGCCATCACCGATGAACTCCTGCTGGCGCTCGCGGAGACGATTGCGGCCCATCGCGGCCCGCTGCCGGTGTACATCGAACTGGCCGACTCCGGACACGGACGCACGGTCATCCGCGCGGGCGAGAACTACTCCGTATCAATGGACGAGGGCCTGCGGCGCGACCTGGACAACCTCCTCGGCGACGGACACCTCCTCCTCGCCGCAAACGGCAACGGCGCGGCGGTGAAAATCTAGCCCCGTGCGCCGGGCGCCATGCTTTCGCGCCGTCGCGAAAGCATGGTCCTTGCGCCACCCCCGCGGTTTGCGCGGCGGGTCTCCCGACCCGCCGCGCCGTGGGCGCCATGCTTTCGCGCCGTCGCGCATCAGGGCCGCGACCGTCAGGGAGCGGCGCCGCCGGCCTGCGTGCACAACCACGCCGCTCCCTTGCGGCCGCGGCCCTGATTGGGCGCCGTCCCGGCCTGCGTCTTCGCCGCAACGATCGCGCACTCCGGCAGCCACGAGCGGCGGAACCTGCCCGGCAGGAACCCGTGCAGATACGTCCACGAGTCCACCACGCACAGGCCGTGCCGCGCAAGCAGCCGCCGCCACTCCCCCACCCGTCGCATCCCCACGTGGCCCTCCGCGCGGTCGGCCGCGCCGTACAGCCACCGGCGCAGCGTCCCCAGGTTGGGCGTGGTCATGCAGAACCGCCCGCCCGGGGCGAGCACGCGGGCCAGTTCCTCCAGCACGCGCGGCTGGCGGGAGGGCTCGATGTGCTCCAGCACGTCCGTGCACAGGACCGCCCCGAAACTCTGTGCGTCGTACGGCAGCCCGCCGTCCGGATCAATGACGCGGAACCTGGCATGCGGCAGGCGGCGCTCCGCCCGGCTGACGGCCCACGCCGAAACATCGCAACCCGCCAGTTCACGACCGTCGTCGAACCGCGCCAGCAGGTACCCGTAAGCGCACCCGAAGTCCAACAGCGGCCCCCGGCCCGCGTGCGGCAGGAACCACCGCGCCAGGCGGTTGAAGTACAGCGCCACCTCCCGGTACCCGCCCACCTGGTAGAAGAACGACGTGCGTCCCTCGAAGTAGTCCCGGTCGTATTGCATTGAAACGCCGGCCGCAGGCCCCCCCATCATGCGCGTGTGGCACGGCCGGCCCGTCCGGCCGTGGTGCAATCCCGCCGCCCACACTATAGCCGCGCCGCGGCCGAGTGCAAGCGCCGCTCGAAGTGTCGGAGTGACATCTGGCGCAGCAAAGGCCGCGCGGGGGTGCCGCTCCCGCCGCGCGGCGCACTTTGCGATTGACAGGCCCGCCGAAACGGCTAGAATCCGCACGCGGAGGTAATAGACAATGTCTGCTAGAGGATATTCTCTAACGCTTCGCCTGGAGGCATGTCCCTGTTCGGGCGCCACGTTGGCCCGGTTGATTCAACCGGCCATTATGACGCTGCTCGCCGGCGGCGCGCTGCACGGCTACCGCGTCGTGCAGCGGCTGGCCGCAACGCCCGTGATGGGAGGAAGCCGCCCCGACCCGACCGGGGTCTACCGCATGCTCCGCCTCTTGGAGAAGCGCGGGCTCGTCGTCTCCTCCTGGGATTTCTCCGCCAGCGGCCCGGCCAAGAGGGCCTATCAGCTGACCTCCGAGGGCCGGCGATGCCTGGCACGGTGGATCAAGACGCTGGACGCTTACCGCCGCGCGATTGACGGGCTGCTCTCAGCCGCTCGCCGAGCGTCGGCAACGCGGGGCAAGCAACGGGCGAAGCACCGAAAGGAGAACACATGTTGCTCAACGGCAAGGTCGCCGTCCTCCCGTGCACGGGCATCGGGCAGGCCGTCGGCACCATAGCGCGCCAGGCGGCCTACCGGGTCTGCGAGGACCTGCGACCGCGCGAGACCGTGCTGGTCTGCCTGCCCGCGCTGGTCAAAGGCGTGCAGGAAGACCTTGACATGGTCGCCGAGTGTCCCGTGGTCGTCATCGAGGGGTGCAAGGAGTGCTGCGCCACTTACGCCCTGGCCGCCAGGAGCGCAGCCCCATCGGCAACGGTCTCCGTTCCGGAGGCCATGAAGGGCAAGGGCCTGAAGATCAAACGGGAGGCACGCAGGGGCCTGGCCGAACCGGAACTCGCGGTCGTCGAACTTGTCTGCGGCAAAGTCGTCGCCGAGGTGGACCGCCTGCGAGGTCAGCCATGACCGCCCCCGACGCGGGAGCGAATCTGCGCAGGTGGGCCGCCGAGTTCATCGGCACGTTCGCCCTCGTGTTCATCGGCGCCGGGGCCTGCATCGCCCACCACGGGCATCCGGACGATATCACGCACGTCGGCGTAGCGCTGGCTTTCGGCGGAGTGGTGGCGTGCATGGTCTACTGCCTGGGACATGTTTCCGGAGCGCACATCAACCCCGCCGTGACCGTCGCGCTGGCAGCAGTGAGGGGCTTCCCCATGCGAGACGTGGCGCCGTACATCGCCGCCCAGTGCGCAGGGGCCTTCCTTGCCAGCGCGGCCCACCTGGTTACTTTTGGCAGCGCGGCCGCCTCCGCGGCGCACTTCGGATCAACGTTCCCGGTTGGTACGACGTTGGCGGGCGCCTTCGCCTTCGAGTTCGTCCTTACATTCATCCTGATGCTGGTGATCATGGCCGTGGCCACCGATGCCCGCGTGCCGCCCGGCGCGGGCGGGCTGGCTATCGGAGCAGCAGTGTGCGTTGACTGCCTGGCCGCCGGAAAGTGCTGCGGAGCGTCGATGAATCCGGCCAGGTCGCTTGCCCCTGCTGTGCTGGCAGGCGGACCGGCCCTCAGCGCTCTCTGGCTGTACCTTTGCGCCCCCGCCCTCGGAGCCGTGGTCGCAGCGCTCACATACCGGTGGATGCGGGGAACGAAACCCGATCGCCAGCGGCAGGAATCCTGGACGGCACGCTGAAGGGCGGGTTCCCCCAGGGACCGGCCGCCGCCCGCCGAAGCGGGCTATGGCCCGCGCAGGCCGGCGAGTTGTCTGCCCGGTTCGGGAGGCAGTGCCGCCGCGCGGCCTCTGCCCCGGCGCAGCCTTAGAGCATATCCGAATAGCCCGGCGCAAACATACATAATGACACCAAGAATCAAATGAAGCGCGGCCGGGCAGTTCGCCGCCTTCTTATCGCACCGCGTCAGGATGCGCGGGAACGGGTTCATCCGGATGTGCGCCCGCTCGACCACCCACCGGCGTGCCTTGAAGCCGGCCTGGCGCTTGACGGCTTGGCCCTCCTCGTCGCCGAACCGAGCCGGGGCTGACATCATCGGCCCACGCATTCTACGTGAGCGGTTTCCGCGCGTGCGCCCATTCTCTCCGGCACGGCGGCAGCGCTTATCTTCCACACCCTCCCGCCCGGGCCCGCGCCCCTTTCTGCATCACTCCACCGTAACGCTCTTCGCCAGGTTCCGCGGCTTGTCCACCGCGCAGCCGCGCATCACCGCCACGTGGTACGCCAGCAACTGGAGCGGCACGACGTTCAGGATGGGCTGGAAGGGTTCCGGCACGTCGGGCACCGAGACGACGTGCTTGGCGAGGCGGGCGACTTCCTTGTCGCCCTCGGTGGCCACGGCGATGATGTGCCCGCCGCGGCTGCGAACCTCCTCCATGTTCGAGAGAACCTTGTCGTACTGGAGGCCCTTGTTGGCGAGGAACACCACGGGCATCCCCTCGGTTATCAGGGCGATGGGGCCGTGCTTCATCTCGGCCGCCGGAAGGCCCTCGGCGTGCACGTAACTGATTTCCTTCAGTTTCAGCGCCCCCTCAAGCGCCACGGGGTAGTTGTAGCCGCGGCCCAGGTAGAGCCAGTTCGGGCAGTCCTTGTACCTGGCCGCCACGTCCCGGATGGCGTCGTTCAGTTTCAGAACGTGCCGCACCAGGTCGGGCACGGCCTGGAGGCCCTTGATGATCTCGCGGGCGTGGTAGGGGGCCAGGTGCCGCCGCCGGCCCAGGTACATCGACGTCATGATGAGGACCACCAGTTGGCTGGTGAAGGCCTTCGTCGATGCGACGCCGATCTCCGGCCCGCAGTGCAGGTACACGCCCGCGTCGGTCTCCCTGGCGATGGTCGAGCCGACGACGTTGACGATGCCCAGGCAGAGGGCCCCTTTCAGTTTCGCCTCCCTGACGGCGGCCAGCGTGTCGGCCGTCTCGCCGCTCTGGCTGATGGCGATGACTATTGTGCCTTCGTCGATAATCGGGTTGCGGTACCTGAACTCGCTGGCGTAATCCACCTCGGTCTGCACGCGGGCGATGTCCTCAAACAGGTACTCGCCCACCAGCCCCGCGTGCCACGCTGTGCCGCAGGCCGTAAGGATCACCCGCCGCGCATGCGTCAGTTGCTTTGAGACGTCGCGCACGCCGCCCAGGACCACCTCGCCCGTCTCGGCGTCCAGGCGGCCGCGCATCGAGTCGCTCAGGCTTTCCGCCTGTTCCATGATCTCCTTGAGCATGAAGTGCGGGTAGCACTTTTTCTCGATCTGCTCCAGGCTCCACTCTACCTGCTGGACCTCCTTGTGCGTCGGGATGGCGTCGACGGTGCTGGTGCGCAGCCCGTCGCGGCGGAGGGTGGCCATCTCGCGGTCTTCCAGGTAAATAACGTTTGTCGTATGCTCGATGATGGCCGAGGCGTCGCTGGCGACGATGTACTCGCCCTCGCCGACGCCGATGATAAGGGGCGACCCGTTCCGCGCCGCCACCAGCACGTCCGGCCGGTCGGCGTGGATGACGGCTATGCCGTACGCCCCGCGGACCTCGCGCAGGCCCTCCTGGACGGCCTTCTCCAGGTCGCCCTTGTAGGCGCGGGCGAACAGGTGCGCAAGCACCTCCGTGTCGGTCTCGCTGCGGAACTTCACCCCCTCCTGCTCCAGCAGTTGCCGCAGGGCCGACCAGTTCTCGATGATGCCGTTGTGCACCACCGCAAGTTTGCCCGACATGTCGGCGTGAGGGTGGGCGTTTACGTCGTTCGGCGCACCGTGCGTGGCCCAGCGGGTATGCGCGATGCCCAGCGTGCCGGAAAGGTCGCGGCCCGCCGTCATGGCTTCCAGGTCGGCGATGCGGCCCTTGGCCTTGATGACCGCCAGGCGCCCCTCGTGGTCCTGCTGAAGCGCCACGCCCGCCGAGTCGTACCCGCGATACTCCAGCCGCTTCAGGCCCTCAAGCAGGATGGGGTACGCCTGCTTCTGGCCGATGTAACCCACGATGCCGCACATCGCCTCTCCCTGTGGCCCCGCCGTACCCCGCCGGGACGCAATGCAACTGGTTCAAGACAGCCGTTCTTGCTGTCTTTGAATCCGCAATTCGCAATGCGCAATTGCCTCTGGTCCTATCGGCCCGCGCACCGCTTGGCCTTGAGCCGCATCGTGGGGGAACGACTTCAGGGCGGGCGGCGCCGGCAGGCCGCCCCTGAGCCATTTGGTTTCGCCGTCCGTCTTGCGCGGCCGACCGCTCAACCGAGGGCGGCGGCTCCTGTTCCGTCTTCCGGGATATCAGGTCTCCGAAACGCTTGTCAATGGCCGGTAACTCGCGCGGCGGCAGTGTCAGTTGCGGCGTCTGCCAATGCAGCCCGGATCGTGTCTGAGAACTGAGGCGTGTTCTGCATTCTGATAGATGCGCCCCTTGGGTGCGGGAAGCAACCTCAGGTTCTTGAAGTCAGCGTGCAGATTCCGGTCCCCCGAGCAAAGCACCCTCGCCTTGCTAGCACGCGCCAGCGCGATGACGTGGGGGTCATCCGACACACATATGCCAAGATTTCTTACCGCCCGCGTCTCGGCAACAACGGACTCGCTTGGCACTCGGTAAGCCTTACCTGCGGCGGAGAGGTGCTTCAACTGCCTGGCGCCTTGCCTGACTCTCTCAAGTTCGGCCGCGAGTTGCCCGCCGTACACAATGCAGCCGTCCCTGCATCGCACCCAATTCCATAGCGGCACGAAGTCCTCCTGCATGGGAGAGGCGAAAATACGCGCGGCCAGGCTTGCGTCAATGATCACGCACATGATTGGGCGCCATAAGGAACCGCTGCTCCTCGTCAAGGAAGAATTGCCTGTAACCTTTCGGGGCGCCGATCACGTTCCCCCCATCGTCAATGGTAATGGGATGGATTCGCACTCCCGTTTCAGTTCTTTGGAAATACAGAATCACTACATCTTCCGGGCGCACCCCCCTTCCATCCCGGACATCAAGGCGTATGCGCTCTATGAGGTAGTCGCTGTGCGTCTCCACCACAAACGATTTGCGTTTCTGCTTTACCAACTGGGCCAAGAACGTCCCCAGTTCCGCCTGCGCCCTGGGGTGGAGATGCACTTCCGGCTGCTGCATAAGAAACATCTGTCCGTCCGCTCCCGTAAGGCTGTCAACAACAATGGGCAACACCTGGCTGACGCCGTACCCCACGTCCACAAGGTTGAAGGCCGGCCCGGAGACCTTGATTTGGATCTGGAACGGGTCGCTTTCCTTCTTGCCCAGCGGCCTGCGTACTCTAACTGTGTCAAATAGTCCGGAGGCCTTGCCAAACTCCGACAGGGCGTTCCTGAGCGAGTGCCATTTCTCGGGTTCCTGGGATGCCATTCTGGCCAAGACCATCGGAATGTGCCTTCCCTCCGGACGCGGCGTGTCCACCTTCGGGTCGTATGTACGCTCAGGTCTTGTGCGGACAGGGGCAATAGCGTAAGGACGTGAGCGCATCGCCCGAAAAAGTCTTGTGAGCAATCCGTGTAGCCCTTCGACGTCCTGCTGGGTCAGGTCCAGAGACTTTTCAGGCTTGACCATCTCCCTGCGCAGCAGAAAGCCCAGGAACCGCAGATCGGGATAATCTGGCATGGCGACATGCTTGGCGACCGGAAGTGTTCCTTGCCTGCCACCTGCGGCAAGCACATATCGGACGGTTTCTTCCTCTCCGTGCTCGGCAGCCACAATGGCGTATTCTCCCGATTTGATCCGCAGTTCGGCAACCTTGGGGTGCGAGGCTTCCTGGCAGAACGTGGCGAGAAAACGGATGGGTTCAGCCCCACTGTTCGCGCCCGGCGCAGCCTGAGCATCTTTCACTTGGAACCCAAGACAAAACCGTTTGGCGCGGCCGCCGCGCCCGCCGGCGTAACTGGCGATGTCGCTATAGGCGCCGAGGTTGAAAGGCTCCTCGTTGAAGTTGAGTTCGGCCTCTGCTCGCACAAGGTCATAGACGATCCTGATAGCGGCCAGGAAGGTGGACTTGCCCGTGCTGTTCTCGCCCACAAGGAGCGTAAGCGGTGCAAGCGGCACTTCCTGCCTCAAGCGGAAGCACCGTACACCCTCGATTATGAACCTGTCCATGAGAAACACCTCCCGCCCACCGAAGCAACAAAAGCACAACTGCAATTCCAGCGCTCACCACCAATTGTACCCGCAACTGTCCCGCTTTGCCATCGGCACGAGCACAGCCTACGCCGTCAATCCGTCTTGCGCGATATAAGGTCGCCGAACCGCTTGTTGATCGCCAGCGCGGGGTCGAGCGGCACGGCCACGGGCTTGCACGTCTTCGGAATCTTGATCGTCGGCGTCGAGCGGATGCGCTTGCCCTCAAACTGCGGCAGCCAGGGGCGGAGCGCCTCGAGCATCTCGGAGCACATGTCGCGCACTTCCTTCAGCGTGAGCACCGCCGCCGTCAGCGGGTCAAGGGCGCAGGCGTGCACTATCGCCTCCGTGTCGGCGGCCAGGGCCGCCTCGCCGGCCAGAATCTGCACGTTGATGTTGGCCATGCAGCAGGCCGCAAGTTGCGGGGGCAGCGCACCGATGCGCGTCGGGTGCACCCCCGCGTCGTCGGCGAACGTCGGCACCTCCACGCAGCACCCGTCAGGCAGGTTCGTGATGTAGCCGTCGTTCCGCACGTTGCCCATGAACCGGAACGGCCTGCCCGTGACGACGGCCTCCATGATGTATGAACAATACTCCACGCTGCGCGACTCGATCCTGGCCGACTCGAACTCAAGCGGGTCGTGCTTGGCGTACTTGGCGGCCAGGGCCTTGGCGTACTTGTAGTACGCACCGCTTTCGCCGCCGAACGCCGGCTCGTCGCAATACAGGTCCAGGGCCTTGCGGTTCTTGCGGAACCACGGCAGGTACTCCGACAGGTGTCCCGTCGATTCGGTCATGAAGTAGCCGAACTGGCGGAACACCTCGCCGCGCACCTTCTCGTTCTTGTAATATTCGGGCTTCTCGAAGACCTCGCGCAACTTCGGATACAGGTCCCGCCCCTCGTGCTCCAGCCGCAGGAACCAGTCCATGTGATTTATGCCGCCGCAGGTGTACGTGATCTCCTCCTTCGGAACGCCCACGTACCCGGCAATCAAATCGAGCGTCGTCTGCACGCCGTGGCAGAGGCCCACGAAGGGAACCCTGGCCGCGCGGCCAAGCGCCAGGCAGTTGGCGGCCATCGGGTTGGCGTACTGGAGCATCACCGCACCGGGCTTTGAGACCTCGGCCATGTCGCGCGCGATATCGGCCAGCACCGGCACGGTGCGCAGGCCGCGGAACACGCCGCCCGGACCCAGCGAATCGCCGATGCACTGGTCCACCCCGTACTTCATGGGGATTTCGTAGTCGAAGGTGTACGCCTCCAGGCCGCCCACCTGGATCGTGACCACCACGAAGTCCGCCCCCTGGAGGGCCTCGCGCCGGTCGAGCGTGGCCGAGACCTTCCCCGGCAGCCGGTTCTCCTTGAGCATCCGCCGCGCGAAGGCCTCCATGCGCTTCAGTTTCGGCGCCGTGCGGCTCATAAGGGCCCACTCCGAGTCCTGGAGGCACGGCGTGGCCATCATGTCCGACAAGAGGGTCTTCGTGAACACCACGCTTCCCGCCCCGATCATGGCGATTTTCTTCGGCATTGCGTTTCTCCTTACGAATGTTTGGCGCATGCGAATAACGCGCCTGTGAACGCCCGGCGCAGAACAGCCCCTGTTGTGCGCCCCATGATTGCTCAATCAAGGAGTCGCAGAAGCACGGGATTACCGGCGCACCTCCACAGATGCTTATCAATAAGATCAAGCACGGAGACCGAGGCGCCCACTATGCCACTCATCTCCTCGGCCGAACTGCGAAGTTTCATCTTCTCTTCCTGTCTGCACGCAAGCCATAATGTAGCGTAAAAACGCACCAGATGTTCGTAATTTGTAGGGTCACCAAGGGCTTGGTAATTCTTCCAGTTGTGGCGCTCGGCAAGCTGTCTGAAGGTGAAATAGGCCCATTCTTCAATAGCCCGCGCCACTCGTGCGTCAAAGATCGGATAAGTTTCAGGATATGTGAAGTGCAGGAACTTGGTAACAAGGGAGTAGTCTTGTCTCCCGCATGATTTTTTTAAGCAACCCAATATGCATGGAACGAGGCTGGAAATCTTACAAGCGCATTGCTCTGGTTGCTCGCTCAGCAGCGGCGGGGGGCGGTAATCGGGCCATGTGGCCTTAACATTTTCCGCAATGCACCTGATGAACATGCCGGCAGTGCTCCGGGGTGCGCGCGTGCGATAGAAATTATTAAGGTGCTGCCATGCTTTTTCAGCCTTGTGTTGGGCATCCTTATTTCTAGAATATGATGCGAGGCAAGTTGGCATCTCCACAAATAGCCGGCGTAGTGAGCATTCCTTGTCCGCTGCGCCAGTGAAGTAGTTGCGAGCCTCGCGGGCCGCGATAATCGCTGCAATCAATCTGCGGGTCGGTTCAAGGTCCATAGTTATTCCCCCAAACGTGAGATCCCGGCTCTTCCCGGGCTGCAATCGCTTTCCGTTGCACGCGCCGGGTTCCTTCGCAATGGCCACCCGCGGGGTGCCTTTGCGGCCTTAAGGCTTGATTGGCGGCCGGGCGAAGCCCAGGTTCCTGTAGAGCACCAGGCCGTCCTTGCCCGGGGCGACCACGTCGGGGCGGCCGTCGCCGTCGGCGTCGGCCACCTGGAAGAATATGCCGCAGCCCTTCCCGGCCGGCCCGAAGCCGTAATCAACGACGATCTTGGCGAAGCCTTCGCCGGTCCACTTGAAGTAATAAACGCCCGCCGGGTCGGCGTCGCCGGGGTCCCGGTCGCGGTGCGCGTGGCGGCGTTTGCCGGTCACCAGTTCCGGTTTGCCGTCGCCGTCGATGTCGGTCCAGACAAGGTCGTGGTACTGGCTGCTGAACGGGTCGATGGGGTGCTTCACCCAGCGGCGCTCGCCGCCGGCGGCCTTCTGCTCCCACCAGTCGAGGCCGTAGGGGTGGGCCTGGCCGACGATGAGGTCCGCCAGGCCGTCGCCCGTCAGGTCGGCCACGATGATCGGGATTGAGGCGTGGCCGAGGTCGAACTCGCCGTGGAACGTCCACTTCGCGCCGCCGAGCGGCTCCGCCGGCGCCTCCAGCCAGCCCTTCGCCAGGACGATGTCGGGCCGCCTGTCGCCGTTCACGTCGCCGCAGCCCATGCCGTGGCCCGTCTTGGCATCATAGACGGCGTGTTCCGAGAACTTGCCCGTGCCCTTGCCGGCGGCGTCGGTGATGAGTTTGAAAACCCGCTGCGGGCCGCCCGGCGTGTTCGGCACGAACTCGGGCCGGCCGTCGCCGTCGATGTCCCACCCGCGGGTCGTCTCGATGTTGCCGATCTTGGCGATGTCGTGCAGGGGCCACTCCTTGGCCGGGTCGCCCCTGGGGTTCTCGCGCCACTGAAGGACGCCGCCGAACCAGCCGCCCGTAACAAAGTCGGCGTAGCCGTCGCCGTTGACGTCGGCGGCAATGGTCGAGAAATCGTCGAAGTAGTCCTGCCCGGCCGGCACGTCGCCGATCTTGTGCCGCCGGTCGAACTTCGGGCCGGGATACCACCACGCGCCGCTCACGATGTCCGCCGCCCCGTCGTTGTTCACGTCGAACACGCCGCACGATTCGTACGGCTCGTCCGAAACTTTCACCTTCTGGAACGCCAGGATGATGCCGGGCCTGGCGGGTTCGGGAGCCTTGGCGGCAGGCTTGGCGGGAGGTTTGGCGGGAGCCTTTTCGGGGGGCGCAGCCGCAATCGCAAGGCACACCGCAACCGCCACGCACAGCGCAATCGCCACGACCGCGGCCGCAGCGCCGATGAGAATACGGGACATGGGCCTCCGCTCCTTTCTGTTGGCGCGACGCGGGCATCGTAGCCGCCCGCGCGGGCATCGTCAACGCTTTCCCGCACAGGCGCCGGCCACCAGCCGCTTTGCGCTTGATTTGCCCCGCCAGGCGGTAATGATAGGGCCGACGAAGGGAGACCTTATGATCCGCGCCTCTCGCGGCCTCGCCGCCGCCGCGGCGCTCGTCCTGGCCGCCCTGGCCGGCTGCGGCCGGCCGCAGGCCACCGTGCGATACATGGCCGGCGGCCCCGACGAGGCCGTCACCTACGACGCGGCGGTATTTCAACTGGCTCGCGGCAACCGGGTGCAGTTCTTCCTCTTCCGCCGCACCGCCGCACCCGTGGGCGAGGCCGACCCCGACCACGAAATCGTCCTCCTGGAACTGCCCGAACGCTCGACTTACGGCTGGGTGAAGGACGACAACGTTCCCGCCTACCGCTGGGTCCGCCGCCAGGGCCGCGACCTGGTCTGGCGCGGCACAAGCGGGCAGGCCAGGATGCGGGCCGCCGACGCCAAGCAGCACATGCACCTGGACTTCCAGGCCACCCTGGAACCGCTGGAACGCACCCCCGGCGGGGCGTACGTACTCCAGGGCGGCCTCCGGTTCAGCGAAGATATCGTCCTGGCACAGGGCCTCATGAACCGCTACGGCCAGTGGTTGCTGGGACTGGTGGGCAAGAAGCCCCCTGAACCGCCCCCCGCCCCGGCGAAACCGCCCGCCCCGTCCGCCCCCGGCCGCGCGGCAGGCAGGTAGAGTATCCGCCCAGGCAGGCCCGCCGGCGCAACCTTCTTGCCGTTGTCCGTTCCCCGTTGCGCATTCCGGCCGCTGTCCGTTGGCCGATTGCCGCAGCACGGTTCCCGATTCCCCCGGTTTGCCGTTGCCGGATCCCGATTCCCAAATCTCGCCTCCCGCCTTCGCCCGTACCTGTGGATAACTTTTTGACCGCGCCGGCGCGCCCCGAAAAGGGCGTTTTTGACCCCTTTCGGAGGGGCAAAACGGCCCTGGCGCTAGCGCCAGAGGGGGTGGAGGGCCAAAATGTTAAGATAGGTAAGGCAAAATCGCGCGCTTTTTGAACGTTTTTGATCGATTTTG
>VGYT01000036.1 GCA_016872895.1 Planctomycetota bacterium
TGCGTCCAGGCGAAACTCACGCTCGTGCCGTTCGATTTGCCGGAGGCCGAGACGGAACTGATGGGCGGCTCGGTGCTGGAGTACTCCGGCCCGCCGCTGGCCTTGCTGCGGCTGACGCGGACGCTGCTGCTGGCGATCGCGCCGATATACTTCGCCACGCTCTTTCTGGGCGGCATGGGCGATGCGGCATCCGGGTGGAGTTGGCTCGCCCTGGCCGGCAAGTACGTGGCCGTGCTGGTGCTGGTGGTGCTGGTGCGGAACACGAACCCGCGCCTGCGGATCGACCAGGCGATGAAGTTCTTCTGGTTCGGCCTGGCGCCGGTGGCCGGCGCCGCGGTCGTCCTGGCGGCGCTGGGGTACTGACGGAAAAGAGGCTCGGCATGGGCTGGAAGACGTGGGGCCTGAAGCGGTCGCCGTGGGTGTACCACGTGAACGTGGGGGCGTGCAATAACTGCGACATCGAGATACTTGAACTGCTGACGCCCCGGTACGACGTGGAGCGGTTCGGGATCGTCCTGGTGGGCAGCCCGCGCCACGCCGACGCGCTGCTGGTGACGGGGATATGCACGCGGCAGGCCGAGCCGCGGCTGCGGGCCGTGTACGAGCAGACGCCGAAGCCGTGCGTGGTGTTCCTCATCGGCGCCTGCGCTTGCACGGGGGGCATCTTCAGGCACGGATACGGCATGGCCCGCCCGGCGGACGAGGCGATCCGCGAGATCGACCCGGGCGCCATCATCGCGTACGTGCCGGGCTGCCCGCCCAAGCCGGAGGCGATGATCGTGGGGGCCGTCAAGGCCCTGGCCGCGCTGTAGGCTCTTGTCCGAGCCGCCGGCGCGAGCCGGCGGGACGCGCATCGGGCGCAACGCTTAACATGGAGACGTAACGACATGTCGCAACTCAAGAACCCGGCCGGCGCGGCGGTCCAGAGCGCGGTCCTTTCGCGCGTTCTGTCGTCGCTGGGCGGCATGGTGACGGAGTTCGAGGAGCAGAACCCGCGGCGCGGCTGGGTGCGCATCGACCCCGCCCGCGTGCGGGAGATGGCCCGCCTGATGACCGACGAGCAGGGCGCCCGGCTGGCCACTGCAACCGGCATAGAAGTCCGCGACGGCATAGACGTGCTGTATCACTGGGCGCTCGACGCGGAGCAGTACGTCGTCACCGTGAAGGCCCTGGCGGCGCGCCCGTCGCTTCAGATCGACTCGGTGGGGCAGGACCTGCCGGCGGCATTGTGGATAGAGCGCGAGATGCACGACCTTCTGGGGGCCGAGTTCCGCGGCCACCCGGACATGCGCCGGCTCATCCTTGCCGACGACTGGCCGGAGGGCGTGTACCCGCTGCGGCGTGGCTTCAAGGTGCCGAAGACCGACCCCGCCGGAGGGCGCGAGCGGAAGAAGTGGGCGGGTGCGCCCCGCCCGCCGGCCGGCCCGTCGGCCAGCCAGCCGCGCGGCACAAGGCCCGGCCGCACGCTCATCAACATCGGCCCGTTCCACCCCCTTCAGGAAGAGATGGAATTCTTCCAACTTTACTGCGAAGGCGAGACGGTGGTGGACATGGACGTGCGGCTCTCTTACAACCACCGCGGCGTGGAAGAACTTTCCACGCGCCTGACGTGGGACCAGGTTCCCTTCCTGGTGGAGCGTGTCTGCGGCATATGCTCGCACAGCCACCCGTGGGCGTACGTGAATGCGGTGGAGAGTTTGGCGGGCATCCAGGCCCCGCCGCGGGCGCAGTACATCCGCACCATCGTCGCGGAACTTGAGCGGCTGCACAGCCACATGCTGTGGGTCGGCCTGGCGGGCCACTTCCTGGGCTACAACACCGTTTGGATGTGGGCATGGAAATATCGTGAACCGATAATGGACATCCTGGAGCAGGTTACCGGCAGCCGCATCCACTACGCTTGCGTGCGGGTGGGCGGCGTGCGGCGCGACATTGCGCCGGACATGTATCCGGCCATCCGCAAGGCGGTGGACTCCATCAAGAAGCCGATGGAGATGCTGACGAAGGCCGTGCTGGACGACCCCGTGCTGCACGCGCGCCTGAAGGGCGTGGGCGTCCTGACGAAGGAAGACGCGCGGCGGTGGGGCGTTACGGGGCCGACGGCCCGGGGCTCGGGCCTGGCAATCGACGTCCGGCGCGACGACCCCCACGGCGCCTACGACGAGGTCGAGTGGAAGGTCATCACCCAGGAAGAGGGCGACGTCTTCGCCAAGGCGGTTGTGCGGTGCCTGGAGTGCTTCGAGGCCGTCAAGATCATCGAGCAGTGCCTTGAGAAGATGCCGGGCGGGCCCATCGCGGTGGACGTGCGGCAGGTTCCGCCGGGCGAGGGCTGCGGCCACTACGAGGCGCCCCGCGGCGAGACGTTCCACTACGTCCGCAGCGACGGCGGCGCGGGGCCGGTGCGGCACAAGATCCGCGCCCCCAGTTACGTCAACATTCCGTCGTTCCGGGCCTCGTGCATCGGCCAGACCGTAACCGACGTTTCCATCATCCTGGCCGCGGTTGACCCGTGCTACTCGTGCACCGAGCGGCTTGCGCGGGTGTACGATGCGAGCACGCGCCGGCCCCTCTACGGGATGGACGAACTCCTGCGCCTCAGCCGCGCGAAGACCGAGCGCCTGAAGAAAGAGGTGTAACCGCGCCATGGAACTGCTGCTGGACGTGCGGGTCATCGGCGTGCCGCTGGCGGCGGGTGCCGCCGTGTACGCGCTGTGGCTGCTGCTGGGCTGGGCTGCCCGCCGCGCGGCCGGGCTGGAGCGCCTTCTGACGGTGACGGCACAGGCGGTGGCCGTGGCGGCGCTCGTCTGGGCGGCCGCAGAAGCGGTGAGCCTCTTTGCCGCCGCCCGGCAGGGGCCGGTGGCCTGGGCGCCGACGGGGCAGATTGACCTGGGACCGGTGGCGCTTGCGCTGGGGTTCCGGGCCGACGGCCTGTCGTCGCTCATCGTGCTGGCGGCGTCGGGCATCGCGCTGCTGGTGGCGCTTTACAGCCTGCGGGCGATGGCCGGGCGGCCGCGGCTGCCGGTCTACTACGCGTGGCTCCTGTGGACGGTGGCCGCCGTCAACGCGGCCGCGATGGCGACGACGTTTCTCGGCCTTATCCTGGCGTGGGAGGCCGCCACGGTCCTCCTGTACCTGCTGGTGGGGATGGGCCGGCCGCAGGGCCGCGCGGCGGCAATGAAGACGTTCGCCATCCTGGGCTTCGCCGATGTGTGCCTGCTCTTGGGCGTGGCGATCCTGCTGGGGTCCGGCGCCCTGCCGAAGGACCTGGCCCTGGCCGGGGTGGGCGCGACCGATTCACCCGAGCGCGTCGCTGCGTATCTTCTGATGCTTGCGGCCGCGATGGCGAAGGCCGGCGCGATGCCGCTTCACACGTGGGTTCCGGCGGCAAGCGAAGACGCCCCGACGCCGGTCTTCGCGCTGCTGCCGGCGGCGCTGGATAAACTCCTGGGCATCTACCTTCTGGCGCGGCTGACGTTCGGCGTGTTTGCGGTGGGCGAGGCGCTGGCCGAGGTGCTGATGATTATCGGTGCGGCCACCATCCTGCTGGCGGTGATGATGGCGATGGTGCAGCACAACCTGAAGCGGCTGCTGGCGTTCCACGCCGTGAGCCAGGTGGGGTACATGGTGCTGGGGATGGGCCTGGCGGCGTGGGTGCTGGCGGCGGGGCGCGCTGCGGGGGGTCCGACCGCGGGCCAGCAGGCGGCCGCGGCCATCGCGTTCGCCGGCGGCCTGCTGCACATGCTGAACAACTCCATCTACAAATGCTGCCTGTTCCTGGCGGCGGGCTCGGCGGAGCAGGTTGCCGGCACGACCGACCTGGACCGCCTGGGGGGCCTTGCGCGGCGGCTGCCCGTGACCTTCGTCTGCTGCCTCGTGGCGGCGCTGGCCATCTCGGGCGTGCCGCCCCTGAATGGCTTCGTCTCGAAGTGGCTCGTGTACCAGGGGGCGCTCCAGGCGGGGTCGGGGCTGGCGCTGGTGTGCCTGGTGGCGGCGGTGTTCGGATCGGCGCTGACGCTGGCGAGTTTTATCAAGGTGCTGCACTCGGTGTTCCTGGGGACGCGCGGCGAGGCTGTGCCGGCCGAGGGCGGGCCGGGCGAGAGCCCGTCCATGGCGGTCCCGATGGTGATACTGGCGCTGGCGTGCGTGGGGCTGGGCATCGGCGGCGGGTGGGCGGTGGATGGGCTCATCCTGCCCGCGGGGGCGGCGGTGGGCATTCAGCCCGCGGGCATCGAGACGGCCGGCGGCTGGGACCTGAATATCCTCGGCGGCCGCGGACTGTGGAGCCCCGTGCTGGCCACGGGTCTCATCCTGGCCGGCATTGCGGTCGGCCTCGTTCTTTACTGGATTGGGCGCGTGATGCGCGTGCGCGTGGTACCGAACTTCGTGGGCGGCGAGGACGCTTCGTCCGACGCCACGTGGCACGTCTCGGGGACGGGCTTCTACGAGACTATCCGGCGGATGCCGGGCCTGGCGGCCCTGTTCCGCGACGGCGGGGCCGGGGCGTTCGACGTGTACCGCCTGACCGGCCATTACGGCGAGACGCTCGTGGGGCGACTGAGCGCCTGGCACACGGGTCTCCTGGCGGTGTACGCCAGTTGGGTGCTGGTGGGCCTGGCGGCGCTGGTGGTGGTGCTGGCGGGGCGCTGGGCGGGCGGAGGATAGCGGGCGGGGTGCCATGCTTTCGCGCCGTTGCGAAAGCATGGTGGCGCGCGGCAGAGGCGCATGCTTTCGCGAGCGAAAGCACGGCACCCGCGCACGGGTGACAGGCAAGCCGCGGCACGTGGTGGCGAGAGAACGGGAGCGTGACGCATGGACCCGGTTTTCATCCTGATGGTGGCGCTGTTTGTGTTCATGATCATCGGCTCGCTGATCGCGGTGGAGACGCGGGACCTCCTGTCGAGCGTAATCTGCCTGGGAGCGGTGGGGTTCGGCACGAGCGTGGCGTTCCTGCTCTTGGGTGCGCCGGATCTGGCCATCACGCAGGTCGTTGTGGAAATCCTGGTGCTCGTGGTGCTGGTGCGGGTGGTCATTACGCGGCGCGACGAGACGGCGGCCACGGGGCGGGGCACGCTGGCCACAGGCTCGGTCCTGCTGGTGATGGGCGTGCTGGTGGCGGTGGTGTTCTGGATGCTGGCATCCTCGGGGGCGGGCGGGCTTCAGGTGCGGCCGTTCGGCGACCCGCTGATGAATCATGAAGGGCCGGCGTCGGCCATGGCCCCGGCCGACCAGCCGCAACTCGCAGCGGGTCAGGCCGCCGAGCCGCAAAGCATCGGCGGGGCGTACCTGAAGCACGGCCTTCTGGGCACGGCCGTCTCGCATGGCACCGGGGCGGCCAACTACGTCATGGGCATCGTGCTGGATTCGCGCGGCTACGACACGCTGGGCGAGGCCACGGTCATTTTCACGGCCATCATCGGAACGTACGCCGTGCTGCGGCGGATCGGGAGGCAGTCCCATGCAGGGCATGTCGCTGATCGTTAAGAACACGACGCGGCTGGTGGCGGGGTTCATCGCCCTGTTCGGCATATACATCGTGCTGTACGGGCACGTGTCGCCGGGCGGGGGCTTCGCGGGCGGGTGCATCCTGGCGGGCGCCCTGGTGCTCATCGTGCTGGCGTTCGGCGAGGAGTACAGCCGCAGGGTCCTGCCCCACGGCATCGCCAAGACGAGCGACTGCCTGGGGGCGCTGGCGTTCCTGTTGGTGGCGATCGCCGGATACATGGCGGGGGGATTCTTTGTGAACTTCCTGGACCGCGGCGAGGCGTGCACGCTGTTCTCGGCCGGCACGGTCCCGATCTCGAACCTGGCGATTGGCGTGAAGGTCGGGGCGGGGCTGTTCAGCGTGTTCCTGGCGCTGGCGATGTTTCGCCGGTCGGGCGAGCGGGGCGCGGGGGGCCTTCTGTCGCCGCGGTCCGCCGCCCACAACGGAGATGAGTCATGACCCTGGCGATGCTGCCGTACCTGCTGGCGTTCCTGCTGCTGGTGGTGGGCCTGTACGCGGTCGTGGCCAAGCGGAATGTCATCAAGATCATCGTGGGCCTGGCGATCCTGGACTACGCGGTGAACCTGCTCCTGGTGCTGGTGGGGTACCGGCCGTCGCCGAGCGGGTCGCCGATGGCGCCCATTCTGACGGGCGGGGTGGCGCACGAGCCTGCGCTGGTGGCGGGGGCGGTGGACCCGCTGCCGCAGGCCCTGGTGCTGACGAGCATCGTCATCGGCCTGTCGGTGACGGCGCTGGTTGTGGGGCTGGCCATCCGGCTGTATGAGAAATACGGGACGTTTGACACGGAGCGCATGCGCAACCTCAGGGGATAAAGCCGTGCAAGACCTCATGCCGCTTGTGGTGGCCCTTCCGCTGGCTGGGGGGTTCCTGGCGCCGGCGCTTGGCCGCGTTACGGGCAGCGGCCGGTGGGCGGCCGCGCTGCCTCTGGCCGTGGCCGCGGCCGTGCTGGTGCTTGTGCTGGCGATGCAGGGCCGGGGCGACGAGGCGGCCGTCCTGTGGATGGGGGGGTGGAAGTTCCCCGTGGGCATCAGCCTGTACGCCGACGGCCTGACGCGCCTGGTGCTGCTGGTGATTGCCGTCATCGGCCTGCTGGCGCTAGTGTTCAGCATGGACTACATGCGGCAGTACACGAGCCCGTCGCTTTACTACGGCCTGTTTCTGCTGATGCTGGCGGGGATGAACGGCGTGGTCATCTCCGGCGACCTTTTCAACATATTCGTATTCGTGGAGATCGCAGGGCTGGCCAGTTACGCCCTTGTGGCGTTCGGGACGGAGGCGGACGAACTGGAGGCGAGCCTGAAGTACCTTGCGCTGGGGGCCGTCGCCAGCACCTTCATCCTCGTGGGCATCGCCATCGTGTACAACGTTACGGGGCAGTTGAACTGGGCGAAGATCGCCCAGGCCGTGCAGGGGGCGGGGGGGCCGAGCCTGCCCCTGGCGGTGGCCCTTGCGTTCTTCCTGATGGGCTTCGGCCTGAAGGCCGCGATGGTGCCGTTCCACGCCTGGCTGCCGGATGCGCACCCCGCGGCCCCGGCGCCGATTTCGGCGATGCTTTCCGGCGTGCTTATCAAGGCGTGCGGCGTGTACGCCGTGGCGCGCATCGTGTTCTCCGTGTTCGGCGCCACGGAGACGTTCGGATGGGTGCTGGCGGTCATGGGCGTGGCCTCGATGGCGCTGGGGTCGCTGCTGATGCTGGTACAGGCGGACTTCAAGCGCCTGCTGGCCTACTCGTCCATCGGGCAGATGGGATACGTGGTGCTGGCGCTGGGTGCGGCGGCGGTGATGCAGGCTCGCGGCGTGAGCGAGGCGGTGGTCGCCCTGGCCGTTTTCGGAGGGCTCTTCCACCTGGTGAACCACGCGATCTTCAAGTCCCTGCTGTTCCTCTGCTCCGGGTCGGTCGAGTACGCCACGGGCACGCGGCAACTGAAGGAACTGGGCGGCCTGGGCGCGCGGATGCCCGTCACGGGCGCGTGCCTGCGAGTGGCGGCACTGAGCATTTCGGGCGTTCCGCCGCTGAACGGGTTCTGGAGCAAACTGGTCATCATCCTGGCGCTGGTGCTGGGGGGCTTCTACACGCTGGCGGCCATCGCGGCCGCGGTGAGCGTGGTTACGCTGGTCTCGTTCGCAAGGGTGCAGCGGTACGTGCTGGGCGGCGCGGCGACGGCGGCGGCCGAGCGGGCGCGCGAAGTTCCCGCCGGCATGGGCCTGGCGACGGTTGCGCTGGCGACCCTGTGCGTCGCGAGTTCCCTCGTGATGCTGCCCTCGGTGCGCGGCGTGCTGGTTGATCCGGCTGTGCGGGTGGTGCAGGCGGGGCTGGGCAGGCGGGCGCCGCAGGCGGCGCCCGTGGCGGATGTGGCACGGCCGGCTTGTCCGGCCGTGAGCGGCGCGGGCGCCCCGGAGCCGCGGCTGGACAAGCCGGCCGTGCCACATCCTGTGCCGCCCGCGGAGTGAAAGGCATCGGCCATGAAATCGGTCCTGTGCATCCTCTTTACGTTCGGCCTGTGGTTGCTCTTGACGTGGTCGCTGGACCCGAAGGTGGTGGGCGTCGGCCTGATGATGGCCATTCTGGTGGCGACGCTGCTGGCGCACATCTACCCGGACAACCCGCACAAGGCGCTTGACCCGCGCCGGTGGTTCTGGGCGTGCATCTATTTTCCGTATTTCCTTGTGCTGTGCATAAAGTCGAACCTGGACGTGGCGTACCGCGTGTTGCACCCGGACCTGCCCATCCGGCCGGGCATCGTCAAGATCCGCACGCGGCTTACTAGCGAGATGGCCAAGACGTTCCTGGCGAACTCCATTACGCTGACGCCCGGCACGATGACGGTGGACATCGTGGGGCAGGACCTCTACATCCACTGGATAAACGTGCACGGGGTGGACGCCGAGGAGCACACGCGGCGGATCGTGCGGCCGTTTGAGGGCCTCCTGAGGAGGGTCTTCGAATGAGTCCGTTCCTGGTGTTCGTGGCCGGGGGCCTCCTGCTGGCCGCCGCCATGTGCCTGCTGAGGATCGGCCGCGGGCCGACCGCCCCCGACCGCACCGTGGCAATCGACATCCTGGGCACCCTGATGGCCGGGTTCTGCTGCCTCCTGGCCATCTGGACCGGGCAGGACTTTTACATGAGCATCGCCATCGCGTGGTCGCTGGTGTCGTTCATCGGCACGATCGCCCTGGCGAAATACCTGGAAGGACGCCAGTACGATGAGTGAGACCATCGCCCAGTGGATCATCGGCGTCGGCCTGATGTTCGACCTCCTGGGGTGCCTGGGCCTGGTGCGGCTGCCCGACGTGTACAACCGCCTCCAGGCGGGCACCAAGTGCGTCACGCTCGGAACGTGCATGATAATGTTCGGCACGTTCCTGTACGGCGTGGCTGCGCTGGACCGGCCGCAGATGGCCGTCCAGGCGCTCCTGTGCGCGGTGTTCGTCCTTTTGACGTCGCCGGTGGCGGCGCATGCCATCGCCCGCGGCGCGTACCGGGCGGGCGCGCGGCTGTGGGAGGGGAGCGTCATCGACCGGCTGGGCGAGGACCTGCACGGCGTCCGCCCGCCCGCCGAGCGGGCCGAGCCTGCCGACCAGCCCGCCGCCGTCCACCACTTCACGGAGTCGGAATCATGAAGAAGCCGAAACTCAGGGAACTGGGCGAGGCCGTCAAGGCCCTCGTGCGCGGGCCGGCGACCGACCCGTTCCCCGCGCGGCCGCACGTGCCGTTCCCTTCCTTCCGCGGCAAGGTCAAGTACTCGAAGGACGACTGCATCGGGTGCGGCGCGTGCGCCGAGGTCTGCCCCAGCCAGTGCATCACCGTGACCGACGATGTGTCGTCCGACCCGCCCATGCGGCGGTTCGAGCAGTACTGGGCGGCGTGCATCTTCTGCGGCCAGTGCCAACTGAATTGCACCACCGAGAAGGGGGTGCGCCTGACCAGCGAGTGGGACCTTGCGTGCTTCGACCGCACGGGGTGCATCGAGTCGGTCGAGAAGCCGCTCGTCCTGTGCGAGGTCTGCCGGTCGGTCATCGGCTGTCGCGACCACCTTCTCTGGGTGGCCGAGCGGCTGGGGGCGAAGCGCTACGCCAACCCGACGCTCATCCTCTTGGCCGACGGCGAGATGGGCCTCGTGGGCGCCCCGACGCCGCGTGACCCCGATCGCCCGCTGGACCGCGGCGACACGCTGCGCGTGCTGTGCCCCTCCTGCCGGCGTGCAGCCGTTCTGCGCGAAGCCTGGGGGGCGTAGGGACTGTTTCATGCACCCCGCGCCGGGTGCCATGCTTTCGCGCCTTTGCGCATCAGAGCCGCGACCGTAAGGGAGCGGTGCCGTAAAGGGAGCGGCGCCGTCGGGCTGCCTGGCGCAACTGCACCGCTCCCTTACGGTCGCGGCTCTGATTCGGTATTGTGCGCGGCGGGTCTCCTGACCCGCCGCGCGAGTTTGCAGCGTTCGCCGCACGCGGCATGGGGGCCAAGTCATGGCGCAAGCCCGGCCGATCTTCTGCCCGACCTCCGCGCGCCTGGCCCGCGCGATTGCGCGGGCCGTGCCGCGGCCGGCGGCCGTGGTCGGCATCGGCAACGCGCTGCGCGGCGACGACGGGTTCGGCCCGGCTGTCGTGGCCGCTCTTCGGGGTGAGGCGGGTCTTACCCTCTTCGACGTGCAGGCGGTGCCGGAGAGTTTCCTCGTGCCCATCGTGCGCTGCGGCTGCGCGGGGATAGTCTTCGTGGATGCGGCGGACCTGGGCGCGGCGGCGGGGCGGGTGGCCCTTGTGCCGCCGGAGTGTGTAGCCGAGGTGGCTGTCTCGACGCACGCGGTGTCGCTGGCGCTGGTGGCGGAGGCGATTGCGCGCCTGGCGGAAGATGAAGGCCGCCGCGTCCGCTGCGCCCTGCTGGCCGCGCAGCCGGCGGGGCTCGACGCGGCGGACCGGCTGAGCCCCGCCGCGCAGCGGGCGGTGGTCCTGGCGGCCGAGGGCATTCGCCTCTTCGCACGCGCGTCGCCGGCCGGCGCCGACTGTTGACGGGCGCGCGCCCTCAGGGGATACTCTCCGTCATGGACGCCCCCTCCAGAAAGCCGCGGCGGGAACTCTCGCTTACGGAGCGGGTGATCTTTGAGCGCCTCGGCTGGTTCGTCGAGGTCCGCTGGCTGGCGGGCCTGCTGGCGTTGGTGTTTATGGCCGTCGGCTGGTATGTCTTCCAGGTGCGGTTCAAGGTTGTGACGGCCGTTTTGGCGGTGTTTGCGATGTTCTTCTACAATGCGTTCTTCTCGCTGTGCGCGCGGGGCCTGTACCAGAGCGAGCGGGCGCACAAGGGCGGGGTCCGCGCGGTCGCGCACGGGCAGATCATCTGCGACCTGCTGGCCGTGGCGGCCATCGTGCACGCCGTCGGCGGCGTGGAGAATCACTTCATCGTCCTGTTCGCGTTCCCGATGATCGTGGCGAGCGAGTTCTTCTCGGCGCGCGTGGCCTACGGCTACGCCACGCTGGCCGCCGTTCTGGTGAACCTCATCGGGTGGGGCGAATACTTCTACCAGCCGGCGCATAATCCCCTGCACGTTGTGGCCGACGGAGGCGTCGTCGGGGAATTGGTCGCCCCCGGCGCGGGGCAGCACTACGTCTTCGTCCTCCAGGTGTGCTTCGTGATGACGTTCCTGGTGTACGCCACGGTGTTCATTGCCTCCAGCATCGCGGGTCGCCTGCGCAGCCGCGAAGAGCAACTCGAGGTCGCCCACGACGACCTCCAGGCGCTGGAACTCGTGAAGTCCAACTTCATGCGCAAGACCAGCCACGAACTGCGCGCGCCGGTGGGCGCCCTTCAGAGCCTCCTTAAGGCCGCGACGCACCAGATGCCGGCCGGCGAGAAGGCGCGCGACCTGGTGGTGCGGGCCGCGCGCCGGACGGAGAACATGCTCGACCTCATCGACGACCTGCTGAGATACAGCCGCCTGCGCACGGCGGCGGTCCAGCAGCGGTTCGAGGCGGTGGAACTGGCGGAGGTCGTGCGCGGAGCGGTGGACCTCTTCCGCCCGCACGCCGACGACAAGCAGATCGCGCTCTCGGCGCAGGCCGAGTCGGCCCTGGTGCGCGGGGCCAGGGACGGCCTGGCCGACCTTGTGGACAACCTCGTCTCCAACGCCATCCGCTACACGCCCGCGGGCGGGTCCGTCACGGTCCGCGCCTGGACCGCCGACGGGCAGGCCCGGCTGGAAGTGGCCGACTCGGGGATAGGCATCCCGCCCGACGAACTGCCGCACGTCTTCGACGAGTTCTTCCGCGGCCGCGAGGCCAAGGCCACCGTCGCCCACGGCACGGGCCTGGGCATGTCGATCATCAGGCGCGTCGTCGAGATGCACCGCGGCCGCATCGACGTCGATAGCACGCCCGGCAAGGGCACGCGGTTCACCGTGACCTTCCCGGCCGTCGGGCTGGAGGCGTGATGGGTGGCCGCGCCGGCTTCCGGGTGCGAGGTGATAAGCGGCTGTCTTACAACCAGGTGTGGCACGGCCGGCTTGGCCGGCCGTGCGAAGCGCCTGCTGTCCATCCCACGGCCGGACGAGCCGGCCGTGCCACATCCACGGTCGCCAGCCGTAGCGCGGAGGCCCTTATCGCCCGCGCGCCGGGCGCGCAAAAAACGGGTGGCAAGTGGCAAGTGACAAATGACAAGTAACTACTTCTCGGCCTTCGGCGGCGCGGGCTCGGGCTTGGCCGGTTCGCTGGGCGGGTCGCCCGGCTTGAGGGGCCTTATTTCGAGGCGCTTGAGGTGAATGGCCATGCCCTTGAAGCCGTCGCCCTGGTGCACCTGGATGCCGACGCGGCCCTTGGCGGCGGTCTTGTCGTCGCACTCGCCGACCTTCTTGCCGTTCAACCACAGGATGAGATGGTCGCCGTTGGCGTAGATGTGGCCCTCGTTCCACCCGTCGCGGTTCTCGACGCTCTCATCGAGATTAGTAGTAATGAACATCTTGCCGGGGCAGTAAAGGGTGCCGCTGAAACCGACGGGGTTCTTCCACTTCAGGATGTCGAACTGGTACTTGTCGCGGAACCAGATGCCGCTGTTGGCCGGCCAGGCCATGCGGTACGTGAAGCGCACCTCGAAGTTGTCGAACTCCTTCTCGGTAAAGAGGTCGCCGCCCTTGCCGTCGGTCTGCGTGCCCACGAGGCACCCGTCCTCGACCTTCCAGACGGCGGCGCCGGCGGGCTTCCAGCCTTCGAGGTCCTTGCCGTTGAAAAGGGGCGTCCAGGCGGCGGCCTGCGCCTTCGGCTTTTCGGGTTTCTTTTCCTCGGCAGCCGGGCTTCGGCCCGGCGTAGCGGGGCTTTGCCCTGGCGAAGCCGGGGCGAGCGCGACCAGGGCGGCGAGCGCCGCAAGGGCGGCCAGGGCAATCGCGACGTGCGGCAATTTCATGGCGTCAGTCCTTTCGTGCGCGAGGATCGCCGGCGCCGGGGCCGCGGTGTGCGGCGGCGCGGCATCCTTGGGGCCCGAGTGCCCGCGGCTCCCGCCGCGGGCTCGACCTACAGCCGCCAGGGGGCACGCTTCGGCCGGTCGAGCCAGCGGGCGGCCTCGGCGTCGCCGACGATCTCCTCCCTGACGGGGTCCCACTTGACGGCCCGGCCCAGCCAGTAGGCGATGTTGCCCAGGTGGCAGACGGTTACGGTGCGGTGTGCCACCTCGATGTCTCGCCACGGCCGCTCGCGGGTTCTTACGCAGTGGAGGAAATCGCCGATGAGTCCGCCGCGCCCCTTGTAGTTAGGTATGCCGATGTCCGGCGCCGGGAGCGACTTGATGCTGCGGCCGGCGGCGCCGCGGTCGGGTATCTCGCCCTTCGTGCCGCGGTACGACATGATTCCGCCCCAGCCGCCGCCGTGATACATGCGGATGCCGTTGGCGAAGACGTAGGTGACGCCCTTGTTGTCCTTGCCGTCGGGCGGGATGATTTCGACGGGCCCCGTCTGGTGCAGTCCCATGCAGAACAGCGCCCCGCCGAAGCCGTGGGCGCCCCAGTCGGTCATGCCGCCGCCCGAGTAATCGCGCCACGCCCGGAAGTTCAGCCGCCCGGGGTTGAACGGCGCCCCCGGGGCCGGCCCCAGCCACAGGTCCCAGTCGAGGCCGGGCGGCACGGGCATCTCCGGCAGGCTGCATTCTGCGGACGGGCCGCCCACGTTCACCCAGCACTCCTGCACGTCGCCGATGGCCCCGGCGCGGACCATCTTGTGGAACCAGTTGTAGTCTTCCCAGACGCGCTGGCTGCCGCCGGAAAAGACGCGTGCGTGGCGGCGGGCGACCTCGACCATCGTGCGGCCTTCGCGCACGGTAAGGGTCTCGGGCTTCTCGCAGAAGACGTCCTTGCCGCTTTTCATCGCTTCGACCGAGATGATGGCGTGCCAGTGGTCGGGCGTGCCGATCATCACTGCGTCGACGTCGGGGCGCGACGTGATGTCGCGGAAATCGTTGACGGCCGTGCAGCCGCTGGCGCCATAGTAGTTATCGACGGTGCTTCTGGCGGCCTCGCGTTTGCTCTGGACCACGTCGCAGACGGAGACGACCTGGCACTCCTCGTGGCTGAGGAACCCGCGCATGTCGCCCGAGCCGCGCCCGCCCATGCCGATGGCGCCCACGGTCAGGCGGTTGCTCGGCAGGGGGCGGCCCTCGCCCGCCAGCGAGAACGAGGTGATGGCGTACGGCGCCGCCGCGGCCGCCAGGGCGCCCCTCAGGAGCGACCGGCGGGTCAGAGCGGCGGATGCCGTTTCGGCGAGGCCAGGTCGGCGGCTCATGCGTCTGCCCCTTTCCGGGTTAGTCTTTGGAGATTATGCCCACGGCCCGGGCGCGCGGCAAGCGTTTGGTTCCCGGGTTTCGCGGGGTCGCGCGCCGGCCGCCGGTGCCCGGCGGGTAGCCGGGCGCGCGGCCCGGAGCCCTCAAATGCGCCACGGGGCGCGCTTCGGCCGGTCGAGCCAGCGGGCGGCCTCCGCGTCGCCCACGATTTCTTCCTTCACGGGGTCCCACTTGAGGGGCCGGCCCAGCCAGTAGGCGATGTTGCCCAGGTGGCAGACGGTGACGGTGCGGTGGGCGATTTCGATGTCGCGGAAGGGCCGCTCGCGGGTCTTGACGCAGTGGACGAAGTCTCCGAAGATGCCGCCGCGGCCCTTGTAATTGGGGATGTTGATGCTGGGTGCATCCTTCTTTGCGGCCCTCTCGCTGGCACCGCGCTCGGGAATCTCGCCCTTCGTGCCGCGGTACGACATCAGGCCGCTCCAACTTCCGCCGTGGTAGATGCGGATGCCGTTGGCGAAAACGTAGGTGAGGTGTCTTGTATCCTTGCCGTCGGGCGGGATTATTTCGACCGGCCCGGTCTCATGCAACCCCAGGCAGAACAGGGCCCCGCCGAAGCCGTGCGCGCCCCAGTCGGTCATGCCGCCGCCGGAGAAATCCCGGCAGCCGCGCCACTTGAAGGGGTGGTAGTCCTTGTTATACGGCCGCTGCGGGGCCGGGCCGAGCCACATGTCCCAGTCCATCCCCTCGGGCACGGGCTCTGCCGGGCGGAGCATCTCGTCGGACGGACCGCCGACGTTCACCCAGCATTCCTTCGGTTCGCCGATTGCCCCGCCGCGGACCATGCGGTGGAACCAGTTGTAGTCGCCCCAGACTCGCTGGCTTCCGCCGGAGAAGACGCGGCCGTAGCGGCGGGCGGCCTGGACCATCGCGCGGCCCTCGCGGATGGTCAGCGTTTCCGGCTTCTCGCAGTACACGTCCTTGCCGTTCTTCATCGCCTCGATGGTGATGATGGCGTGCCAGTGGTCGGGCGTGGCGCAGAAGACGATGTCGATGTCGCGGCGCGTCACCAGGTCGCGGAAATCGTTGTAGGCCTCGCACCCCTGGCTGCCGTAACGCTGGTTGACCCTGTCGCGGGCCCGGTCGCGGTGGGCCTTATCCACATCGCAGACGGCGACGCCCTGGATCTCGGGGAACCCCAGGAACCCGCCCATGTCGCCGCTGCCCTGGCCGCCTACGCCCACGAAGCCCATGGTGAAGCGGTTGCTGGGGGCGGGGCGGTCCTCGCCGGCCAGGGAGAACGAGGTGATGACGTAGGGCGCCGCGGCAGCCAGAGCGCCCTTGAGGAGCGAGCGGCGGGTGAGCGCAGCGGAGTCGGGCGGGACAACGGGCGGTTTCGGTTGCATGGGCGATCCCTTCGTGCGAGGGCAAGCGTGCCGCGCGGCCGCGTGCGCGAACGGCCCCGACTTACCCCACCTGCGCCTTGGCGGCGCGGACGGTGTTCCGAAGGAGCATGGCCACCGTAACCGGCCCGACGCCGCCGGGAACGGGCGTAATCGCACCGGCCACCCCTACGGCCGATGCGAAGTCCACATCGCCGACGGTCTTCATCTTCTTCTTGCCCTTCTCGTCCAAGACGGGCTTGCCGTCGGCGTCCAGGACCGCCGCGCGGTTGATGCCCACGTCGATGACCGTGGCGCCCGGCATGATGTGTTCGCCGCGCACCAGGCCTGCCTTGCCGGCGGCCACGACGAGGATCTCGGCCTTCGTGGTGTGGGCCTTCAGGTCGCGCGTGCCGATGTGGCAGCAGGTGCAGGTGCCCAGGTCGTTCGTGATGAGGCAGACGACGGGCTTGCCGACGATGGGCGAGTGTCCGACGACGACGCACTCCGCCCCCTTGATGGTGCATCCGGCGAACTTTATCAATTCATACGCCGCGGCGGCGGTGCAGGGGATGAGTTCGGCGCCCTCGTAGAACAGGAGTTTGCCCAGGTTGGCCGAGGTGATGCCCTCGACGTCCTTTTGCGGCGGGATGAGTTCGGCCATGTCGCGGGCGTTGATGGCCGGCGGCAGGGGCATCTGAAGAAGTATGCCGTGGACCGACGGGTCGGCGCCCAGTTGGCGAATCCTGGCGGCAAGGGCCTCGGCGGTCGTTTCGTTCGGCAGTTCGACGAGTTGGTAGGCGATGCCGGCGTCTTCGCAGGATCTGGCCTGGCTGCGTGTATAGACCTTCGCGCCGGGGTTGTCGCCCACCAGGATGCTCGCCAGTTTGGGGGGCGAGCCGGTTCTCTGCTTGATGGCCGCGATCTGGGTCGCGAGTTCCGCCCGGATTCTGGCCGCCAGGGCTTCGCCGTCGATCAGTCGTGCAGGCATGGAAGACCTCCTTGTTTTCATTTCGGATTTCGGATTGCGGATTTCAGATTGGCACGGGAGCCTTTTCGGCGGAGGAGGCGCGCCCGCAGCGCAACCCGCAATCCCCAGTCCGCAATCCGCAATCATCAGAGGCCCGCGTTTGCCAGGATGCCGGGCACAACGTCGTCCCAGCCGAGGGTCATCAGGTGCGCCCCCTGGCACATGGGCTTCATCTGGCGGACCAGGCGGCCGGCGATCTCGGCGGCGACTTTCTTGAGGTTCTCCTTCGGCGCCGCGGAGAGTTCCTTAATGAGCGGTTCGGGCACCTGCACGCCCGGCACGGCACGGTTCATGTACTTGGCCATGCCGGCGGACTTAAGGACCACGATGCCCACGAGCACCGGTACCTTCAGGTGCTCGATGAGTTTCATGAACTTCTCGAACGCGACGGGGTCGTACACGGCCTGGGTCTGCACGAACTGGGCGCCGGCGGCCACCTTCTTTTCAAGTTTGAGTATCTGGGGCTCCACTTCATCGGTGCAGGGGGTGACGCAGCAGCCCTTGAAGAACTTTGGCGCGCCGTCCAGCGTGTTCGGGTTTCCCTTAAAGTCATGGCCAAGGTCCGAGCCGGATTCCAGGCGCGTCATGGTCTCCAGAAGGCTGACCGAGTCGAGGTCATAGACCGGCTTGGCCTCCGGGTGGTCGCCCATGGCGACGTGGTCGCCCGTCAGCGCCAGGACGTTGCGGATGCCGAGGATGTAGGCCGACAGAAGGTCGCTCTGAAGGGCCAGGCGGTTGCGGTCGCGGCAGACCATCTGGAAGACCGGCTCTATGCCGCGCTCAAGAAGCAGTTTGCACATGGCCATTGAGCCGGTTCGCATGACGGCCGTCTGGATGTCGGTGACGTTGACGGCGGCGACGCGGCCCTTAAGGTACGCCTCGGCCTCGTGCAGGCACGGGCCGACGTTCGTGCCTTTGGGCGGTCCGATCTCGCCGGTGACGACGAACTGGCCAGCGGCGAGCGCCCGGTGAAGATGGCTGACGGGCTCGGTCATGCCCCGGATTCCTCCTCGAGTTTGACGAGTTCCTGGTGGATGAGGCGGCGGACGCCCGCGCCGCGGTCCTTGCGATGGTCGCGGAGAGGACGCTTCTGGCGGTACTCATCGAGGCGGCCGAGTTCCTTCAGGCGCTTGTAAATGAGCAGCCAGCCGCAGTCCATGTCTTTGTTGATCTCGCACTTGCCGTGGTTCGTCCCGCCGCATGTGCCGTTGATGAGGCTCTTGGAGCATCGGGCGATGGGGCAGATGCCGCCGGTCCATGCCAGGACGCAGTCGCCGCAGCCGTGGCAGTATTCCGCCCACAGGCCCGGCGCGGTATTGGTCCCGTAGAAGGTGGTATTGAGGCCCGGCAGCATCGGCACGCCGGGATACAGTTCGCTCATGAAGCCGACGCCCACGCCGCAGGCGATGCTCAAGACGGCGTCGTACATGCCGGGGTCGGCCTTGAGGTTTTGGATGAACTCGCGGTCGCACTGGCGGGTGATGCAGTCGACGTCCACGGCGAGTTCAAGGCCCTTCTGCCGCGACGCCAGGCGGAGTTGCGAGGCCAGTTCTTCGGCCTGCTTCTCGCCACCGGTCAGGCAGACCGTGACGCAGCCGCCGCAGCCCAGAACCAGCACCCGCTTGTAAGGGGCGAGCATTGCCAGTATCTGCTCGATGGGTTTTCGTTCGGCCACGATCATATAAGGGATCCCCTAACTTACGGCGACTTTCTTGCTGGCCGCCTGAAGCGCCGCCCGGATGGCGTTCCGCCCGCTGTCGGCCGTCTCGACGAGTTCCAGGCAGTCGGCGTCCAGGCCGATCTCCGCCAGCATCTGGCGAGCCTGCTCGACCCGGCGGCGGGTCCGCCGCGCGGCCTGCGGATAGCGATCCTTGTCGTTGTGGCAGGCGATCACGAGGACCCGCTCGGCGCCGGCCTCAAAGGCGCCCAGAAGGTCGGCGGTGCCCAGGCGGGCGGTGGAAGGCAGGTAGATTTCGGCCACGTCCGCCGCCGGATCGGCCTCGCCGCGCCATTCGGCCGCCGAGGCATGGTATCCGGCAATCAGCGCCAGCACTTTCTTCGGCCGGCCGCCCCCGGCGCCGGCCAGGGCCTGAGCGATGCGGGCCCGCAGGCCGCGCGCATCCCACCCGCGGGCGACGATCGCATGGGCCGGGCACTCGGCAATGCACATGCCGCACGCCTGGCAGAGCGCCGAATCGATTCGCGCCACATCCGTCACTTTCGGGATGTCGAAAGGGCATACGCGGAGGCACGTCAAGCAGGCCGCGCATTTGTCGACCAGAACCTCAGCGCCCGCGCCGCAACTCATGCAGCGGCGCGATTCGCGCAGGGCCGCGTCCTCGGTGTACGTGTGGTCCACGGGTCTGAACGCGTGTTTTCGGGCCTCCGGCGGCTCGGCGGCGACCGGTTCCCGCGCGACCTTTGGGATCTTCTCGGCCGTGGTCGGCGGGACCTTTTCGATGGACGGCGGCAGCGAGTCGTCGATCCGGATGTCCTCGCCGCGCAGGTGCAGATCAACCGCCGTGGCGGCGCGGCGGCCGCTGGCGCAGGCCTCCACCACCGAGCCGGGCGGCGTGACGATTTCGCCGCACGCGAAAATCCACGCCACGCTCGTCTGCTGCGTGAGGGGATTGTACGGCACACGCCCGCGCTCGTCGGCCGCCAGTGAACTGCCGCTCAGGAAACTCGTATCGGGCGCCTGCCCGATGGCCAGAATTACCGTGTCGCACTCGACCGCCGAAATGTCGGAGTCATCGTAGCGGGGGTCGAACCGTTTCTTTTCGTCGAAGACGCGAGTAACCGCCCGCGTCTTGAGGCCGACGATCCGGCCTCGCTTGACGTGGACTTCGGTCGGCCCCCGACGGGGGACGAAGGCGATGCCTTCCTCCCTCGCCTCGTCCTGTTCCCACCGGTAGGCCGGCATCTCGTCAAGCGATTCCAGGCACATCAGGCGGACCCGCGCGGCGCCGAGGCGGAGGGCCGACCGGGCGGCATCCACCGCCACGTTCCCGCCGCCGATGACCAGAACGTCCTGGCCGATGCCGACCGGGCGACCGAAGGCGACGTCCGTCAGGAACCGCAGAGCCGGAAGGAACCGGGGATGGTCCGATCCGGGCAGGGGCAGCAGGCGGCTGGTGGAAAGGCCGGTGGCCAGGACGATGGCCGCAAAGCCTTCCCGCCGCAGGTCATCCAGCGACTTGTGCTTGCCGATCTCAACGCCGGTCACCAGGTCGATGCCGTGCGCGAGGATCCAGTCGATGTCCATCTGAAGGACATCCCGAGGAAGACGATACTTCGGGATGGCCGTGGCCGGGATGCCCCCCGCGACGGGAAACTTCTCAAACACGGTCGGCCGGTATCCGCGCTTCGCCAACTCCAGCGCCGCCGTGAGGCCCGACGGCCCCCCGCCGACGATGGCCACGCGGGCCTTATCCTGCATGGCCGCCTGATGTACCGTCGATCCGCCGGCGACCTGCAACTCGGCCACGAACCGCTTGACCTCGCGGATGGCCACCGGTTTGTCGATGTCGTTGCGGCGGCACTGGACCTCGCAGGGGTGATGGCAGATCCGGCCGCAGACCGAGGCGAAGGACAGGTTCTTGCGGATGATGTCGATGGCGTCGCGGAACCGGCCTTCGGCGGCGGCCTCCAGATACCCGCGCACGTCGGCGTGAACCGGGCACCCGTCCCGGCAGGGCGCCCACTCGCGTTCCATCAGTTCGGCCGTTGTCGACAGCCGGGCTACTTCCTTGGATGTCAGGTCTACGCCCCGCATATCGGCTAGATTCCTCGCCCCGCGGCCGGCGGACGCATCATCCCGCGCATTCCCGGCAGCGCCCGCCGGTCAGAACAGCCCCACCACGCGCCCGTCGGGGCCGATGTCCACCGCCTCGCCTGCCGGCACGGTCGGCAGGCCGGGCATTGTACGCATCTGGCCGCACAGCGGATACAGGAATCCTGCTCCCACGCTTGCCCGCACATCGCGGACGGGGAACGTATAGCCCGACGGCCGGCCTTTCAGGCTGGCGTCGTGCGTGAGGCTCAGGTGCGTCTTGGCCATGCAGAGAGGCAGTTTGTCGTAGCCGAGTTTGGTGTAGCGTGCGATGGCGTCCTCGGCGGCCTTCTCATAGACGACCTTGCCTGCGCCGTAGGTCTTCAGGGCGATGGTCTCGATCTTCTTCTTGATGGGCCAGTCTGCCTCGTAAAGGAACTTGAAGTTGCGGGGGGCCTTGCAGGCCTCGACGACGGCCTCGGCGAGTTCGGTGCCGCCCTTGCCGCCGCGGGCCCAGACGTCGCTGTGCGCGACCCACTTTGCGCCCGCGGCCTCGGCCCTCTCCCGGACCACCTTGAACTCGCTGGCGGTGTCGGTTGTGAACTGGTTGATGGCCACGACGCACGGGACGCCGTAGGCCAGGATGTTCTCGATGTGCTTTTCGAGGTTGCAGCAGCCCTCGGCCACGGCCTGGCAGTTCTCGCGCGTGAGGGCCCGGTCGAGGGGCTTGCCGGCGACGACCTTGAACTTGCCGCTGTGCATCTTGAGGGCCCGGATGCTGGCCACCAGGACCACGCAGTCGGGCACGAGGCCCGATGCGCGGCACTTAATGTTCATGAACTTCTCCATGCCGATGTCTGCGCCGAAGCCCGACTCGGTCACCACGTAGTCAGCCAGGCGCGTGGCGATCTGGTCGGCGATGATCGAGTTGTTGCCGTGCGCGATGTTGGCGAACGGCCCGGCATGGACGAAGCAGGGGGTGTGCTCAAGCGTCTGCATCAGGTTCGGCTTGACGGCGTCGCGCATAAGGACGGTCATTGCGCCGGCGACCTTCAGGTCCTCGCACGTAACGGGCTTGCCGTCGCGGGTGTAGGCGACGACCATGCGGGCGAATCGCTCTCGCATGTCCTTCAGTCCCGACGTCAGGGCCAGAATGGCCATGACCTCGCTTGCGACCGAGATGTCGAAGCCCGTCCGCCGCACGACCCCCGACCCGAGGCCCGTGATGATGTCGTCCAGCGCCCAGCGGTCGCTGATATCGACCACGCGCCTCAGCGTCTGGCCGTACGGGTCGATGTTCAGGGGGTTGCCATGATAGATGTGGTTATCGACGAACGCCGCGGCCAGGTTGTTGGCCAGGCTGACGGCGTGGATGTCGCCGGTAAGGTGGAGGTTGAAGTCCTCCATCGGTACGACCTGGCTGTATCCGCCGCCTGCCGCGCCGCCCTTGATGCCGAAGACGGGCCCGAGGCTGGGCTGGCGGATGCAGGTGCAGACCTTCTTGCCGATGTGGTTCAGGCCCTGCGAGAGGCCGATGGTGGTGACCGTCTTGCCTTCGCCCAGGGGCGTGGGCGTGATGGCCGTTACGTCGATGTACTTGGCGCGCTGCTTCCTGGGGAGGCGCTGAAGAACGTCCAGGCTGACCTTGGCCTTGTACGGCCCGTAGAGTTCGAGTTCCTTGTCGCGGATGCCGAGATCGGCCGCGATCTGGTGGATGGGCTTCATTCTGGCCTTCTGTGCAATCTCCAGGTCACTGAGCATGCGGGGGTCTCCTTCGGGACTTGGGGCTGGACCTTGAATGCTTCGGGCACTGTCCTTTCGCCAACCGTTACGAAGATCACGCACGGTGGGCAGGCACACTACAAGACCGGCCCGGGGCCGTCAAGCGTAATCACGCGGGAGGCCGCGATCGGTCACGTGCGGCTCTGTTCCGACTGGGGGCATTGCAGCCCGGCACCCAGCCCTGACGAATGAGTTTTTTGTCGCACGCGGGTCCAGGTGACGGCGGGGCGT
>VGYT01000037.1 GCA_016872895.1 Planctomycetota bacterium
GGTATCCTGACCCCCGTGTGAGAATCGGCTATTCACACAAACTAACAACATCAAAAGACGACGGGTACTAGCCAGGTGCTGCAACTGACCGAGGCCGCCATATCGCTTTCCGGAAGTTCGTAGCCCACCCAGCCGGCCCCGGCAGGAGGGATGAGTCATTTAGGAGACATCCCGGTGCTGCCATGAAGCAATATGGGAAGGCTCTGCTAGCGCGGCGTGAATCGAAGCACGTCGAGTTCAAGGACGGCTTCGATCCAACACTGCCCGGTGCCTGGTGCGAAGTCATCAAAGACATCGTGGCCATAGCGAATTCGGGAGGAGGCTTCATCGTCTTTGGCCTCAACAGTAAGGGCGTTCCCACAGGTAATCCCGTTGCAGACATCTTGGCCATCGACCCCGCAAAGGTTACGGATAAGGTCCATAGCTACACAGAAGTCCAGTTCTCGGACTTCGAGATCCGAGAGACTATGAAGGCCAAGAAATCGCTTGCGGTGCTTGAGATTGGCGCCGCACGAGTGCCCATAGTGTTCACCAGCCCAGGCACCTATGCGGTTGAGGGCGGCAGACAGAAGACCGCTTTCGGGAAGGGCACAGTCTACTTTCGTCATGGTGCCAAGAGCGAGCCCGCCACATCGGCCGACCTCGGGGCCGTCATCGACCGACGTCTGGCGGAGGTAAGACGGGAATGGATCGGTGGCGTCCGAAAGGTCATCGAAGCGCCGGAGGGTTCGCGCGTCGCCTTGCTGCCCCCAGAAGTCCGTGCATCAGTGGCTCCTGGCGCCACCCCAATACGGATAGTCAACGGTCCAAATGCAGACGTGTTTCGCCTGGTCGACATCGACGAGACTCACCCATATCGGCAGAAGGAATTGATCAGTGAGGTGCACAAGCGCCTGCCAAAGGACACAGTGTTCAACTCATTTGACGTCCAGGTCTTACGGAAGGTCTTCCCTATACTCGAAACCGAAGTCTTCTCACACCAGCTGCGCTTCGCCTCACGGCAGTACACTCAGAGCGCCGTGGACTGGATCGTCGAACAGGTCACTAAGGACTCGGAATTCCTGGCGAAGGCGCGGGCGAAGTATCGCGTGACTGGCACCTAACCTGCGCCTGCGGCTGTAGGGCGCGTGGGCCTTGAACTCTGTTGGCAGGTAAGGGCTTATGGGCTTGGCGCGTTGCGTGGTTGATGTGCCGCGTGGCTGGGCGGCGGTGTCTCAGGTTCCCGTGGCCGCCAGGGCCGCGACGTTGGCCCGTGGGGCGTTGATGCTGGGCAGCCGGTCCAGGGCTGCTCGCTCGTCCTCGATGAGCGTGTGCGTGTAATGGTCCATCGTCAGCACGATGGTCGAGTGTCGGGCCAGGCTCTTGGCAACGGCCGGGGCCACGCCAGACCGGGCCAGCCGCGTGAGAAAAGAGTGCCGCAGGGCGTGGAAGTCCACCACGCGGCCTGAGCCGCCGGTGTCGGCCAGGAAGGCCGTGGCCCTGCGCGCCTCCCGCTCTTCCTTGATTCCGGCCGCCTTGATCCACGCCTCCCGTGCGGCCGCCAGGTCTGTTTAAATCATCTCGGCCGTCCTTGGGGGCACCGCGAAGAGCGGCGCATCGGCGGGCCTGCCCGCGATGAAGGCGGCCACCGCCTCGGCCATGTCGCGGCGAGGTCTCACGTCGAGGAGATCACGGCGGGGCGGCACACGTACCGTGTCGTCCAGCGGGGCACCATGGATGCGGCGGGCAATGTGGAAGTAGCGGTCACCGTCGCTCTTGAGCGGGAGGTGCGGACGCTGGACGAAAAGACGCTCGCGTGGGGCAACGAGAAGGTGCTTTCAACGACCGCCGAGCGGGTCGGCTCGGCAACCCAGAAGTTCGTCATTCTTGTTCAGTAGAAGCAGAGTCTCGTTTGATTTCGGCCCGACGCTCTAGCGTGCCGGCGTGGGTTCGGACGCTCTTGTTGGCTTTGACAAGCGTCTGCGGCTTGGCGCGAGCGCTTCGGGGCCTGGGTGAGCGGTAGAAGTCCGCCCCGTCCTCCAGCGCGATGACGGCGCCGGCGCCCTGCGGCTCGACCGTCGCGGCGAGTTCGCCTGCCTGATGCCGAGTCGCACACGGAGTTTCTTGATGACTCCCAGCGGTCAGGCGTATCCGGCCGTTGACTGCCGAGCCGCGGGCCGCTACTCTAGCATGGCGGGCCGTGGAGAACGAAGCCATGGGCGGCAGCGCGTTTCGGTGGGCGACCGGTCGAGGCGCCGGTCTGCCGATGATTGCCCTGTCGTATCTCCTGGCGGCGACATGTGCCGCCGCGGCCAATGACATCTACGTGAACAACCAGACAGGCGCTGACCTGAACGCCGGAACGGCCGACGCGCCGTTCCGCACGGTCCGCAAGGCCATTTCGGTGGTCGCCGCGGGCGACACCATCCACCTGCTGCCCGAGAGGTCCGTCTACCGCGAGATGGTTACCATCCAGAACAAGCGGGACTTCAAGATCGAGGGTCATGACTGCGTGGTCTCGGGCGCCGATCCGCTCCCGTCAGACCCGGCCAAGTGGGAGAAGTCAGGCGAGGCCCTGCACCGCATCCGGCTCAGGGCCACCAGCGAGAATCGCCACATCCTCGTGGTCAATGACAGGGCCGAGATGATGGGGCGCACGAAGTACAATCTCGGCCCGCTCCGGACGGCTGCGCGCGGCGGCGACATCGAGGCGATCCGCAAGGCGTTTGCGGCCCAGTACCCCAGGCCGGCGGACCTGAAGGACGGGCAATTTGCCTGGGAGCCCGTCGACGCCGGGAGCGGCTGGCTGTACGTCAAAGGGCCGTTGGACAACCTGGAGTGGGCCGTCCGCACCCAGTGTATCTACACTAACGAGAAATCTGAGAACGTCACCGTGCGAAACCTGCACGCGCGCTTTGCCCTCAACGACGGCTTCAACCTCCACGGCGCCGCTCTGAACTACCGGCTGCAAAACGTCACCGCCTACGGCTGCTTCGACAACGGGATCAGCCCTCACGGGGCCTGCTCGTTCTCGGCCGAGGACAGCCGCTTCTGGGGCAACGAGATGGCCGTCGGCAACGATTTTCTTACGCAGCCGCGGTTCCTTCGCTGCGAGATCGCCCAGAGCACCCAGGAAGAAGTGATGACCATCGGCGGCAAGCACCTGTTTCAGGATTGCCGTATCCGAGCCGCCGGTCCGGTGGCCATCCGGCTGGCCTACAGCAGGCCGGGCCGCGATCGACCGGCCGCCCTGAGAGAGATCGAGATGGCCGGGGCCGACCCCGACATGGCGTCCCAGGTCACGTTCCGCAACTGCATCATCGAGAGCGCCGACGGCAAGACCCGCCGGATCGTCATCCAGCCGGGCCCGGCAGTTGCGTTTCACAACTGCACGTTCAAGGACATGACGTTCGAGGCGGACCCGGCCGCCAGCGTCCAAGTGCTGGATTGCACGCTTGACGGCAAGCCGCTTATCGCAGAGGGGATTAAGCGGTGAGATGTCGGCAGGTGCTTGCGAGGCGGCGGGAACCGGTCACTGCCGAGAGAGCCGCTTCAATGAAGGGGGCAGAGACATGAGGCTTCTTTCCGCGGCCCACATCGCGGCCCTATGTTCGATGGCGCTTGCGCAGACGTTGACGGCGATCCCTGGGACACAGGCCGGGGAGACCTACGGCCTCAGTTTCTCGACCTACCTGGGCGGCTCGGGCGGCGAGGACACGGCCCGAGCCGTTGCCGTGGACGCCGAGGGGAACATCTTCGTCGCCGGGGGTACGCGCTCGGCCGACTTTCCCACCACGCCGGGCGCGTACAGCCGCGCGTACGACGCCGGCGGGCACTCGGTCGGTGCGCGCGGGCCGATGGACGTCTTCGTGACGAAACTCGACCCGCAGGGGCGCATCGTGTGGTCAACGCTTCTCGGCGGGCCTAACTACGACCGCGCCTACACCGTACGGGTTGATAAGCAGGGATTCGTCTACGTAGGGGGGCGCGCCGGCGAGGGCTTCCCCACCACGCCCGACACGGTGCAGCCCCAGTTCGAGGGCGACAGCGGCGGCCCCGGCGCCTACGGCAGGCAGGACGGGTTCCTGGTCAAACTCAGCCCCGACGGCTCGCGGGTACTGTGGTCGACCTACTTCGGCACGCCCTGCGGCGCGATCATCCGCGACTTCGACATCGACGGCGAGGGCAACGTCTTTCTCGTGATGATCGAGGTAAAGGAGCCTTGCCGCCACGTCACCCGCGGGGCGTTTCAGGAGCGGATGCCCGGCCCCCCGAACAGCGTGGTCGCCAAGGTCTCGGCCGACGGCCGAAGGGTGCTGTGGTGTGCCTATCTTGGCGGCGCGGACCGAGACCTCGCGCCCTCCATCCGCGTGGGTCCGGACGGCCAGCCGGCCGTGGCGGGATCGACGTTCTCATCGGACTTCCCGGCCACCGGCGGGGCCTTTCAGCGGCAACTGCGCGGGAAGCAGGACGCGTTCGTGGCCAAGTTGGCCGCGGACGGCTCGCGGCTGCTCTACGCCACGTTGCTTGGCGGGTCGGACGAGGACGGGGCCGAGGGCAAGCACGGATTGGCCCTCGACCGGGCCGGCCGAGCCTATGTTCTCGGCTTCACTTCGTCGCCCGATTTCCCCACCACGCCGGGGGCCTTCCAGCGCCGCTACGCCGGCGCGGCGACCGGCTCGTGGCGAGAAACGGGCGACCGCTTCGTGGCCATCCTCTCCGCGGACGGCTCGCGGCTCGAAGCCGCGACGCTCCTCGGCGGCAGCGCGCGCGACGGCGGAGAAGGCATAGCGGTTGACGCGGCAGGACGCATCTACCTCGGCGGCATGACCTTCTCCCGCGACTTCCCGGTGACCGACAGCGCCTATCAGTCGCGCTACGGCGGTGCGGCGCGGCCCCACGGCCCCCTCTGGGGCGGCGGCGATGCCACGGTGGTCGTCTTCAGCCCCGACCTTCATCGCGCCCTTTTCTCGACCTATTTGGGCGGCAGCGGCGAGGACCTGTTCCGCGCCTGCGCGCTCACCCCGGGGGGGGAACTCGTTCTGGTCGGATCGACAACGTCGAAAGACTGGCCCACGAAGAACGCCATCCAGTCTTCTCCTGCCGGCGGGCCGGACGAGGTCATCGTGGCGAAGTTCCGCCCTTGTGACTGACCATGTGAACGGAGGGAACGTGGGGCCGTACTCGCTCCGGCGGTGAATGTCACTTCACATCGTGTTGCCGCCGGCTGTCCGGCAGAGGGGCACGATCTTGGCCACAATGCTGTCCGTCTGCCCGGCGAGCGCTCGCTGTGCGGGGTTGACGGTGGGCCAGTTGCCGCTGTTCGACTCGAGTTTCAAACAGCGGGGCTCCCCTCGGGCCCTGTGTACTCGCACTTACTTTCTCCTGTTGCCCAAGGCCGACAGGCGCGCATACTGAGGGCCCTCAGGGCTGGGACAGGCATCCAGGGCCAACGGAGGAACAGCACCTTGCGAAGCATACACTGGGTTGCAGCGGTTGCCCTGGCGCTTGCCGTGCCGGCGCTCGGCCAGGAGTCGGTGTCTCTGATCGATCCCGGCAAGGCGGCCGGGGGATGGACCTTTGGCAACGGCCCCGAGTTCCCCGGCGCCCAGGGGGAACTCAGGTTGGCCGCCGAGTCGTTCCGTGGCAAGCCGGTGCTGAGTCTGCACGGGGACTTCACCCAGGGCGGCAACTACGTCCAGGCCTGGGTGGCTTTGCCGAAGACCCGCGCCAAGGCGCTGTCCTTCTGGGTGAACTCCCCCGCGGGGTCCGCGCGGCTGCCGATCCGCTATACGGATGCCCAGGACAAGGTGCATCAGGTCAACCTCAAACTCAACGAGAAGGGCGGATGGCAGCACATCGTCTTCCCCGTGGAGGACTTCTTCAGGAAGATGGCCGCCGCGACGGCGCTGGACATCGTGGTAGGATACGAGACGTGGGATGGCGCCAAGGACCGCGAGCGGCACCACAAGCCGCCGCAGGACAGCCCGAACCTGGCCGTCCTGGCCTCGCGGGCCATGGGCACGACGAAAGGCACGGTGCTGATCAGCGACGTGCTTTTCCACCCGGGCGCCGAAACGACCGCGTCCGTCCTCAGTACCATCCGGCTGGACGAGGTGCTCCAGGAGGGGGAGATCGACTGGGGCTTCAACCTGGGGCAGGAGTTCGCCGGCGCCAAGGGCGGCCTCGACCTCGTGCGCGACCAGCCGGAAGCGGGCACGAGCGCCATGCGCCTGCATGCCGATTTCACCGGCGGCGGGGCCTACGTGGGCGCGCGGAAGTCGTTCGAGCGGCTCGACGTGCAGGCCATGAAAGCCATACGCCTGCGGATGCGCTCGGAGACCACGCAGTCGTACGGCCTCCGGCTGGTGGATGGCACGGGCCAGTGCCACCAGCAGAAACGCATTCCCTTTGACGCGGACGGAAAGTGGCACGACGTGGAGATCGTGCCGGCCCGGATTGCCGGTGGGGAGCACTGGGGCGGGGCAAACGACGGGACATGGCACGATTCCGTGCGGCTCATCGAGTTGATGCTGAACCTGGAGTCGCACGAGGGCAAGGCGCCCGATCTATACATCACGAACATGCGGGCGGACGTGGTCGCGGAGGCGCGTGTCAAGCCCGCCGCCTACGCCGAGCATTTCGAGTCCGACGATGCACTCAAGACAGGCTGGCAGGTCGCCGGCGAGGTGGCAATTGCGGGTCCGGGCCACGGAGGCAAGGGCAAGGCTCTGCTCCTTCGGCGCACGCTGGCGACGCTCCCGACCGAGACGTGGGCGGCCGGCCCGGCCTTTGATGTGGCGCCGGGCACCTGGTGCGTGCAGTATGCGTGGAAGGCGACGTTGCACTCGCCCGACAACTCGTACCACGGCGCGGTCGCCCTCGTGGCGCTCAACCGTGCCGGCGGCGTGCTGGAGACAATCCCCGTCGCCATCGGCTACGGCGATAAGGAGTGGCAGGCGACCTCGGGCACGGTCGTGCTTCCGCCGGGAACAGCCAAGGCAAGGGTCCGCGTGCAACTCAACAAGACATACGGCTCGTTCTGGCTGGACGACCTCTCCGCCTCTCCCGTGAGTGCAGGGCCGATCGAGCGGCGAATCGAGAGGGTGCTGCTCGCGACAGACGCCGTGGGGAACCTGTTCTTCCCCGGCGACAAGGTAGCCGTGAAAGTGACGGTCGAAGCCGCGAAGCCGTTGCGGCAGGCGGAACAGACCGTCCGCTACTCCGTGCGCGACTACTGGGGGGCCGAACAGGTTCCGGCGGGGGAGACAGCCCTCCAGAAGGCGCCGCGCAAGCAGGGCCGGTTCGTCTACACGGCCGACATCGCCATTCCGGCGGAGCGGCTGGCCGTCGGCAAGTTCCACGAACTGCACGTGGCCATTGCCCAGGAGGACGGGGAGCCCGTCCGCGAGTACGCCGGGCTGGCCGTTTTGCCGCGTGCCGCCGCCAAGGACCACGGTCCGGAGCGGGTGCCCTTCACGATCCGCAACTGGGACAGCCGCATCCCCGTCTACTTCCATCTGGCCGACCGCCTCGGGCTTCGGCTGATGGGCGTGTGGGGCGGGTGGTCCGCGAAGGAACCCTACAAACCCCAATGCCCGGGCATCGATCTGTGCGCCAAGATGGGGGCGAAATGGGTCACGGGCACGCCGGCCAGTTCGGTCGAGCGGAAGGGCTTCGCGGAGTACAGTGAAGAGGCCCTTCGCCAGGGCATGCGGAACTTCCTGGAGACGTACGCCGCACGGGGGCTGGCGATGATCGCCCTGGGCAACGAGCCGCACGGCAAGGGTGAGAAGGTGCTCGAGAACGTCCGTGCTTACAAGACCATCTACGAGACCGTCAAGGCCTTCGACCCGAAGATCCATGTCATCGGGACGTCGGTCGAGCCGAACGAGGAATACTTCAAGGCGGGGTACCAGGACTACCTGGACTCCTACGATTTCCACGTCTACGAGCACTACACGAACGTGCGCCGGACCATCCGGGAGTACCGGGACTTGATGAAGAAGTACGGCGCGGTGAAGCCGATCCACTCGACCGAACTGGGGCTGAACAGCCAGGGGCAGACGCGGCTGGCCGTGGCCCGAGAGATGGTCAAGAAGATCACCGTCTTCTTCGCCGAAGGGGGCGCCACGGCCAGTTGGTTCACGATCCAGTACCCCGACCCCCAGGGCAAGGCGCGTGGCCAGTTCGGCGACGCCCACTGCGTCTTCGACTGCAAGTACAACCTGTACAACCCCCGGCTGGATGCCATTGCCTACTACAACATGGTCAACGGGATCTGCGTCAAGAGGTTCATCGAGGAGAAGCAGTACCCGAACGGCGTCCAGGCCTATCTGTTCCGGGACGACGACGGGAACTGCCTCCAGGTGCTGTGGATGGACGGGAAACGCGAGGACGTTCTCGTGCCGCTGCCTGGCAACCTGGACGTTCAACTCGTGCAGATCGACGGGACGCGCGCCGCCCTGCGGAGCGCGGGGGGCGGGGTCTCGGTCACGGCCTGCGAAGACCCGATCCTGTTGTTCTGCCCTGGCAGGGAGACGGCGCTTGCCAAGGCTCTGGGCGCCCCCGCGGCGTCGCTGGCCACCGCCCCAGCCGCGATCAGCCCCGGCGGCGTGTCGGCTTTCTCCATTATGGGCAAGGCTCTGACCGCCCAATCGATCCGGCTTCGCTGTCCGCCAATGTGGAAGGCGTCGGCCAGGCAGGCCGGCGAGGGCCGCGTGGAGGCGACCGTGCAGGCGCCGTCTTCGACGCCTGCGCGGGAAGCCAGGGTCTACGTCGAGGTCCTCTCGGACGATGCCGTGGTCGGCGAACTGACCGCGCCCGTCCCTGTGGCGGGGAACGACTGATTATGTTCGACCGGGCCGGTGGATGCTCGCCGACCCGCAGGAGTATGCCGAATGGGCGCTGGCGATCCTCGTTCGCCTGCGCGACCGGCACGGCATCGAGCCGACCTGGTACTCCATCTGCAACGAGGCCGGCAACAACAACGTGTTCACCCCGCAGGTCGTGGTGCGGATGATGAAGGCGCTCATGCCCCGGCTGCGGCAGCATGGGTTCAAGACCATGGTCCAGTACCCGGAATCCGTCAACGCGGCCGCTGCCTACGCTTCCTTCGGTTGGCCTGCGGGCGTGGGAGGTCCGTGGACCGTGTAGATGGTCAGCCGGTCCAGGTTCTTCTTCTCGCCGCCGGCCAGGAGACTGGCGGCGTAGCCCACCCCCGCCGTGATTCCCATGCCGAACGCGACATACAAGTAGAAATGCACGTTTGTGCAGGAGGCGATGAAGACCTGCCCGGCGGCCCCGGCCAGCGCGCCGATCACGGCGGGCCACGCGCGGGCGCGGCGCGTGAAGATGGCCAGGACGAACAGGCCCGCCAGGCTGCCGCCGATGAGGCCCATGATCGTCTGGAAGTGGAAGAACAGCGACTGGATCCTGCCGCCCTGCCAGGCCATCCACGCGGCCGTGCCCGTGGCCAGGACGCCCGCCGCCACCGTGATCCAGCGGGCGAGCGCCAGGCAGCGGCCGTCGGGCGCCGCCGGGCGGAAACGCCGGTAGAAGTCCGTCGTGACGACCGTCGCGATGCTGTTCATGCTGCTGTCCAGGGTGGACATTGCGGCCGCGAACACCCCCGCGACGACCACGCCGGCCAGCCCCGCCGGAAACTCCTGTTTGATGAACAGCGGGAAGATCGCGTCGTTGTGGAGCATCGGCTTCAACTGGCCCGGGTGGTGGGCGTAGAAGGCGAACAGGGCCGTGCCGATGCCGAAGAACAGGATCGACCCCGGAACCGTCAGGAGAGCGTTGGTCCAGATGGCGCGGCGGGCCTGCGTCTCGTCGCGGACGGTCAGATACCGCTGCACCACCGCCTGGTCGGTCGTATAGGGCACGAGGTTGCCCAGAAAGTTGCCGAACACGACCACCCCCAGGGCCATCACGGTGCAGTCCCACGTGAAGTTGGCCGCATGGAGTTTGTCGTGTTGCCAGGCCGTGCTCACGACGCCCGCCATGCCGCCCTCGACCTTGGCCGCGATGAAGAAGAAACTCAAGACCGCCCCGCCGAGCAGCACGCCGACCTGGAGCACATCGGTCCAGATGACCGCCTCGATTCCTCCCAGCACCGTATAGAACGTGCACAGCAACCCCATGATGACGATGCACACGTACTTGTCGATTCCCGTGACGGCCGACAGGGCCACGGCGGGCAGCAGGATGACGATGCCCATGCGCCCGATCTGGTAGGCGATGAACGAGAGGCTGCCGTACAGCCGCGCGGCCAAGTTGAACCGCTTCTCCAGATACTCGTAGGCCGATGTGACGTTCAGCCGGCCATAGAAGGGCAGATACAGGTACACCACGACCGGCGCGATGCAGAAGATCATCAGGTTGCCCACGTACGGCACCCAGTCCAGCCGGTAACTGGCGGCAGGGATGGCCATGAACGTGATCGCGCTGAGTTGCGTGCCGTAGATGCTCAATCCCGCCGCCCACCAGGGAATCCTCCGACCGGCCAGGAAGAAGTCGCCCGTGGTCTTCTCCCGCCGCGAAAGGTGCACGCCCATCCACACCAGCACCGCCAGGTACGCCCCCAGGGCCGCCCAGTTCAGCGTCCCGAAGGCGACCTGCGGCTCGATGGGGCGGGCCGCCCAGACCTGCGCCGTGCGGATCCCGGGGCTGACCTCCCCGCTCGGAATTACCAGGGCGTCGCCCCAGCGCACGAGGTTCGTCGTGACGGGGCTGCCGCGCGGAAAGGATCCCCGCTGGACCCACGTGTCGGTCACCGTGTGGTAGAGGAGGATGTCCGGGCTGAAACCGGGATGGCGCGTCAGGAGGTCGATCCGCTCCGCGTCGGCGCCCTGGGCCTGGGCCAGAAGGCCGGCCTTGGCGGCGGGGTCGGCCTGCTGTTCCGCCTCGGCCCGCAGGCGCCCGGCCCGGGTCTCCAGGTCGGCCAGTTTGAGGAACAGGTCGCCCGTCTCACCCATGGCCAGGATGTGCTGGCTGCCGTAGGCGATGCCCACGCCGGCGGTGATGGGCCGCGGCGCCCGGCCGTCGGGTCGGATGTCGCCGAGTGGTTTCCACGGCAGGCCGTCGGTGCGCCCCTCGGCATAGGCCCGGGCCCCCGGCGGCGTGTAACGGTAGGCATCGGCCAGGAAGACCGCCTGCCGCCCCGGCTGCACATCGCGTCCGCTGAAAACGTACAGGCACGGGTCTTCGCGGAAGGTCTGAACCGCGACGACCGGCAGCAACCGGGGCGGGCCGGGCCAGGGGTCCAGCGTCTGCCAGCGGACCTCCCGCCCCGCCTTCAGTTCGCCCAGGTCCAGGCAGAGGAACGTTCGGGTGGCCGCGGGATCCTTGACGCCCTCCTGCCCGCCGACGACGTAAACCCGGTCGATGCCCCGTGCAGCGTCCACGATCTGCGCGGCGCCGTGAAACGCCAGCGGCCCCGGCAGCGGCGGCAAGGGATCGATGGCAACGTCCTGCGTCGTGGGGTCCCAGCGGATGCGGAAGACGTCCGCGTAGCATCGCTCGGCGTCGCAACCGCCGATGCACAGGACGCCGTCGGGCGTGCTGACGGCCGCCCCGTAGGCCAGCGGATGCGGCAGGCGCGTCTTGGGGTACACCCACCGGTATCGCGGCAGGCCGGAGAGCGCCTGCCCGTCGGGGGCCGTTTCCGGCAAGGCGCCGGCGGCGGAGGCCGGGTCCAACTTCACGAGGACGTAGATGTCATCCCACCACTTCTTCGCGCCGCCTTGCCAGGGCGGCGCCTGGGGGAAGTTCGCCCCGCCGGCGACGATCAGCGCATCGGCGTGGACGCCGGCGAACGCCCCCGCCAGGCCGGGTTGGCTCGCCTGTCCGGGGGCGGGAGGAAGGTCCGGAAGTTGCGACCACGTGACGACCGGCGCCGAGGGGGACGCCGGCGGCGCCGCGGCCGCCACCGCGCTTGAGGAAACCCCCAACCACCACGCGGCCGCCAGTAGCGTTCGTGTCATTCCGCCGGTCCTTCATGGTTCAAACAAGCCCCACGCACCGCGTGGGGATGGATGGTGCGGGCCGGTCATCCTCCGGCGGTGCCGGGGGCTTTGAACCATGCCCCAAAGCAATGTCCATCTTGTGCCACGGCCGGCCTTGTCCGGCCGTGCTTCTTTCGGTCCTGCCGCAGGGCCAAAGAGCACGGCGGGGCAAGACCGGCCGTGGCACAACCCGTTAGCGTTACCTATGCCGGAATCAGCGGCGGCAGCCGAAGTCCGCCAAACCGATCTTCGCCAGGTCCGAGAGGAGCCTGTCCTCCTGCTCCGCCGCAAGGTTCCGCAACGGCGGGCGAACCGGACCGCAGTCCAGGCCGACCGCCTTCATCGTCGCCTTACCCGAGGCCATGACGTTCCCGTGAAACTGCACGAGCAAACGGATCATCTCCATGCTCGTGCCCTGGAGGAGCCGCGCGGTCTCCAGGTCGCCCTTGTCGAAGGACTCGAGGATGCGGTGGTACAACGGGGCGGCGAAGTTGTACGTGCTGCCGACGGCGCCGCGGGCCCCCAGCGCCAGGCCGGCCAGGAGGATCTCGTCGCGCCCGAAAAGCATGTCGTACCGCCCGCCGTCGAAGGCCAGGCACAGCCCGTAGTCCATCAGGTTCTCCCACGTGTACTTGATCCCCGCGAAGTTGGGGACGCGCCCGGCGACCGCCCGCAGAAGGTCGATCATCGGGAAGTTCACGCCGGTGACGGACGGGATGTGGTAGTAGTAGAACGGCAGGTCCGGCGCAGCGGAGGCCACGGACGCGCAGAAGTGCGCCAGGTCCTCGACGGTCTGCGGGCGGAAGAAGCATGGACTCATGGCGCCGACGCCCCAGGCGCCGGTCGCCTGGGCGTGGGCGGCCAGGATGCGGCTCTCGGCCAGGCTCGTGTGCCCCACGTGGACGATCAGTTTCAGCGGCTCCCGGCCGGCCGTCACGTCGGCCCACCGCTGGGCCAGGTCCATCCGTTCCTGCGTCGTCAGAGAGAGCCCCTCGCCCGTTGTTCCGCAGATGAACGCCCCCGCCAGGCCGTTGCGGTGCAACAGGTCGGCGTACGGTCGGACGGCCTCCAGGTTGACGCTTCCGTCAAGGTGCATCGGAGTAAAAGGAGCGGCCATCAGGCCTCGCACGGTCTCAATCATGGTTAATCCGGGATTTCCCATATGACCTTGGCCTGCGACCGCCGCAGCCCGTTCTTCATCCACTATCTCTTGTCTTGAGGATTCCGCAAATGTTTTTCGCCCGGATTGCCAGGCCAAAGTCGGCCGATGCCGCCGCCCTCAGGGGCCAAATGACCGGTCGGGGTCGGAGAACTGCCTCCCTGGCGCGGCGAAAACAGACGGCCCCCGCCGCCCCGGTGTAAACTCCGTATTCGGCGGCTACGCAATTCATCCTGGGACTGCTTCCGGCAACCTCAGCCGCCGGATCCGTTCAAGGATCGCCCGGAACAGCCCACGAGGGACGGCCATCCGACGTGACCTTCGGGCCGTGAAATCCCAGCCTCAGACGACCCTCGAAACCGACCCGCAAGGCTTCACCCATTGCCCTCTCCCCGCGAATGGAGCCGAAATGCTTGAACAGGGGCATTCTATGCGGGTAAACTTGGTGGCGCAAAAGAAAAACTCTACCTCCATCTGGGAAATCCGGGTTGGAATGTTCCGGCAGCGGTCCCTCCCGGTAATGCCGGTCGGGCGCGAGCGCCGCGGAATTAACGTGGACGTGGTTTCCGGTACGGACAGGAGGCCCCGAGCCCCGGCGGGAGGGCGGTGCTGACGCGGGGCGGAAGGAGGATTGCCATGAGGAATGCCTTCATACATGCCTTCACCTCGATGGCCATGCTTGCCGCATGGGCCGCAGCGCCGAGCGAAGCCCAAGCCGATGTCCGGGCCTGGGAGGGCACGATCACCATTCCGACGTACCCCTGGCAGGAGGACATCAACCCGAGGTTCTGGGCCTTGGAGGGCGGGGCAAGGCTGTCCACCACGGTCCGCGGCGCGATTACGTACCCGTATGTCATGCAGGACCACCTCTCGCGCAAGAAAATAGATCGCACGTACAAGGCCCTGTTCCTTGAAAACGAATACCTCAAGGTGACGTGTCTGCCTGAACTGGGCGGACGCCTGCACTCGGTGTGGGACAAGACCGAGGGCAAGGAGATGTTTCACCTGAACCGCGTGATCAAGCCGGGGATGATCGCCATGCGCGGGGCGTGGATCAGCGGCGGCGTGGAGTGGAACTCCGGCCCGCACGGGCACACGGTCACCGTCGTCTCGCCGGTCGATGCCGTGGTGGGCCGCAACCCGGACGGGTCGGCCTACCTGGAGATCGGCAACCAGGAGCAGATCTTCCGCACGCGGTGGACGGTCCGGGTGACGCTGCATCCCGGCCGGGCCTTTCTCGATGAACGGGTCCGCCTGTATAATCCCACCGACGGCATGCATCCGTACTATTTCTGGAACTGTACGGCCTTTCCCAACCGCTCGGGCACGCGGTTCATTTACCCGATGAGCCTGGGCACCGACCACAATGCTCGGGAGTTCTTCCGATGGCCGGTGCACGAGGGGCGAGACCTCTCGTGGCTGAAGAACTACGAGACCTACGCCTCGGTCTTCGCCGTGGATTGCTCGTACGACTTCTTCGGGGCGTATGATGCGCAGGCCGATCGGGGCATCGTCCAGGTGGCCAACCACCACGAATTGTCAGGCAAGAAGGCATGGACGTGGGGCGAGTGGGACTTCGGCAAGGTCGCCCAGAAGAACCTGACCGACGAGGACGGGCCTTATATCGAGGTCCAGAGTGGGCCGCTGCCCACCCAGTCGGACTACGGCATGCTGGGCCCGCGCGACCAGGTGGGATGGCAAGAGTGGTGGTACCCGGTCCACGGGCTGGGTGACGGATTCGAGTACGCCACGCGCGACGTGGCCGCGCAGACGGCGCGGCACAACGGGCGCCTGGAATTGCGGTTTCTTGCCACCGCGCGGTTTGCGCGGGCGGTGTGCGTGCTCGCGCGCGAGGGCCGTGAACTCCTCCGCAAGGCCGTCGACCTGGGCCCCGACGCACCGGTGGGCGTCACGCTGGACGGCGAGCCGCAGAAGCCTGTCGAGGTGACCGTCACCAGCAAGGAGGGGCGGCTGCTGGCCGCGTTCACCACACCGCTGCCGATCCCGAAAGTGGAGCCGCCCAACAGGGCCGGGTTCCTGGAGAAACCCGACGACCAACTGTCCGTCGAGGAGTTGTACCTGAAGGGGCGCAAGTTTGACCGGGGTACCGACCGACCCAAGGCGCGCCAGTATTACGAGAAGGCCCTCGCACGCGATGCCGCTCACGTGGCCTCGCTGCGGTCGCTTGCCGTACTGGACTTCGAGGCAGGCTTGTATGCGTCAGCGGTCGAGTGGTTGCAGAAAGCACTCCAACGCGACGGCGACGACGGCCTCGGTTGGTTCTACCTGGGCGCCTGCCGCCTTCGGCTTAAGGATCCCCAGGAGGCCTTGCGCTGCGGCCACCGGGCCGTTCGCTGCCCCGGCACGGCTTCAATCGGGTATCATCTGGCGGGGCGCGCGGCGATGCGCCTGGGCGACGGAATGGGAGCGGTGGCGGCCTTCGAGAAGGCCGTGCGGACGAATCCGGAGGACTCGGCCGCACAGGACCACCTCATGCTGGCTCTGCACGCCACCGGCCAGATGCGCGCGGCCCGCGACCTGGCCGCGCGGCGGATGACGGAGGACCCGACAGCCCTCGTTCCGCGGGCGCTCGTGGGTCTGGCGGATGAGGCGGCGCTGGCGCAGTTTGCCCGGGAGGTCCGCTCCTTTGTCGGCGAGGATGATTTCGAACTCCTGGAAACGAGTCTGGTGTTCGCCGAACTGGGGCTGGTCGAGGAGGCCGGTCGAATTGTCCAGGCGGTGTGCGTGGACGCTTCGCCGCCGGCCGAGCGGGGCTTCCTGCCGCTCTACTATCTTGCGTGGTATGCCTCGGTGCGCGGCAACGTTGCGGCCGCACGCCGCTGGCTTGCCCAGGCCGCGGGCACGAGCAAGGAGCGGGTCTTTGCTTCGCGGCCGGAGGAAGTGGAGATTCTGGGGTACGCCGTCAGGGAGAATCCCGCCGACGCGCAGGCGCATCTGCAACTCGGTTGCCTGCTGGCGGGTCTCGGCCGCGTGGACGAGGCCGCTGTCGCGTGGCAGAAGGCTGCCGAACTGAACGCCAATCTGAGCATCGCCTGGCGCAACCTCGGGCTGGCGGCTGCCGCGAAAGGCGGCTTGGCCAGGGCCGAAGAGTTCTACCGCAAGGCCATCGCCGCCCGGCCCGGCGACCAGACGCTTTACCGCGATCTGGCGGAGGTCCTCATCGCTGCCGACAAGCGGCCCGAAGCGATCCGGCTGCTGGAGACGATGCCGCTTGAGGGGATGCGGCGGGCGGAGATCACCGTGCTCCTGGGCGAGGCGTACGCGGCCGACCAGCGCTACGAAGACTGCATCGGGCTGCTGGAATCGACGCCGTACTTCGTCAACTGGGAAGGGCAGGACGTCACGTGGCGCCTGTTCAACCGCGCGCACGTCGAGCGGGGTCGCCAGCGCCTCGAGCACGGCGACGCGAAGGGCGCCGTCGCCGACTTCGAGGCCGCGCTCACTTACCCCGCCAACCTCAACGTCGGCCGTTCGAACAAGCCTGTGGAGGCCCCGGCACAATACTGGCGCGGCAAGGCCCTGGCCGCGCTGGGCCGCTTGGACGAAGCCCGGGCCGCCTGGCAGGCCGGCGCTGCCGGCGCCGACGTGCCAGGCCCGCAGAACGAGTACCGCCAGAAGTGCCGCGAGGCGCTTGCGTCCGGCGCCGGCGTGGGAAAGACAAGGAGAATATTAAATGTTGAATACTGAATATTGAATATTCAAGATTTCACATTCAACATTCTCCTTGGCAGTTCGGCGACAGCCTCATCCGGCTTCGGAACTGCGACACGCAGGTTGTTCGCGGGCATGGTTCAAACAAGCCCCACGCACCGCGTGGGGATGGATGGTGCGGGCCGATCATCCCCCGGCGGTGCCGGGGGCTTTGAAGCAGGTTGTTCGCGGGCATGGTTCAAACAAGCCCCACGCACCGCGTGGGGATGGATGGTGCGGGCCGATCATCCCCCGGCGGTGCCGGGGGCTTTGAAGCAGGTTGTTCGCGGGCATGGCTCAAACAAGCCCCACGCACCGCGTGGGGATGGATGGTGCGGGCCGATCATCCCCCGGCGGTGCCGGGGGCTTTGAAGCAGGTTGTTCGCGGGCATGGTTCAAACAAGCCCCACGCACCGCGTGGGGATGGATGGTGCGGGCCGATCATCCCCCGGCGGTGCCGGGGGCTTTGAAGCAGGTTGTTCGCGCATGGTGAACGTGCAAGCGAACGGTCTGAGGAATAACAGACACCCGGGAAGCCCGGAGTGATTCTATTAGAGTGGTTCTGGGGCGCGTGAACGTGTGCCCAACAGGAGGCCAAACATGTTTGAGCAGGCAGCACGCCTCAATCGGCGGCGGTTCCTGAAAGCCGTGGTCCGGGCCGGCGCCGTGCTGGCGGCGCCGTACGTGATTCCAGGCACTGTTCTGGGGAAGGACGGCGGCGTTCTTCCCAGCGAACGGATTACGCTGGGCGGCATCGGCATCGGCAACAGGGGCACTTATGACCTGGGGTGCTTCTTGCAGGAATCGGATGTGCGGTTCCTGGCCGTCTGCGACGTGAAGGCCGCCCGCCGCGAGGCCGTCAAGAAGATGGCCGACGCCAAGTACGGTACCACGGATTGCGCCACGTACCGCGATTTCCGCGAGTTGCTGGCCCGCCCCGACATCGACGCCGTGCTTATCGCCACGGGCCCGAACTGGCACGCGACGGCCGCGATTGCGGCGGCGAAGGCCGGAAAGGACGTGTACTGCGAGAAACCGTGCACGAAGAACATCGCGCAGAGCCTGGAACTGGCCGCAACGTTCCGCCGCACCGGCCGCGTGTTCCAGGGCGGCATGCAGCGCAGGAACCTGCCGCAGTTCGAGTTCGCGGTCGAACTGGCCCGCCGCGGCAAACTGGGCAAACTCCACACGGTCCACGCCCAGCCGCGCGGCATGGCGACCTCATCCAGCGGGTGGGCGCCCGAAGAACCCCAGCCGCCCAGGGAAGAGGTGGACTGGGACATGTACCTGGGTCCGGCGGCCTGGCGCCCCTTCAACAAGAAACTGCTGGACGGCTTCAACTTTGAGAAGGGCGGCGGCATGGTCGGCGGTGGCGTGCTGGAATGGGGCTCCCACTGCGTGGACATCTGCCAGTGGGCCAACGGCGCGGACCTGACGGCCCCGGTGGAATACGACCCGCCCGCCGGCGGCCGTGCGGCCGCCCGCTACGCCAACGGCGTCAACCTGGTCCTGCGCGACGACGGCTGGCTCGCCCTGGGCTCGTGCCCTGTCCGGTTCGAGGGCGATATGGGCTGGGTGGAGACGGGCGACAACGGCGACATTGCCGCAAGTTCGCCGGCCCTGCTGGTCGGCAGGGGCGCCAAGATCCCCGGCTACCCGGCGAACAATCACATCCGCGATTTCCTCAACTGCGTCAAGACGCGGGGGCAGCCGCGGGCCAGCGCCGACGTCGCCTGCTGGTCGCACATCGCCTGCCATGCCGCCAACATAGCGATATTCCTGAACCGTAAACTCAAGTACGATCTGAAGAAGCATGAATTCATCGGCGACGCGGAGGCCAACCGGCTGCGGTCGGAAGCCCTGCGCGAACCGTGGCGGCTGTAAGCCCGCCCGGCCGCCGGACCGCTCTTGTCAAGGAGATTGACGGTGCCCAGGAAGCGATTCTGCGTGCTGTGTGCCGCCCTGTTCGCAGGGGCCGTTTCCGCAATGGCCGCCGACCGGGCCTGCGCCGCCGCCCGCCCCATCGCCGCTGCCGAGCAGCAAGGCTACACCGGCGGGAGCGAGAAGGCGCCGCTCGGCACGCTTCAGTCGGCCGACGCCACGCCGGCCGCCAAGGCCCTCGCCTGCAAGCAACTGGCGATCTGCGGCACGAAGGCCGCCGTGCCGGCCCTGGCTGCGCTCCTGGGCGATGAGAAACTGGCGTCCTGGGCGCGGATTGCGCTGGAAGCGATCCCCGATCCGTCCGCAGACGAATCGCTTCGCAAGGCGATGGGCAAGGTACAGGGCAGGCTGCTCGTGGGGGTGATCAACTCCATCGGCGTGCGTCGCGACGCGAAGGCGGCGGGCGGGCTCGCGGCGAGGCTCAAGGATGCCGATGCGGAGGTGGCGTCGGCGGCGGCCGCGGCCCTCGGCCGCATCGGCGGCCCCGCCGCCGCCAAGGCCCTGGAGCCGATGCTGGCCGCCGCCCCGCCGGCCGTCCGCACGGAGGTGGCGGAGGGCTGCGTCCTGTGTGCGGAACGATTCCTCGCCGAAGGCAATCGCGACGAGGCCGTGAGGTTGTACGACACGGTCCGCAAGGCGGACGTGCCCAGGCAGAAGGTTCTCGAGGCGACCCGGGGGGCGATTCTCGCCCGCGGGGCGGCCGGCGTCCCGCTGCTGGTCGAGCAACTCAGGTCGACGGACAGCGCGGCGCTCGGCATCGGACTGCGCACGGCCCGCGAACTGCCCGGCCCGGAGGCGACCGATGCGCTGGCGGCTGAAATGGCCCGGATGGCGTCGGACCGCCAGGCTCTCATGCTTGTTGCCCTGGCCGACCGCGGCGATTCAAGGGCGCTGCCCGCCGTGCTCAAGGCGGCCGCAGGCGGCGCAACCCACGTGCGGATCGCGGCGATGGGCGCGCTGGAACGCTTCGGCAACGCCACTTGCGTGCCCGTTCTGCTGGAGGCCGCGGTCGAGAGCGATGCGGAACTGGCGCAGAAGGCCAGGGGGACGCTCACGAAACTCTCCGGCCAGGAAGTGGATGCCGACCTTCTGGCCCGCCTGCCGCAGGCGGCCGGCAAAACGCGCCAGGTCATTATCGAGGTCGCCGGGCAGCGGCGAATCACGGCGGCCCTTCCGGCCATCGTGCGGTGCGCCGAGGACGGCGATGCCGGGGTTCGCGGGGCCGCCGTCGAGGCCCTCGGCGCCATGGGCGGGGCCCAACAGGCGGCCGACCTGGTGAAGGTTCTTCGGAAAGCCGACGCCAACGAACATGCGGGCATCGAGAAAGCGCTTATGACCATCAGCGGGCGCGGGGGCGCGGCCTGCGCGGCGCACCTGGCGCCCCTTGCGCAGGCCGGCGACAGCGCACTTCGCATGATCGCGCTGCACGCGCTGGCCTGCGCCGGCGGGCCCGAGGCCCTGGCCGCCGTCAGGGCCGCCGTCAACGACAAGGATGAGGCCGTCCAGGACGAAGCCGTACGAACGTTGTCAACCTGGCCCAGCATGTGGCCGGAGGACGCCCTGGCGGCTGAGCCGCTCCTGGCACTGGCCAAATCCGCCAAGAAGGTGACGCACCAGGTGCTGGCGCTGCGCGGCTACCTTCAGTATGTCCACGGAACCAGGAAACTCAAGGATGACGAGAGGCTGGCCAAGGTCAACGCCGTCATGCCGCTCGTCACCAGGCCCGAGGAGAAGCGGCTCGTGATCTCGGCCCTCGGCACAATCGAGACCGCCGGCTCGCTGGAGATGCTGGTGAACTTCGCGGCGGATCCCGCGCTCGCCGGGGAAGCGTGCTCGGCCATTGTCGGCCTCGCGGAGAAGAAGGACCTGAAGGGCGTCTCCAGGCAGCAACTCCAGAAAGCGCTTCAGACGGCGGCCGAGAAATCAAAAGGCGCGCCAAAGAAGAAGGCCGAGGACCTCCTGAAGGCGCTCAAGTAGCCGCTCATCGCCGCGGCATCGCCTGGCGGTGTCCCGCCTGCGCGGCCGCCGGGCGCTCCCACAAGGCGTTTATGGCCTCGACCGTGCGGTCAACGAGCACCTTGCCGCCCTCAGGGCCGACGCGGTTGCTGACCACCTCGGCCCCGTACCCGCCGCCGCGGACGGCCTTCTCCGTGGGCAGGTAGCCGCCGGAGTTGCAGGCAAGTTGTATGATAAACGTCTGGACGGCCCTGCTGCGCCCCTTGATGCGGATGCCGTAGTCCAGAAAAAGTTCAAACGGGTTCGTGGCGATGGCCGCGTCGCCGAGCCTGATGGCGTGCAGTTCCATCCGGTAGTCCGGCTGTGCCTCCTGCCGCTCGAAGCGGTCCATCACGGCCTTGGCGCGCAGCATGTGGACGTGCTCGGCGCTGGTGCGCTCGGGCTTGCCGGCCAGTTGCTCGTACTGGGCCTTGTAGCGCGCGAGTTCCCCCTCGGTCACCTTGCGCACGGGAAGCATGACGTCCTGCACAGTGTGCGCGAAGGGAAGGTCGGTGCGGATGTCGCGCCGGGCGGGGTCCAGGACGTCGTCCACGGCCCGGACGATGCGGCGGGCGATCTCCTGGGTGCGCGTCAGGCCGCGCAGGGCGCGCATGCGTTCCTCGGCCGCCTTGCGGTAGATAAGATGAGGCGACTGGTCGCCCGCGGCGCTCGGGAGGCCCAGCACGTGCAGTTCGCGCCCGTGCTCCGCGCGGAGTTGCTCGCGGACGTCGTGCCAGAAATCGGCGTTGATGGTCGAGAGGTTCTCGACCTCCTGGGCGGTGCACGCCAGGTTGATGAATACGGCGGTGAGTTCCTTCTCGGCGCCCCAGAACAGCAGCACCTCCACGCCGTGGTCCTCGTAGCCTTCAAGGCAGACGAAGTCGGGCGCATCGGTCTTGCCGTACATCCGGGCGGCCCCGTTCTCGTAAACCGGGCGGCGGTTGTGGCCGACCACGGCGTGGCCGAGCGCCCAACTGACGCCGCCGGGCTTGCGCCCCTCCCACGCGCGCACCACGCACTCCGCCAGGCGGTCGCACAGGAACTCCACGTACTCCGCCGGCCCCATCAGGCCGCCGCCCTCCGGGACCACGTAGCGGCCTTCAAGCATCTCCGGGGCCGTGTGGGTGTGCGTGGCCGCAAGGAACACTTTGCGCAGGTCGAAGCCGGGCAGGCGGTCTTTCATCCGCTCGCGGAACCGCTCCTGGACGCCTTCGCGGATGGCCACCAGGTCGCAGGCGACCAAGACGGCCTGGTCCACCGCCTTCCCGCCGTCGCGGGCCTCCAGCGCCAGGGCGGTGGCCGTCAGCGGATTGTCCGCCTTGCGCCCGATGCGTGTGTGGTGCTGCCCGGCGAGGGCCACCGGACGCTCCGGCGTGATGTTCGCGGTGGCTGCGCCGATGAGGATCTCTGCGGCTTCGGCACGCTCCGCCGCGGCCGCACAAAGCAGCAGGGGCAAGGCGCAGCAAGCAATCACTCCCAGGACGCTCCACCCACCAGTGTTCACGATGTTTCTCCTGAAATCCTGCCGCCTTCGCGGCCGCGGACGCGGCCGGGCGCCGTGCGTTCGCTCGCGCCTTGCGCGGCGGGTCTCCCGACC
>VGYT01000038.1 GCA_016872895.1 Planctomycetota bacterium
GCCCGGCCTGGCAGTTCCCCCATCCTTGCGCGGCGGCTACGGAGAGCCGCCGCGCCTCGGACGCGGACCGGCGGAGCGCGGCTCGGTAGGGAAGGGCGCCGGGGTGCATCCCTGCCTACTTCTTGTCGTCGCCCGCCCCGCCCTTGCGCAACTTCTTGAACTGTTCCAGGCGGGCCTTCAGTTTCGCCTCGTGCCCGTGGTCGGTGGGCTCGTAGTAGGTCTTATCGACCCCAAGATAGTCCTGCGGGGCGACGCCGTCCTTGAAGTCATGCGCGTATTTATATCCCTCGCCATGCCCCAGCCGCTCGGCGCCCTTGTAGTGCGTGTCGCGCAGGTGCCTGGGAACGGGCAGCGTGCGGTTCTCGCGCACGTCCTCCATCGCGCGGTCGATGGCCAGGTACGCCGCGTTCGACTTCGGGGCGCAGGCGATGTACGTAACGGCCTCGGCCAGGGGGATGCGGGCCTCGGGCATGCCGACGAACTCCGCCGCGTGCATGGCGGCCACGGCCAGCATGAGGGCGGCCGGGTCGGCGTTGCCCACGTCCTCGGCGGCGCAGATGACCGCGCGGCGGGCGATGAAGCGCGGGTCCTCGCCCGCTTCCAGCATGCGGGCCATCCAGTAGAGGGCCGCGTCGGGGTCGCTGCCGCGCATCGACTTGATCAGCGCGCTTGCAGCGTCGTAATGCTCGTCGCCGGTGGCATCGTACACGATGGCCTTCTGCTGGATGGATTCCTCGGCCACCGCCAGGTCAACGGCGATTTCGCCCGCCTCTTCGGGCGGGGCGAGCGGGTTCTTCACCTGCGAGAGGACCGCGACCTCCAGGGCTGCCAGCGCCCGCCGCGCGTCGCCGTCGCTCGTCCGGGCCCAGTGCGCGAGGGCCTCGTCGCTCACGCGAAGGCGGTAGCGGCCCAGGCCGCGCTCCTGGTCGGCCATCGCGCGGCGAAGAAGCGTCAGGATTTCCTCCTCCGACAGCGGCTCGAAGCGGAAAATCTGGCTCCGCGAAACAAGCGGGGCGTTCAGCGCGAAGAACGGGTTCTCGGTGGTCGCCCCGATGAGAATGATGACGCCGTCTTCAACGTCCGGCAGGAGCACGTCCTGCTGGGCGCGGTTGAAGCGGTGCACCTCGTCGAGGAAGAGGACGGTGCGCTGGCGGCCGGTGATGAGGCGGTCGCGGGCGCGCTCGAGGACGTCTCGCACTTCCTTTACGCCCACGAGGGCGGCGTTCATCTGCTCGAACGCGGCCGACAGGCGCCCCGCGATGACCTCGGCCAGGCTGGTCTTGCCCGTGCCGGGCGGGCCGTAGAAGACGGCCGACTGGAGGCGGTCGGCGTCGATCATGCGCCGAAGCAGCCGGCCGGGGCCGAAAAAGTGTTGCTGGCCGACGAACTCTTCGGGCGTCCGCGGCCGCATGCGCACCGCCAGGGGCGCCTGCTCGCGTATCTGCCGCCGCTCGCTGTCGTTGAAAAGGCCCATGCGGGCGGTATTATAACGCGCCAGGCGAGCGGTTCACACGCTTGCGCGCCTGGTCGCGCGGCCCAACAGGCCGTGCGGCCGGCCTTTGCTGGTTAGCCGCTGCGCTTGCGCGGCGCGTTTTCGGAGTCGGTCGATGGGCACATCGCGTCAGGCGGTTCGCCGCGTGCTGCCGGCTGCCCCGCTGCCCGTCCGGCCGGCGTTCAAGCGGCAGTTCCTGGATTTCGAGCGCGGCATACGCATGGGCGGCCTGGAACCGCACGAGCGCATCACGCAGATCATCAAGTACGCCCTTGTGCAGCGGCATGGGCGGGACTTTATCATCGACAAGTGGGGCCGCGGGCGGTACTGGCAGTGGATTTGCTGGGTCGTCCGCGCGAACCGCGAGGCCAAGCCCATCTCCGGCGGCTACAACTTTTCGTGCGCCAAGTTCTTCGTGAGCCTCGACCGCGAAGAGCGCACGCTGGACGCGGGCATGCAGGTCGAGCGGGCCCTTGCGCGCCGGGGCGCCGGGCAGGCCGATGAAGTGCACGCGGAGGAAGACTGGGATTTCTGGCGCCTGGTGCGGGGCCTGCGCAAAGGTTCGCCGCTGGAGAAGGAACTCGCGCGCCTGGTTGCGGCCGAGGGCTTCACGGCCCACGTGGGCGGGACATCATCGGCGACACATACGTTCCGCGGCCGGCGCTGGGGCGGAGGGGCGGCCCTGCGGCGGGCGCTGCGCAGCGTCCCCGACGACGCCTGGGGATGGTTCCAGGCGTACTACTCCATCGGCGAGAAGGAACTGGCCGGGATGGACGGGTCGGAGATCATAGCGGCCGTGCTGGCGATCTTCGACGAGGTTGCGCCTGCCATGAACCTCGTGATGTCCGAACCGTTTCTTGCCGTCGGCCGCCGTGCGCTGCCGGCGGCGGGACTTTAACCGCAAAGAACGCAAAGAGCGCAAAGAAAAACTTTGAGATTACGACATATCAGGTGGGAGTTATCTTGCGGGAACCGCTGGCCGTGCCCCCGTTCTTGCCTTTGCGTCCTTTGCGGTCAGATACACCCCCCTCAACGGAACAGGGCCGTGCCCACGCGAACAATCGTGGCCCCCTCCTCGACGGCCGCTTGGTAGTCCTGCGTCATGCCCATCGAGAGTTCCGTCAGGGGGCGGGGCAAGCCGCCGTCGCGGTTGATGCGCTCGAGCAATTGCCGCAGCGCGGCGAAGACCGGCCGCACGGCCTCCGGGTCGTCGGCGATGGGGGCCATGGTCATGAGGCCCGCCAGGCGGACGCCGGGCAGTGCGGCCACGGCGCGGGCGAGGGCAGGGGCCTCGGGCGGGGCGACGCCGGCCTTCTGCTCCTCGCCGCTGTTGACCTCCACCAGGCACGCTGCCCGGACGTTTGCCGCCTGGGCCCGGCGCGAAATCTCCTCGGCCAGGTCCAGCCTGTCCACGCTGTGAATCATGGCGCACGCCGCCGCGACGTACTTGACCTTGTTTCGCTGAAGGCTGCCGATCATGTGCCAGCGCATGGGCAGGTCCGCCAGCAGCCGCGCGCGGTCCCTGAGTTGCTGCGGCCGGTTCTCGCCGACGTCGGCCTGGCCGGCGCCCACGAGCAGGCGGATGACGTCCGGCTCGACGGTCTTCGTGACGGCCACGAGGCGCACCGCGTCGGCCGTGCGTCCGCTGCGTGCGGCGGCTGCGGCGATGCGGTTCCGCACCTCCCGCAGATTCGCCAGGATGCGTTCGGGCGTAAGGTCCATGACCTTGAGTGTAACGCGGCCCGCCCGGGCTGCAAGCGCAAGGCGGGCCGCGGCTGCCGCAGGAACGGCTCGCTGCCGGCCGTCGGCTTTCCCAAAATAGGCAAGTACCGCCGGGCGATTTCCGATAAGATAAGGGCTGCAAGACAGCCGCGCGGTGTGCGCGGCCCGCAGGACTTCAGCGGCAAAGGGGCACCATGCACACGCTCATCCATGTGACGCACGAAGCCGTGCAGAAGGTCGGGGGCATCGGGGCGGTCCTTCAGGGGTTCTTCACGGCGAAGGCGTACAACGACGCTGTGCCGAGGTCCATCCTGGTCGGGCCGGGCGACGCCGGCACGCAGGAACTCCTGGCCAAGGTCGGCGAGGTGCTTTACAGCAGCCTCGGCGGGGTCGATAAGGGCGGATGGGAGTCGAAGTTGCGGCCCATCCAGGACCGTTACGGCGTGGGCATCATCTACGGCCGGCGCACGTTCCGCGACCGGACGACCGGCATCGAGTCCAGCCCCGAGGTGCTGCTGCTGGATGTGACGCACCCGAACATGGACCGGCTGGGCGACGTTAAGCGCATGCTGTACGAGCGCTTCGGCGTCCGCAGCGACCTGTACCACACGTGGGAGTACGAGCAGTACGTGCGGATAGCCGGGCCGGCGGTGGCGGCCGTCCAGGCCCTCGGCGCGGCGGCGAACGGGCCGGCCGTCATCGTTGCCCACGAGTTCATGGGCATGCCGGCGGCGCTGGCGGCCATAGAGCAGGACAGCCGCCAGTGGCGCACCGTGTTCTACGCGCACGAGGTGGCCACGATGCGCCGCATCGTGGAGGGCCATCCCGGACACGACACGATGTTCTACAACGTGCTGGCGCAGGCGATGGCGCGGGGCAAGTTCGTGGAGGACGTCTTCGGCCTCCAGGCGCCGTTCTTCAAGCACGCGCTGGTGTCGGCGGCGCGGTTCTGCGACGCCGTCCTGTGCGTGGGAGACCACGTGATGAGCGAGATGAGGTTCCTGGCGGCCGACTTCGCCCGCAAGAACCTGCGCCTGGCCTACAACGGCGTGCCGGCGTATGAGGTATCCTATGAAGATATCATGCAATCAAAGAGCCGCATCCAGCAGTACACGGAGAACGTCCTGGAGTTCAAGCCCGACTACGTCTTCTCGCACGTCACGCGCATGGCCCTCTCGAAGGGCATGTGGCGCGACCTGAAGGTCCTGTGGCACCTGGAGAAGAAGTTCCGCGAGACCGGCAGGACGGGCGTCTTCTACCTCCTGTCGAGCGAACTGGGGGCGCCGCGCAAGGGCCACGAGATCCTCGACATGGAGGGCCGCTATTCCTGGCCCGTGAGCCATCGCGAGGGGTACCCCGATCTCTCGGGCGGCGAGGCCGACTTCTACGTCCACATGCAGAAGTTCAACGCCTGCGCCCGCCAGATCAAGGTCGTCCTGGTGAACCAGTTCGGATGGAACCGGGCGTCGTGCGGCATGGCGATGCCGCCCGACATGGACTTCCTGGACGTCCGCAAGGGCACCGACATCGAGTTCGGCCAGTCGATCTACGAGCCGTTCGGCATCGCGCAACTGGAGCCGCTCTCGTTCGGGGCGCTGTGCGTGGTGACGAACATCTGCGGCTGCGCGGGCTTCGTGGAGAAGGTCACGGGCGGCAAGCCGGTGCCGAACGTGCTGGTGGCCGACTACACGCGCCTGCCCGCGGGGAACGACACGCTCGACAACGTCCTCTCGATAGGCTCGCGCGAGCGCAACCGGGCCGAGGAGGAGGAAGCCGACCGCGTGGCCGACGAGATCCTCGCGCGCCTGCCGCGAGACCGCGCGTCGCACGAGAAACTCATCCGCAGCGGCTATGAACTCGCGAGCAAGATGTCCTGGGAGGTCGTCTGCCGCGATTACCTCCTGCCCGCCCTGGAGGAACTGACGTGAGGGGGGAAGACCTGCGCCCGCTTGCGATGCCGCGTGATGTTCCATTTTCGATTTCAGATTCTCGATTTTTGATTGAACGACGCTGCGCGCGGGCGACGGTGTTGTTCAAATCGAAAATCGAAAATCGAAAATCGAAAATGATATAGAAAGGCCCGCCATGCCCGCCTCCATCGCCGCGCTCCAGGACGTGCTCGCGGGCCTGCCGCCCGCCGACCGCACGCGGTTCGACCGCATGTACGACTTTGCGGCGAGCGAGGCCCGCGTCCTGCCGCCGCCGGCCATGGAACCCTGGATAGCGAACGCCTTCAAGTACCTGGCCTCGACGCCGGAGGGCGTCCTGGACGCCGTCCGCCGCCAGCCCATCACCCACGTGATGAACCGCGCGACGGGCCAGGCGACGCTCTTCAACGCCGTCCGCTCGCAGCGGCCCATCGAGGCGAAGGCCGCGACCGACCTGGAGGCCGAGATCGAGGCGTCGCGCCCCAAGTGCTCCTTCTGCCGCCCGCTGGACCTGACGCCCGCCAACACCTTCGGCCGCATCGGCGAAAAAAAAACCTGCGCCAACGTGGCCGCCTACGACGGATACCACGGCCTGGCGATCTTCGAGGACCACTCGCCGCTGCGCTTCCGCCGCGAGGACTTCCGGCCAGAAGAGGTCGCCGACCTCCTGGCCACTGCCCGAGCCTGGGCCGAAAAGTGTCACGCCGAGGACCCGGAAGCGCGATTCTTCTTCCTTATGTGGAACTGTCTGTGGAAGGCCGCCGCCAGCATCATCCACGGACACGCGCAGATGACCGTGGGCCGCAGGTTCCATTACGGCAAGGTCGAACGCCTTCGGCGCGACGCCGAGGCCTACCGCCAGTGCATGGGCGCGAGTTTCTTTACCGACCTTGTGGCCATCCACGAGGCGCTCGGCCTGGCCGTCCGCTGGGGCGGCGTCGATGCCCTGGCCCACCTGACGCCCGCCAAGGAACGCGAGATGGTCCTGGTGGCGGACCGGTACGACGACCCCGACCTGCCCGGGGCCATCTGGCGGGCGCTGAAAGTCTATGCCGCCCAGGACGTCAAGAGTTACAACATGGCTGTGTACATGCCGCCGCTCGGGCCGCCCGACCCGGCGTGGAGGAACTTCCCCGTGCTCGTCTTCTTCGTGGACCGCGGCGACCTTGCCGCGAAGACCGTGGACGTCGGCGCGATGGAGTTCTACGCCTCGGCCGTCGTCTCTGCCGACCCGTTCGCCCTGGCGGAGGCGATGAGGCGGGCCGGACAGTGCAAAGTGAAAACTGAAAAGTGAAAAGTCCCCGCCCCCCTGCTCGTCGTCACAGCCGACGGTACGGGTACGGCGCATGCCGGTGGCTGTGCTCGGCAGCGGCCGAGATGAGCAGCGCCGCCAGGACCATCAGCGACACGAGCACCTGCCAGGCGAGGCCCACGTACCCGCACACCAGGCCCGCGATGGCCAGCCCTCCGCCGTCCAGCCGCCCCTGCGAGTGCTTGATCTGATGCCGGGCCACGTGGCCGAAGACGACCGCCAGGATGGCCGGAATGAATCCCGTGCCGCAGCAGCAGGTCAGGGCCACGATGCTGGTTATGCCCAGGACGAGCGAGGCGACGGCCAGGCCGCTTGTGCGCGGCGGGCCGGGGGGAAGCATAGGCGATGTCGTTTGAGTCATCGGCGCGTCTCCTTGTCCGGGGCGCGTGGTGCGCCCTGCGGTGTTCGCTCGGCGCAAGTAACCCGACGCTCCCGCGTCGTGCTCGAAGCGCGCATGCCGGGGTGCGCCCCGGCATGCATTTTCATCGGCCCAACTCGCCTGCCCTGTCTCGTGCGGCCTTGACGGCGGCGGAGACGGTCGGGCCGAAGTTCATCGCATCGAGCGTCTTTATGGCCGCCTCTGTCGTGCCGCCGGGGCTGGTGACGCGGCGGCGGAGTTCCTCCGGCTGGTCGGCCGACTCCGCAAGCAACTTGGCCGCACCCTCAAACGTCACGCGCGAAAGCAGCCGCGCGTCTTCATCCGCCAGGCCCAGTTCGACCCCGGCGGCCGCCAGTTTCTCGGCCAGGTAGAAGAAGTACGCCGGCCCGCTGCCCGAGACGGCCGTGACGGCGTCCATGAGGTCCTCCGGGACGCGGATGACCTGTGCGGCGGCGCCGAGGAGCCGCTGGGCCTTCGCCAGGTCCGTGTCGGTGGCGTGTTTGCCGCCGCAGACCGCCGCCATGCCGCGCCCGACGAGCATGGGCGTGTTGGGCATGGCGCGGACGACGCGCGTGCCGGTTGCCGCGACCTCTTCGACGTGGGCGGTCGAGACGCCGGCGCAGATGGAGATAAGCAGTTTCTTCGGCCCGAAGAGGCTGCCCAGGGGCGCGACGGCCTTGTCGAAGACCTGCGGCTTGACGGCGACGACGACCACCGGCGAGCGCTCCACCAGGGCACGGTTGTCTTCCAGGGCAGGCACCTTCAGTTCCCGCTCAAAGAGGCGGCGGCGGCCGGCGTCGGGGTCAGAGGCGAGCATGTCGCGCGGCCGCAGCAGGTCCGCACGCAGGACGCCCCGCGCAAGCGCCTCGGCCATGTTGCCGGCGCCCAGGAAACCCAGTTGGACCACGTCGGGCGATTCCGGTTTCTTGCCCATGTCATGTCCCGAGGCCGCATCCAGCGCGGCTACTTGCCTTCCTTGGCAAAGATGCCTTCCTCCCGCAGCATGGTGACCAGCCGGTTCGTGTTGTCGATCATCTTCTGGAGGTTCTCGACGAGGACGACCAGTTGGCGGTGCAGTTCGTCGTTGGCGACGAGTTGGCCGAAGGTGCCCTTGCCCTTCTGGATGTCCTGGACCAGGGAGTTCACGTTGGCGGCCAGGACGCCGACCTCCTCGGCGTCCTTGGAGATGACGGCGAGGGTCTTGCGGGCCTCCTCGCTGGTTTCGCGGAGGCTGACGCCGGCCTTCGTGTACGTCTCGGCGGTCGTGCGGACGGTGGCCAGCATCTCGTCCACGCCCTTGAGGGTTACGGAGACGTCCTTGGTGCTCTGGCGGGCGTCGCCCAGCATCAGGTTCAGCGGGCTGTCGGGCTTCTGGATGGCGTCCTGGACGGTCTTGAGGGTCTTGGAGAGTTCCTCGGCGCTCTGGCCCGCTCGGGCCAGGAGTTGCCGGTACTGGCTCTCCGGCTGCTGGAACTCGTCCTGGATGGCCTTGGCCGTCCGCTGGATCTGCACGAGGGCGGAGGAGAGGTTCGCGGGCTTGTCGGGTCCGACTTCCTCGGGCGTCCGCGGGGCGATGAGTTCACTGAAGTTCGTCACGATGTCTTCCGGCAAGATGCTGGGCGCCAGGATGACTCCCTCGACGCGCGCCGAGCCGTCCTGCGGCCAGAAGTCGGCCGTGGCCGTCGCCGTGCGGAAATCGAGGAACGGGTCGCCCCCCAGGGCGCTCTGCTGGGCGACGAAGCGGGCGCTCTTGGGGATGCGCACGTCGGGGCTGATGCGGACCTCGACCCACACGCCGTGGGCCTGCGGCTCGGCGGACGTGACGCCGACGACGTCGCCCACCTCGATGCCGTCGAGGTGGATGCGTTTGCCCGCCCGGATTCCCACGGCGCTATCCAGGTGCACGTGCATCGCGTACCCGCCGCGGATGAAGACCGCTACGCCCTCGAACCAGGCGATCATCGTCCCCAGCAGGACGGCCCCGACCAGGACGAACAGGCCCACGATGACGTGTTTGTGGTCGTTCACGGTTGTGGCTCCTCGTGCACTACGTTTTCGGCGCCGCCGTAAGGCTCGCGTTGCCGGTGATGAACCGCTGGACGCGGACGTCCGGATGGCGGCGGATTTCGTCGGGCCGGCCGTCGGCGATCGCTTCGCCCTCGTACAGCAGCACGAGCCGGTCGCCCACCTTGAAGGCGCTGGCCATGTCGTGCGTCACCATAATGCCCGTGGTCCTCAGTTCCCGCTGGCACCGCAGGATGAGGTCGTTGATGGTGTCGGCCGTCACGGGGTCCAGGCCGGTGGTCGGCTCGTCGTACAGGATGACCTCGGGCTCCATGGCGATGGCGCGCGCCAGGCCGACTCGCTTCCGCATGCCGCCCGACAGTTGCTCCGGCAGCAGGTTCTGCGTGCCGTCCATGTCCACGAGGGCGAGTTTCTGCTTGACGATGCGGCGGACGTCGCCTTCCGGCAGGTCGGTGTGCTCCTTCAGGCCGAACGCCACGTTCTCGTAAACGGTCATGAAGTCGAAGAGCGCCGCCCCCTGGAACACCATGCCGAAGCGCTTGCGGACGGGCACCAATTGGCGCTCCGAGAGGTGCGTTATCTCGGAGCCGTCCACGAAGATGCGCCCCCGCGTGGGCTCCAGGAGGCCCAGGATGAGTTTCAGCAGGACGCTCTTGCCCACGCCGCTTGCGCCCAGGACCACGGTGGTCTCTCCGCGGCGGAACCCCAGCGAGAGGTCCTTGAAGACCGTGTGGCGGCCGAACCGCTTCGACACGTGCTCCAGCCGGATCAGGAACTCCGGCGGCGCACCTGCGGCCGCTTCGTCCTTGCTGTTCGGTTTCCCCGCTTCGCTTGTCATCGCGGTTTTGCCGTTCTCGGCCCGGCGGCTACACAAAGATGGCCACGCGCCCCCAGAGCGCATCGTAGATGCCCTGAAGCAGGAGTACGATGAAGAAGTCCAGCAGCAGGATGGCCATGAAACTCACGACGAACGCCTCCGTGGCAGCGCGGCCCACACCCTCGGCCCCCATGCGGCTCTGGAACCCCTTGTAGCAGGAAATCAGCGCAATGGCCGCGCCGAAGAAGCAACTCTTGAGGACCCCGGTGAACACGTCCCAGTTCTCAATCACGCTGGCCGAGTGCTGCCAGTACTCGTACGTGTCGACGCCGTATCCCCAGGTCACGAAGTACCCGCCCAGGATGCCCACGAAGTCGCAGTAGATGGTCAGGAACGGAATCAGGACGAAGCAGGCCACGAATCGCGGCACGACGAGGTGGCGGATCGGGTCGGCGCCCAGGCTGCGCATGGCGTCGATCTGCTCGGTGACCTTCATCGTGCCCAGGCTTGCCGCAAGCGCCCCGCCCACGCGGCCGGCGATCATCACCCCGGCCAGCACCGGCCCCAGTTCCTTGACGACCGACAGGTTGATGACCGCTCCCGACCACGATGCCCGCCCCAGCGCGTCGAACTGGAAGTACGACTGCACCGCCAGCACCATGCCCACGAACGCACCCGTGAAGATGATGACCGGCATGCTCAGGACGCCCACCTCGTACAGGACGGGGCGCAGCAGCCGCCACCGCGTCAGGTCCGTAAAGATCCAGGCGAACGTCTGTGCCGTGAAAACGGCGAAGTTGCCCAGGTCTCCGACCTGGTCGATGGCCGCCCGCCCCACGGCTGCGATCGGCGCCGTCAGTTTCATGGCCCCTCCTTCACGGCCAGTCCCTCACGGTCGCGGCTCTGATGGCGATTCTTATCGTAGGCCGGAGCCGGGGCCATTGCAAGGATTCGCGCCCGCGTCTGAGTCGCAGGCAGCCTCATGGCCGCCCCGAACGTTGCTGCCCGCAGGCCCCTGCGCGCGTGTGGCACGGCCGGCTTGTCCGGCCGTGCCACGTGTGCGGGACATCTCCCACGGCCGGGCAAGCCGGCCGTGCCGCGTCACATCTTTGAAGGGCTGCCGGGTGCCATGCTTTCGCGCTGTTGCGAAAGCATGACTTGCGTCCTTCGGGCGACATGCTTTCGCAAACGGCCGCAAAAGCGTGGCACCCATGTACTCCGCCCCTCTTTTATGGGGAGCGGTACTCAGGCACTCAGGCGCTTACTTGACCTTCTTGAGCACGCCTGCCGCCTGGGCCGCGTCCTCGGCCGTGTCGAACGCCAGGTACACGACGCACTTCCTGCCGATGGCTGCGGCGGAGAGGCCCCGCAGGTTGATGCCCGCCTCGGCGAGGGCCTGGGTGATCTTTGCCCCGAGTCCTGGGCGGTCGGCCCCCTCGGCCCGGAGGGAGTGCAGGGCCTCGGCCCTGGCGAAGCCCGCATCCGCGGCCGCGCGCGTCTGCTTTGCCCCCTTGATGGGCGTCACGTACGCGACGCCCTGGCCGGGCCGGTCGGGCCTGCGGCGGGCGATGACCATTTCCAGGTTCGCTCCGGCCGCCGCCAGGGCCGCCAGTTTCCCGGCCAGCCCGCCCGGCCGGTCCTCAATCGTTGCCGCCCACGTGTCCACGCGTGTGAGTTTCAGTGCCATGGCTGTGCTCCTCCTGAATGGTGTCCTGTCGCTCGGATCTGACACCACCAGTCTGACCGCGCGGGGGCGGGGCTGTCAATACGTTGTCCGCCTGAGTCATTCGCGGTGACATATTCGCGTTGGTGAAAGCATGTGACGTAATCGCGTTGGCGGGACAAACACCCGCGTTTTTTCAGTTGACAGGCCTTTGCAGGCGGGTATTATAAAAGTTCTTCCGGGGAGAGGCCGTGCTGCGCCTGTCGTGGCGTGACGGCGGAGTCTCGGCCGTGACCCGAGACTGCCGCACGGCGAGGGGGCTGGTGTAGCTCAGTCGGCAGAGCGCGTCCTTGGTAAGGACGAGGTCTCGGGTTCAAATCCCGACACCAGCTCCATCCATTGCGGATCGCGGATTGAGCCGGTACGCTGGCGCACCTTCAATTTTTAACCTTGAACTGCCGTTAAGGCAAGGGACGCACCAGGGTAAGGGACGAGGCAATGGCCAAGGAAGTATTCAAGCGCGACAAGCCGCACGTCAACGTGGGCACGATCGGTCACGTGGACCACGGGAAGACGACCCTGACGGCGGCGATGACCAAGGTGATGGAGTTCGAGGGCTTGTCGAAGTTCAAGTCCTACGACGAGATCGCGAAGGCCAGCGAGTCCCAGGGCCGCCGCGACGAGACCAAAATCCTCACCATCGCCACGGCCCATGTCGAGTACTCGACGGCCAACCGGCACTATGCGCACGTCGACTGCCCCGGCCACGCGGACTACGTCAAGAACATGATCACCGGGGCGGCCCAGATGGACGGGGCGATCCTGGTCGTCAGCGCGGCCGACGGCCCTATGCCGCAGACGCGCGAGCACATCCTCCTGGCCCGCCAGGTGGGCGTGCCGAAGATCATCGTGTTCCTGAACAAGGTCGATTTGGTGGACGACCCGGAACTCCTGGACCTGGTGGAGTTGGAGGTCCGGGACCTCCTGAAGAAATACGATTTCCCCGGCGACGAGACGCCGATCATCCGCGGCTGCGCGCTGGCGGCGATGAAGGCGACGAGCCTGGCGGACCCGTCGTGCAAGGCGATCGTCGAACTGCTGGCGGCGATGGACTCGTACTTCCCGCTCCCTGTGCGGGCCATCGACAAGCCGTTCCTTATGCCGGTGGAGGACGTCTTCTCCATCAAGGGCCGCGGCACGGTGGGCACCGGCCGCGTGGACCGCGGCACGATAAAGGTGGGCGACGAGGTGGAAATCGTCGGCCTTCGTCCGGACATCCGCAAGACCGTGGCCACGGGCGTCGAGATGTTCCAGAAGACCCTCGACCAGGGCCAGGCCGGCGACAACATCGGCGTCCTGCTGCGGGGCGTGGAGAAGGACGACCTTGAGCGCGGCATGGTGCTCGCCAAGCCCGGCTCCATTACGCCGCACACCGAGTTCGAGGGCGAAGTGTACGTGCTGACGAAGGAAGAGGGCGGGCGGCATACGCCGTTCTTCACGGGATACCGGCCGCAGTTCTTCTTCCGGACGACCGACGTGACGGGGTCCATCGAACTTCTGGGCGGCGCCGAGATGTGCATGCCCGGCGACAACGTGACGATCAAGGCGATGCTCATCACGCCGATCGCGATGGAGCAGCAGTTGCGGTTCGCCATCCGCGAGGGCGGCCGGACGGTCGGATCGGGCGTCGTCTCGAAGATCCTGAAGTAGCCAGAACGGGCAGTACGCCGGGTCCGAGGCTCGGGAACCTGGCGCCGGGCCGCCGGTCGGCAGCCCTGGACCGGCGGCGCAGTGGCGCCAGCAATAGATGAGCCGCCGGGCCGGCGCATTAAGGGGCGGCCGGTTCCTTCCCGAAGGCGGGAGGAAGCGGCGCGTCCCTTCGTGTCTTGGCGTCGGGCCGGCGGGCGGAGATTCCGGGGAACACAGGCATGGCGCGCGAATTCGTGACGCTGGAGTGCACGGTGTGCGGGGCGAGGAACTACCGGACGCAGATGCAGTCGCGCGGCGACGCGCACCTGCGCCTGAAGAAGTACTGCCCGCGAGACCGCAAGCACACCGAGCACGGCGAACGCAAGAAGTGAGGACGGCCTGGGCCCGAGCAGGGGCGTGGCTCAATTGGTAGAGCGCCGGTCTCCAAAACCGGATGTTGGGGGTTCGAGTCCCTCCGCCCCTGCCAGAACCGGCCCGCGGGAACCCAGGCGCAAGGAACATCGGCCGTGGCCATCCAGATATACAAAGGCGGCCAGGGGCAGTACGTGAGGATCGGAACGGCCGCTGGCGCGGCCGTGGTGATCCTCATCCTGGCCTACTACGCGCAGGTGGTGCTGGACCGCCACCTGCCGGGGAGCGAGGCGTGGCCCGGCCGCGTGTACGTCCAGTACGGCGCGGCGGTGGGGCTGGGGGTGGGCCTGGCGCTGGGCGTGGCCTGGGCGCTGAACAAGCCGAATTTCGTGGACTTCCTCATCGCCACGGAGAGCGAGATGAAGAAGGTGTCGTGGTCGAACCGGGCGGAGGTCCTCGGATCGACCGCCGTCGTCATCGCAACGGTGCTGGCGCTGGCCGCCGTCATCTGGGTCGTGGATACGCTCTTTATCTTCGTGCTGACCAACGGACTTAAACTGTGGTGATATAAGTATGGCAAAGAACTGGTACGTCCTCAGGGTGCAGTCGAACAAAGAGGAAACCGTGCGCGAGACCCTGGAGCGCAAGGCCAGGCTCGAAGGCATCGAGGGCCTCCTGCCGCGCGTCGTCGTCCCCACGGAGCGCATCTCGACCATGAAGGGCGGCAAGCGCCGCGTCTCGGAACGCAAACTGTACCCCGGCTACGTGTTCGTCGAGATGGACGCCGAGGAAGACGGCAGCGTGCCGGAGAAGGTGTGGTTCCTCATCCGCGAAACCAGCGGCGTGGGCGACTTCATCGGCACCGAGGGCAAGCCCACCCCCATGAAGGGGCACGAGGTCGAGAAACTCGTCGGCGAGGCCGACCGCTCCGGCCAGGAGGCGCCCGCCCTGAAGGTCGATTACGCCCCCGGCGACCACGTCAAGATCAAGCAGGGCCCCTTCGAGAACTTCGAGGGCGTCGTCGACGAGGTCCAACTGGACAAGGGCCTCGTGCGCGTCATCGTCACCATCTTCGGCCGCGCAACGCCCGTGGAACTCGAATATTGGCAGGTCGGCCCGATATAAAGATATTCAGCCGCCCACCTTGGCGGGCGCGTGTTTTCAAACGGCGAAGGGGTTTGCGATGGCGAAGCAGGTCGTCACGAAGATCAAGTTGCAGTGCCCGGCCGGCCAGGCGACGCCTGCGCCGCCGGTCGGCCCGGCGCTGGGCCAGCACGGCGTCAACATCGGCCTGTTCGTCCAGCAGTTCAACGAGCGGACGCGCGACCAGCAGGGCACGATCATCCCGGTCGAGATCACGGTTTACAGCGACCGTTCGTTCGAGTTCATCCTGAAGAGCCCGCCCGCGGCGGTTCTGCTGAAGCAGGCGGCCAACATCGCCGTGGGCAGCGGCGAACCCAACAAGACCAAGGTCGGCGCCGTCACGCGCGACCAGGTCCGCCAGATCGCCGAGCGGAAACAGAAGGACCTGAACGCCGCCAGCCTGGAGGCGGCCGTCCGCATCGTCGAAGGCACGGCGCGAAGCATGGGCATCGTGGTCTGCGAGACGGCCGAAGAGGCGGCCGCCGTCGCCGCGAAGGCCGCTGCGGCCGCTGCGGCTGCGGCGGCCAAGACGGCCGCCGCTCCGGCTGCGCCCGCTCCGGCGGCCCCGGCGCCGGCCCCCGCCGGCCCGGCATACAGGATGGCCGGTAAGGCGTCAAACAACTGATCCTCGACCCTGTGGGACCCGCTCAAGGCGGGGCTTGAACCACGGAGGCAATCATGGCTCACGGCAAACGGTTCCGGGCGGCCCAGAAAGAGGTCACCAAGCCGCTCTACACGATTGAAGATGCGGTGAAGATTCTGAAGAAGATGCCGCAGCCGAAGTTCGACCAGTCGGTTGAACTTCACTTCAAACTGGGCATCGACCCGAAGAACTCGGAGCAGAACATCCGCGGGGCGGTGAGTTTGCCCGCGGGCCTGGGCCGCTCGCGCAAGGTCGCCGCGTTCTGCCCGCCCGAAATGGCCGACGACGCCAGGAAGGCCGGCGCAGTCGAGGCGGGGGCCGACGACCTCGTGGCCAAGGTCCAGGGCGGGTGGATGGACTTCGACGTGGCCGTCGCCCACCCGTCGATGATGCAGAAGGTGGCCAAACTCGGCCGCGTACTGGGGCCGCAGGGCAAAATGCCCACGCCGAAGGCCGGCACGGTCGGCCCCGACGTCGGCAAACTCGTGGCCGAGTTCTCGGCCGGGAAACTGGAGTACCGCAACGACGCGGGCGGCAACGTCCACGCCATCATCGGCAAGATGAGTTTCAAGGAGGCCGCCCTGGTCGAGAACGCCCGGGCCCTGGTGGAGCACATCCGGCGCGTCAAGCCCGCCTCGGCCAAGGGCCAGTACTTCCAGAAGGCGGTCCTGTCGGCCACGATGATGCCGGGGCTGAACGTGGACCTGAAATCGCTGCCCATCGGGGCGTAGCAATTGCGAATTGCGGATTGCGGAACGCGGATTGGTATTGTTTGTCAGCCGCCCATCTTGACGGGCGCGTTTTCGAGAATCGCTGGCCGGCCGCCTTGGCGGTCGCGGAGATAACGCGATGAGTCGCCTGCTGAAGGAGAAGATGGTCGAGCGGTACCAGGCCCGGTTCCGCGGCGTTACCGATGTGGCGGTCGTCAGCACGCAGGGCGTGGGCGTGCAGCGGATGACGGCCCTGCGCGGGGCGCTGCGGGCCAAGGGCCTCCGCGCGATGGTCGTCCACAACCGCATCGGACGCCGCGCGCTGGCCGGCGCCGGCCTGGAGGGCCTTAAGGACCTGCTTCGCGGCCCGTCGACCCTCATCTGGGGCGGCGAGAGCATTGTTGACATCGCGAAGGCCCTTGCGGCGGAGCAGAAGACGGCCGCGGCCATGAAGATCCGCGGCGGCATCGCCGCGGGGCAGGTCCTCTCCGATAAGGACATGGAGACCCTCTCGAAGATGCCCGGCCGCGAGGAACTCATCGGCCGCGTCGCTGCCCTGGCCATGAGTCCGGCGTCGCGCGTGGCCGCACAGGTCCGGGCCCCCGGCGGACGCATCGTGTCGCAGGTTCGCGAGTACGAGAAGAAAACTGCCGCCGCGGAGGCAGCACAGGCTGCCGCGGCGCCCGGGCCCGCAGGTGCGGCGGAGGCCGGGCCGGCGGCGCCCGAGGCCCCGCCCGAGGCGGCGGCCCCTGCGGCCCCGCCGGGCGATGTCCCGGCTGCGGCGCCCCCGGCGGCCGAGGCTTGAGTTCAGCCGCCCCGCTTGCGGGGCGCGTTTCGAAGACCGGAGCAAGGGCAACCGTCCGCCCCCGTCGGGCGGGCACGAACAACGGAAGCGGAGGTACGCAGCAATGGCTGAAGCAGCGACTGAACGGGCGTGGAACGCGAAGATCAAGGACATCGGCGATGCCATCGTCGGCCTCACGGTCCTCCAGGCGAAGGAACTCGGCGACTACCTGGAAGACGTCCACGGCATCAAGGCGGCCGCGGGCGGCGGCGTGATGATGGCCATGCCGGCGGCCGGCGCGGCTGCGGCGGCCCCGGCGGCCGAAAAGGACACCTTCGACGTCGTCCTGGTGTCGGCCGGCGACAAGAAGATTCCCGTCATCAAGGTCGTCCGCGAGATCACCAGCCTCGGCCTGAAGGAAGCCAAGGACCTGGTCGAGGGCGCCCCCAAGCCCATCCGCGAGGGCCTGCCGAAGAAAGATGCCGAGGACATCAAGAAGAAACTCGAAGAAGCCGGCGCCAAGGTCGAACTGAAGTAGCCGCCGCACGCGCCGCGCGGAGCCATGATGGCCCCAGGGAGCCGTTTACCCCGACCGGCCGTGGCCCACACGGGCCGCCGGCCGCCGTGCGCTCTTGACCCGGCGGCGTATAATGTGGGCAGCGCGGGAAAAGCCCTTCCGCTTTCCAGGAGTGCCGGGTTCCTGAATCACGCAGGCCGGGATGAAATCCCGGCTCTGCGGCCGTGACCGGCGAACGTGCCGGGATTGCTTCCCGGCCTACATGCTCGAAACGCAGATGCAGCGCTTGTCGAGGGCAATGAGATGAGCGAAATCGAAATGCGCAACTTCGGCCGCGTCCAGGAAGTCCTGGAGGTCCCGAACCTCACGGAAATCCAGACACGCAAGTACGAGGAGTTCCTCCAGTTGGACGGCGATCCCTCGCGGCGCAAGAACACCGGCCTGGAGGCCGTCCTCCGGGAGGTCTTCCCCATCACCAGTTACGACGGCAACCTGCGCCTCGACTACGTCTCCTTCCGCCTCGGCCGGCCCAGGTACACCCCCGACCAGTGCCGCGCGCTGCGTCTGACCTACGGCCGCCCGTTCCGCGTCACGGTGCGCCTCTCCGGCCAGGCGTACAAGGAGCCGATTGAAGAGGAAGTGTACGTCGGGGAACTCCCGATCATGCTGGGCGGGGGCGAGTTCATCATCAACGGGGCAGAACGCGTCGTCGTGAGCCAACTGCACCGCTCCCCCGGCGTTGATTTCTCGATGACCCTGGAGGCCGGCGACCGCCGCATCCACTCCTGCCGCATCATCCCTGAGCGCGGCTCGTGGATCGAGATGAACGTCAGCCGCAAAGACACGCTCCTGATGCGCATCGACCAGTCCTCCAAGATCCCCGTGACGGCTTTCCTGCGGGCGATGGACCCCAAGTATGCCGACACAGAGACCCTCATCCGCCTCTTCTACGAAACGAAGGCCCTGAAAATGGGCTCCATCAAGCCCGGCACGCCCATGCAGGACCTGTACGTGGTGGCGCCGGTCGTTTCGAAGGAGACCGGCGAGGTCATCCTCAAGGCCGGCGAGCGGATGGGCGAAAAGTGGGAGACCGTCCGCAACTCCGCCATCAAGCAACTGGAGGTCGTGGCCGACCCGCAGTGCGACCCGCTCATCCTGAACACGATGGCCGAAGACAAGACCTCCAACCACGAAGAGGCCATGCTCTATATCTACGGGCGCCTGCGCGTGGGCAACCCGCCGAACCTCGATAAGGCGCGGCAACTGTTCCAGGAGAAGTTCTACGATGCGAACCGCTACCGCCTGGGCCGCGTCGGCCGGTTCCGCCTCAACCGCAAGTTCGGCACGAAGGTGGCCGAGGACGAGATGACCCTGCGGCCGGAAGACTTCATCGAGTGCATCCGCTACGTCATGAACCTCCGCAAGGGCGAAGGACTCACCGACGACATCGACGACCTCGGCAACCGGCGCCTCAGGACCATCGACGAACTCGCGGGCGACGAAATCCGCAAGGGCTTCCTCAAACTCCGCCGCACCGTCCAGGAGCGGATGAGCCTTAAGGACCCCAAGGAACTCACGCCCCGCACCCTCGTGAACTCAAAGAGCGTCTCTTCGAGCATCGAGTTCTTCTTCGGCCGGTCGGAACTCTCGCAGGTGGTTGACCAGACGAACCCCCTGGCGCAGTTGGCCAACGAGCGGCGCCTGAGCGCCCTGGGGCCCGGCGGCCTGAACCGCAAGCGCGCGGGCTTCGAGGTCCGCGACGTGCACGTCTCGCACTACGGCCGCATCTGCCCCATCGAGACGCCCGAAGGCACCAACATCGGCCTCATCGCCCAACTGGGCATCTACGCCACCGTGGACCCGTACGGATTCCTGATTACGCCGTACCGGAAGGTGGAGCGCGGCAAGGTGAACGGCGACGTGCGGTACATGCGTGCCGACGAAGAGATGCAGCACACGCTGGCCCCGGCCGACGTGCCCCTCGACGACCATAACCGCATCCAGGCCGACGCGGTGGTGGCGCGCGTCAAGGGCGACTTCCGCCGCGTGCCCACAGAGGAAATCCAGTACGTCGATATCAGCCCCAAGCAACTGGTGGGCGTATCCGCCAGCCTCATCCCGTTCCTTGAGCACGACGACGCCAACAGGGCACTGATGGGCTCGAATATGCAGCGGCAGGCCGTGCCGCTGCTGGACCCCAGGCCGGCCATCGTGGTCACCGGCATGGAGAAGCCCGTGGCCCAGAACTCCGGCATGGTCGTCCGCGCGGGCGAGGCGGGCGAGGTCACCTACGTCGATGCCAACCGCGTGGTCGTCAGGAACCGCGACGGGTGGGAGACCGAGTACCTCCTGCGCAAGTTCGTCGGCCTCAACGAGCGGACGTGCCTCAACCAGAAGCCCACCGTCCAGATGGGCCAGAAGGTGAAGCGCGGCCAGGTGCTTGCCGACGGCCCGGGCACGTCCGGCGGCGAACTCGCGCTCGGCCGCGACGTCCTGGCGGCATTCATGACCTGCGACGGCTACAACTTCGAGGACGCCATCGTCGTCAGCGAGGCCCTCCTGAAGGACGACCGATTCACGAGCATCCACATAGACGAGTTCGACGTGGAGGTCCGCGAGACCAAACTTGGCCGCGAAGAGTTCACACGCGACATACCGAACGTGTCGGAGCGGCAACTGAGGAGCCTCGACGAGCGCGGCGTCATCTGCGTCGGCACGCGCGTCAAGCCGGGCGACATCCTCGTGGGCAAGGTCTCCCCGAAGTCGAAGACGGAACTCTCGCCCGAGGAAAAACTCCTCCACGCCATCTTCGGCCGCGCGGGAGAGGACGTCAAGAACGACTCCCTCGTCGTCCCGGCCGGCACCGAGGGCGTGGTCATCAAGGCCGAGAAGTACTCGCGCGTGGCCCACCTGTCGGAGCAGGAGCGCCGCCGCCGCAGCCGCGAGGCACGCAAAATCGAGGCCGAGATGAACGAGAAGATCATCGCGGCATTCCGCAGCCTCGTCGAGACCCTCAACACGATCCTCCATACGAGCATCTGCGACCCGGTGACCGGCCGCGAGTACGGCAAGACCTCCGACACGGCGGCCCTGCTGGAGCAGATCGTGAGGTTCGACTACGAGCGCATCGAGACGCGCAGCCAGTCGTTCCAGGAGGGGCGCGAAGTCTTCCGCCGCGAGTGGCCCAAGATCCAGGAAATGCTCGACGACAAGGAGCGCGAGATAGCGCGCCTCCGCCGCGGCGACGAACTCCCGACCGGCGTCCTCGAGATGGTCAAGGTCTGGATCGCCACGAAGCGCACCCTGGCCGTGGGCGACAAGATGGCCGGACGCCACGGCAACAAGGGCGTCATCGCCCGCATCATGCCGGTCGAGGACATGCCGTTCCTGCCCGACGGGCGCCCCGTCGAGATACTCCTTAACCCCCTCGGCGTCCCGAGCCGCATGAACGTGGGCCAGATCCTGGAGACGCACCTGGGCTGGGCCGCGGCGGTCCTGGGGTTCCAGGCCGTCTCTCCCGTCTTCGACGGCTGCAAGGAAGACGCCATCCACGACCTCTTGGAGCAGGCCGGCCTGCCGAGGGACGGCAAGACCGTCCTCCATGACGGCCGCACGGGCGAACCGTTCGACCAGCGCGTAACCGTCGGCCACATCTACATGATGAAATTGCATCACCTGGTGGACGACAAGGTCCACGCCCGCGCCACGGGGCCCTACAGCCTCATCACGCAGCAGCCCCTGGGCGGCAAGGCCCGCTCGGGCGGCCAGCGCTTCGGCGAAATGGAAGTCTGGGCGCTTGAGGCCTACGGCGCCGCTTACATCCTCCAGGAACTCCTCACCGTCAAGAGCGACGACGTCGAGGGCCGCACCAAAATCTACGAGTCCATGGTCATGGGCCGAAACACCCTGGAAGCCGGCACGCCCGTCTCCTTCGACGTCCTCTGCAACGAGATCAAGGGCCTGTGCCTGAACGTCCAGTTGGAGAAGAAGCGCCTCTAGCGAGTGCGGAGTGCGGAATGTGCAGTGCGGAGTGAACGGCCGCAGGCGCGCGGCACGGCCGGCTATGCTTGGCCGCGAGCCGAAGGCGAGCGCGGCCGCCGCGTGTTTAGCCGCGGCCGGCACGGCCGCGGGGGGGCACTTGCGCGGCCGGGCGCGTCGCCGTACCGGCGACGGCTGAACAACGGCTGCGGCGCGGCGGGAGTTCAGCCGGTCGCCGCGTGTTTAGCCGCGGCCGGCACGGCCGCGGGGGGCACTTGCGCGGCCGGGCGCGTCGCCGTACCGGCGACGGCTGAACAACGGCTGCGGCGCGGCGGGAGTTCAGCCGGTCGCCGCGTGTTTAGCCGCGGCCGGCACAGCCGCGGGGGGCACTTGCGCGGCCGGGCGCGTCGCCGTACCGGCGACGGCTGAACAACGGCTGCGGCGCGGCGGAAGTTCAGCCGGTCGCCGCGGCGGCCGCCAGGGGCGAGACAAGGGGCGTACCATGCCGCTCGGCCGGCGGGCTTGCTTGCCGCGAGGGCGATGAACGGCCTTGCCCAGTTACGGGAGACAGCCGATGACCCAGGTAACGGAAACCGGACCGTACGAGAAGATCAACGATTTCGGCAGCGTGCGCATCTCGCTGGCCAGCCCGAACGACATCCGCTCCTGGTCGTTCGGCGAAGTGCGCAAGCCCGAAACCATCAACTACCGCACCTACCGGGCGGAGCGCGACGGGCTCTTCTGCGAGCGCATCTTCGGCCCGGAGCGCGACTGGGAGTGCTTCTGCGGCAAGTACAAGGGCACCAAGCACAAGGGCATGATATGCGACCGGTGCGGCGTAAAGGTCACCCACAGCCGCGTCCGCCGCAAACGCATGGGCCACATCAACCTGGCCGCCCCGGTCGTCCACATCTGGTACTTCAAGGCCATGCCCAGCCGCCTCGGCACGCTTATTGATATGAAAGTGTCCGACCTGGAGAAGGTGATTTACTTCCAGGACTACATCGTGGTTGACCCCGGGCCGACGCCGCTGAAGGAAAAGCAGTTGCTGACGGAAGAGGAGTACCGCGGGGCGCGCGAAAAGTACGGCAACGAGTTCGACGCCGACATGGGCGCCGAGGCCGTCAAGAAGATGCTCGGACGCATTGACCTGGCGAA
>VGYT01000039.1 GCA_016872895.1 Planctomycetota bacterium
TGTCAAGGCGGGAAGCGGAACAAAACGTTTGTCACCGCGCGGGAGGGCCGTATAGTGACGTCACGGGAGCCGGACCATCATCGGAGGGTCAGCCATGCGTACGCTTGCCGTGGTCCTTGTGTGCGCCGCCTGGGCGGCCGTTTGCGCCCCGTCGCCGGGAGCGGAATCGCCGGCCGCCCGTCCTCCTGCGGCGCCGCCCGACCGGCAGGAGATGATCCGCTACGCGGCCGCCGCCGGCGAAGGCACGTGGAAGAAGGTCGCCCAGCCGCCCGACAGCCTCTCTTCGCGCGAACTTTTCACCTGTGCCCTGGCCCTGTGCGAGGCCGGCCAGCATCCGGAGCGCCTGGAGCCGCTCTTCGCCCTCGGCGCCAAGATGCAGGACCGCGACCCGAAGAGCCGCGGCTACGGCAACTTCCGCTGGTCCTGGTCGCACACCTCCGTCATGGACTATAACGCGGTGGAGTTCTGCATGCAGGGCGGCGCGCTTCTGTGGCAGCGGCACCAGGGCAAGATGCCCGAGCCGGCGCGACGGATCCTGCGAGAGGTACTCGATTTTGCCGTCGAGGGATGCCTGCGCCACAAGGTCCGCGAGAGTTACACGAACATCGCCCTGATGAACGCCCAGAACCTCATCCTGCTGGGCGAGGGCCTGGGCAAGACGGAAGTGGCCGACGAAGGCTACGCCCGCCTGGACCGCATCTTCAAGAACACGCTGGCCAACGGCATCTGCGAGTACGGCAGCCCGACGTACTACGGCGTGGACCTGGACTGCCTGCTGCTTATTGAAGCCTTCGCGCAGCGGGAGTCGGGGCTTGCACAAGCGCGGGCGCTCCTGGAACTTTTCTGGACCGACATCGCGCTGAACTACTTCCCGCCCTCGCAGCGCCTGGCCGGGCCGCACAGCCGCGACTACGACTACCTGCGCGGCCACGGGCCGCTCGACACGCACCTGTGGGCGTGCGGATGGATTCCCGGCCCGCCGCGAGGCAGCATCGGCGCGGTCTTTCCCGCCCTCGGGCGCTGGCGGCCCCCGGCGCGACTGTACGAGATGAGCGCTGCGCGGTTTCCGCGCCTGGTGCGGCAGACGTGGGGGGCGCAGCCGCTACAGTTCCGCACGCACTACCTTCTGCCCGACGTAACGCTCGGCTCGGCCGCCGCGAACTATCACAACATGGACCTGCCTCTGACGGCCGACCTGCCCGGCCCGGCCGACAGCCCGCGCTGCTACTTCATCCCCGACGCGCGGCACGACCCGTACGGCAAGGCGAAGATCCCGGAAGGCTCCGGCGCGCACTCAAAGACGCTTCACCTTAAGCCCTTCTGGGCGGGGGCCCAGCGGAAGACCGACGCCCTGGGCCTCGTCCTCTACCGCGACGAGGACCAGACGAAGGCAGGCAAGTCGCTTGAGTCGCACTTCGTTTTTCCGCGCGACGTGGACGCCATCCGGGTCGGCTCGCAGCGGATAACCCTCAAGGCCGCTTCGCCGCAGACCGTGCCGCTCGGGGCGGGCGAGGCGCTTGCCTTCCGGCGCGGCACGGCCGCCGTGGGCGTGCGCGTGCCGTGGGCGCGCGGCGTGGGCGGCACGGCGGCATCCGCCGCCTTCGTGGATGACGGCAACGAACACGGCGTGGTGCGGCTGACCGTGACGCACTACGAGGGCGCGCAGCCGCCGCCCACGGTCGCGGGCGCGGGGGCCGTGTTGTGGGTCCGCGTGGGGAGCGGCCTGAAGGACGATGCGGCCTTTCAGAGGTGGCTCTCCCAGTTCGCCGCCGCCAGGTTCGTCGAAGGCGCCGACCCAAAGACGCTGGCCTTCCAGGCCGACGCCGCCGACGGGGCCGTAAGCATCAAGGCGGCCTACCCGACGGGGGAGAACGCCGCCGCTGACCCGCCGCCCGTGCGGGCCGTTCTCGACGCGGACGGCGACGACATCGGGCGCAGGATACTCGCGGCCGTCGCGCCGCCCCGGCCCGCGGCCGAGTAGCGGCCGCAAACGCCTGACCATAAGCCGCCGGGGGCACGGCGCGCGGGCGCGTATTGCGTCAGTTGCGGGGGCAATCGCGACGGAGGGATGTGGCACGGCCGGCTTGCCCCGCCGTGGTTTGTGCATGTGGCCGGAGAGCCACGGCCGGACAAGCCGGCCGCGTTCTTGCGCGGCGGCTCTCCTGAGCCGCCGCGCGCGTTGCCGCCAACTTGCGCATAGATGCGGCACTTTGCGCGGCGGGTCGGGAGACCCGCCGCGCAAACGCGCCGCGATGCGCGCGAACCTTCGCTCAACAGGCGGGGCGAGCCCCGGCCTACGTTCTGCCCGTGCCGAAGCGCCCGCCGGGTTCACTTCGGCAGCGCGGCAAGTTGTCCAATCGCGGCCTTGACGTCGGCCCAGGGGACTTCGCGCGGGGTGCGGCCGGACTTGGCCGCCAGGGCGGCCGTCACGCCGGCGGCCTGGCCCGTCGTCACGGCGTCGCCGCCCACGCGGTAACTGGAATGGGCCAGGAAATCGCCGCTGATGCACCGGCCGGCCATAAGCAGCCCATCTACATCTTTTGCTATGAGCGCCCGCAGGGGGACGTCGTAGGGCCTGGCCCGCTTGCCGGCGCTGTCAAAGCCCTTGCTCCTGGCCGGGTCAACGGCGTGCACGTCGATGGGAAAGCGGACGTTGCAGATGCCGTCTTCGTGGCTTCGGCCCTCGACCAGGTCGTCGATTGTCACGCGGTAGAGGCCGTGTATGCGGCGCCCCTCGCGGACGCCGATCTGCTCGCCGGTGGCCACGATGCGCATCTCGGCCCAGGGCGGGCCGAGGCGGCGGAGGGCCTCGACCAGGCGGTGCAGTTCCGCCCGCGCCTCGATGGTGGCCTGGGTGATGCCCGCCGCGTCGGTCGCGAGCACCTTGTACTGGTGGTTGGCCGCGAGGCAGAAGAGGTCGTCGCGGATGCGGAAGATGGTGGGCGCGTGGTACGACGGCTCGACGCCCGCGCGGGCCATCTCGGCAAGCAAGCGGCGCTTGGGCTCCGCCTGCCCGCCGCCGATGAACGGCTCGATGTCGGCCGCGCGAACGCCGATGAAATGGCACTCCAGGCTCATCGGCTGGCACTGTCCGGTGTCCTCGCGTCCGAGGCCGTAGCCGCAGCCGGCCTGTGCGCCCAGGTCGCCGTCGCCCGTGGCGTCGATGAAGGCCGCGGCTCGCCACGCCTGGCGTCCGGACTTCGACTCGGTAACCACCAGGGCGAGGCGGTTGTCCTTGCCGCGCACGGCCGCCACGACGTGCGTGAAATAGTGAAGCCGCACGCCGGCGGCCCCGCACAGGTCCTCCAGCAGGAGTTTCATGGCCTCGACGTCGTAGGCGAAGTCCGTGCCTCCGCGCGGGGCGTAGGCGCCGCGCCGCTTGCACTCGGCGATTATCTCGGCCATGAGGCCGGGCTTGTTGGCCACATCGAGTATCCAGGAAAGCAGGCCCGACGTCCACGTGCCGCCCAGGCAGCCGTGCATCTCGAAGAGCCGCGTGCGTGCGCCCGCGCGTGCGGCGGCGACGGCGGCTGCGGCGCCGGCCGGTCCGCCGCCGCAGACGATGACGTCGCACGCCTCCGCCACGGGGACCTCCTGGCGGGACTCGTAAAATATTTCCATTGATGAATATCCTTGCATGATGCGTTCCTTTGTGCGGCGGGGGCGCAGCGGGTGAGGAGACCCGCCGCGCCGGACCGCGCTCCCCTGCGGGTCGCGGCCAAGCGCAGCGCGCCCGGCCCGGCCATGTGGCACGGCCGGCTTGTCCGGCCGTGCGAGGCGCCGGCTGTCCATCCCACGGCCGGACAAGCCGGCCGTGCCACACATTGTTGCGAAGCGGCCTCGAAGCGGGAGGGGCCGCCCTAGCGTCGGCCGAGGCGGCGGACGACGGCCAGGGTGACGTTGTCCTGCGGCCCGGCGTCGAGGGCGGCGCGGACGAGCGTCCGGCACAGAACATGGGCCGACGCGGCGGCGTTCACGATCGCGATGTCCTGCATGCGCTCGGCCGGGATGGCGTTATAAAACCCGTCGGTGGCCAGCAGCAGCCAGTCCTCGCCCCCCAGGTCCAGGCCGGCGATGTGCGGCTCGACCGTCGGCTGCGTGCCCACGGCCCGCGACAAAACGTGCCGCATGGCGAACTCCCCTGCCTGCGGCAGCATGTCGTGGGCCAGCATTTCGGCCTCGAGCGTGTGATCCTCGGTAAGTTGCTCCAGGCGGCCCTGGCGGTAGCGGTAGATGCGGCTGTCGCCGACGTGGACGATGCGGCCGCCAGTGCCCGGCAGGACAGCCGCCGAGAGGGTCGTGCCCATGCCGGCCATCCTGGGATCGGTGCGGACGATCTCGTGGACGGCCTTGTTGGCGGCGGAGACGGCCTTCCGCAGCGCCGCGGGGCTGGCGATGGCCGCCGGATTAACGCGCCGCAGGTAATCCATGAAGGCGCGTGCCGCCACACGCGAGGCCTGCGCCCCGCCGGGGCGGCCGCCCATCCCGTCGGCCACCAGGAACACACCGTAGCCGGGCTCGGCCAGGACGAAGTCGTCGTTGTGCGGCAGGCCGGCGTGCTCGGAGATTGCGTACCAGTCGAAGATCGCCACGCGTGCCTCGCGGGGTCCTGTAAGGCGGTTGCTTCGTCGCCGCATCTTACTCGCCGGCGGCGGGCGCGGCAACAATGTGCCACGGGTTGCTTGTCAACCCGCGCCCGCAGGAGCGATGCCGAAGAGCGTCCGGCCCGGCGGAATAATTAACCGCGCGCGGCACGGAAGGGAACGGTAAAAGGTCTGCAAAGCAATAGGCCGGTCAGAGGGCCGCGCCCCCGGACACGGCGGCCGCGCGGCGGAACTCGCGGCGCATGGTAAACCGCTTCATCGTGTAGAAAATGACCGGGTACACGAGCAGTTCCATGATGAACGACGTGGTCAGGCCGCCGATCATCGGGGCCGCAAGGCGCCGCATCGTGTCGGCCCCTGCGCCGGAGGCCCACATCAGCGGCAGAAGGCCGATGAAGGAGGTGGCCACGGTCATCATCTTCGGACGTATCCGCATGACCGCCCCTTCGTGGACGGCGTGCCAGAGGTCGGCGGCGCTACGCAGGCGGCCCTCGGCCTGGAATCGCTCGCACGTGTTGTCCAGGTACAGCAGCATGACCTGGGTGGTTTCGGCATCGAGCGCCGCCAGCGCGATGATGCCCACCCACACCGCCAGCGACAGGTTGTAGTCCAGCAGGTACAGAATCCAGAACGCGCCGGCCAGGCTGAACGGCGCGCCCAGCATGACCAGGCCGACGCGCAGCCAACTGTGCGATGAGGCGTAAAGCAGCAGGACGATGGCAAGCAGGGCCAGCGGGACGGCGATCCACAGACGCCGGTTGGCCTCCTGCATGTACTCGTATTGCCCGGACCAGACGATGCTGTAGCCCTGGGGCAGTTTGACCTTCTCTGCCAGTGCGCGCCGGGCGTTTTCGACGTAGGTGCCCACGTCGATGCCGGCGATGTCGACGTAGACCCATCCGGAGAGCCGCGCGTTCTCGCTGCGGATCATGTCCGGCCCGCCGCGCACCGCCAGCGACGCCAGTTGCCCCAGGGGCACCTGTGCCCCTCGCGGCGTGGCCACGAGCGTCTGCCGCAGGGTCTCCAGGCTGTCCCTGAGTTCGCTGGGGTACCGCAGGTTGACGGCGTATCGTTCCAGGCCCTCGACGGTCTGAGTGACGGCCATGCCGCCCATGGCGGTGGAGATGACGTCCAGGACGTCGGCCGCGGCGAGGCCGTAGCGGGCGATCTCGTCGCGGTTGACGGCGATGTCGAGGTACGAGCCGCCGAGGGTCTTCTCGGCGAAGGCGCCGGTCGTGTACGGCCCGGTCGCGCCGTCGGTCTTGATGACCTGTGCCGCCTGGGCGGCCAGGTCCGACAGCGTCGCCAGGTCCGGCCCCATGATCTTGACGCCGACGGGCGTCTTCATGCCGGTCGAAAGCATGTCGATGCGCGTGCGGATGGGCATCGTCCAGGAGTTCGTAAGGCCGGGCGCCTGGACAATCTCGTTCAGGCCCGCCGCGCGCACGCCGCCCGGCAACTCGTAGCCGCGAACAAGTTCGTTGACGCTGACGGGCCGCCGCGAGGGCCATATCCGCTCCGGCAGCCACCTGGCCCATGCGGGCCAGCGGTCGTGCAGGCGCGGAACGGGAACCTGGCGCCACTTCGCCTTGTCGCGCTCCAGGGTGATTGTCGTCTCGAACATGCTGACCGGGGCGGGGTCGGTGGCGGTCTCTGCCCGGCCGATCTTGCCCATCACGCTCCGCACTTCCGGCAACTGCATGATGAGCCGGTCGGTCTGCTGCAAGAGTTCGCGCGCCTTGGTCATGCTGATGCCCGGGTCGGTCGTGGGCATGTACAGCAGGTCGCCCTCTTCAAGCGGGGGCATGAACTCGCTGCCCAGCCGGCTGAACGGGAAGTAACTGGCCACGGCCGTCACCAGCGCCCCGGCCATTACCAGCCAGCGGAACCGCATCGCCAGCACGAAGAGCGGATGGTACAGCCGCTGCAAGACCTTCGACACGGGGTTGACGTTCTCGTGGATGATTCTCTGCGGCACCAGGAGCATCCCCGACAAGAGAAGCCATCCAAGGGCGATCCAGTGCCGATGCTCGCCGTAGCGCGGCAGCGGCACGAGCATGGCGGCGGCCGCGGGAATCGCCATCACCGCCGCCGTGAGGAGGCCGTTCTTCCACCAGCCCCACTCCTTCGGCAGCACGCGGGGCGTGATGAACAGCGACATCAGCACAGGGATGGCCGTCACCGACAGCAGGGCCGCCGCCGCCATCGCGAACGTCTTTGTGTACGCCAGGGGCTTGAAAAGCCGGCCGCTCTGCTCCCCCAGGACGAAGACGGGCAGGAAACTGACGGTGACAACGAGGAGGGCGAAGAAGAGGCTCGGGCCGACCTCGCGGGCGGCCTCGGCGATGATCTCCTTGCGGTCGCGCGGGACGGCGGGCAGGCCGGCGGCCTTCAGGGCCGCCAGGCGTTCTTCCTCGCGGTCGAGGTGCTTGTGCGAGTTCTCGACCATGACGATGGAACTATCGACCATGACGCCGATGGCGATGGCTATGCCGCCCAGGCTCATCACGTTCGCGTTGATGCCCAAGAGGTGCATCACCAGGATGCTGGCGGCCGCGCCGGTCGGGACGACGAACACCGCCACCAGTTCGCTCCGCGCGTGCAGCAGGAACAGGATGCAGACGAGGGCGACGACGGTGATTTCCTGGATGAGCGTGTCCGTAAGGGTGGCGACGGCGCGGTCTATCAGGTCGCTGCGGTCGTAGCCGACCTCGACGGCCACGCCGGGCGGCAGGCCCTTCTGGAGGTCGGCCAGTTTCTCGCGGACCTTCTCGATGGTGGTGCGGGCGTTCTCGGCAAACCGCGTGACGATTATGCCGCCGACGGCCTCGCCCTCGCCGTTCCAGTCGACGGCGCCGCGGCGCATCTCCGGCCCGAGGCGCACGTCGGCTACGTCCCGCAGGTAGATGGGCGCCCCGTCGGCCGAGACGCCCAGGGCGATCTTCCGCAGGTCCTGAAGCACCTTGGCCGTGCGGGCCTCGTCGAGCGCCTGCCCCGCGGCACGGGCCCGGACGACCTCCTCGTCGGTCAGCGTGCCCAGGTATCCGAGGCCCTGGACGGCGTACTCGCGCTCGGAGAACTCGATGACCCGGCCGCCGACGTTCAGGTTCGACCGCTCGATGGCCATCCGCACGCCGGCCAGCGGAAGGTTGAAGGCCAGCAGTTTCACCGGGTCCACCAGGACCTGGTACTGCTTCTCGAAGCCGCCGGCGGAGGCGACTTCGCTGACGCCCTCCAGGGCCGCCAGTTCGTACCGCAGGTACCAGTCCTGGAGGCTGCGGAGGCCCGCCAGGTCGGTGCGGCTGCGCGCGAGCGGCTTGCCGTCGAGCGGGCAGCGCTCGTAGCCGCCAGCGAGTTCCACCTTCTCCAGCCGTCCGCGAGCCTCGGCCGGAGCGTCGTCGGCACGCTGGTAGCGCCAGCGCGTCTGCGGGTCCACGTACACGGCGCGGGCTTCGGACAGGACGCGGCGGCGGACGAGGCGATTCCGCACGCCGCCGTCGGCAGGCGCGTCCGAGGGGTCGGCGTACCAGCGGTCCGCCTGGGGATCATGCCAGAAACCGTTCGGATGGTCCGGGCAGTACTGGCCCGTGACCAGCACGTACTCGTAGGCCCAGCCGACGCCGGTGGCGTCAGGCCCGATTTGCGGCCTCGCGCCCGCCGGCAACTGCGGCAGGACGTAACTGAGGCGTTCCAGCACGCGGCTGCGCGCCCAGTACGGGTCCGTCCCGTCCTCGAAGATGATATAGACGAAACTCGTGCCGAACATGCTGTAGCCGCGCACCACCTTCGACTTCGGCACGGCAAGCATGGCCTTTGTCAGCGGATACGTGACCTGGTCCTCGACGATCTGCGGCGCCTGGCCGGTGTAGCCGGTGTAGATGATGACCTGGACGTCGGAGAGGTCGGGGATGGCGTCGACCTTGATGTTGAAGACGGCCCAGACGCCGGCCGCGACGAGAAACAGCGTCAGCAGCAGGACCATGGCCCGGTTGCGGATGCACCAATCTATGAGTCCGGCGATCATGGCCGCTCGGTTTCCACGCATCGTTCCCAGGGTGCTCGACGACACATCGTGCTCCATGCGGCACGGCCGGCTTGCCCGGCGGGTGCCCCGCCCCTGGCGGGCGAAAGCATGCGCTCGGACCTCGCACGGCCATGCTTTCGCAACGGCGCGAAAGCACGGCGCCCACCCGATGGCCGGACAAGCCGGCCGCGCCACACGGCCCCCCGCGTATTGACGGGGGGCTAAATACTAATGTCGATGCACCGGTGCGGCCGCCGGAGGCGGAGGCGCGGGTCCCCCGGGGGCAGCCGGGGGCGGCGCCTGCCCGGCCGCCGGTTCACTCGCCCCCGCGGCGGGGACCCCGGCCTTCTGCCCGGCCGCCGGCTCGCCCTTGACCATCTTGGCGAGCGCCTCGCGGAGCCGCGCCTCGCTGTCGAGGAGGAACTGGCCGCTCACCACGACCATCTCGCCCGGCCGCAGGCCCTCGATGATCTCCAGCATGCCGCCCTCGGCCTCGACCCCCACGCGCACCTGCCGGGGCTCGAAGCGGCCCTCGCCGAGGCTCACCAGCGCCACCTGGCGGGCGCCCGTGTCGATGACGGCCTCGCGCGGCACGAGCGTCCGGTCCCGGGCAAGGGTGCGCGCAAGTTCCACGCCGGCGAACATCCCGGGCTTGAGCATGAGATCCGGGTTCGGGAACTCCAGCCGCACCTTGACCTGCCGCAGTTCAGGGTTCAGATACGGATACACATATGTGACCCTGCCTTCAAACGTCTGCCCGGGGACGTAAGGAAGGGTCATGACGGCCCGCTGGCCGACCTCGACGTAGGGCAACTGGTACTCGTACAGGGCGACCATGATCCACACGGTCGAGAGGTCGGCGATGCGCAGGGGCTGCATGCCCACGTCCAGGCGCATCCCCTCGTACACGTTCTTGGCCACCACGAGGCCCTTGAAGGGGCTGCGGATGGTCATGGTCTTGGCGGCTTGGCCGGACTGCTCCAGGCGGCGGACCTGTTCGCCGGAGATATCGAAGTTTTCGAGCCGTTTGCGCGCGGCGGCCAGAAGGTCCGCCTCCATCTTCGCCAGTTCCGGCGACGGCGGCCCGCCGTCCAGGCGGCGCGCCGTCCCCTTCGCCTTGTAGGCCAGCAGGTACTCCTCCTGGGCGCTGTAAAGTTCCGGCGAATAGAGTTCCAGCAGGGGCTGGTCCTTCTCGACCGGCTGGCCGACATAGTTGACGTAGAGTTTCTCGACCCACCCGGCGACCTTCAGGCCGATATCGCGCACCAGAGTCTCGTTGTAATCGACTGAGCCCACGGTGCGCACCACGCGCGTGACCGGCCCGGAGGTGACCGGGGCGATGCGCACGCCGATGTTCTGCGTGATGATGGGGTTGACGGCGATCTCGCCCGTGTACTTGGCCGCGTCCAGGGGCACAAGTTTCATGTGGCAGATGGGGCAGTCGCCGGGCGCGGGCAGGATGACCCACGGGTGCATGCCGCAGGTGTAGTACTGCCGCGCGACTTCGGCGGGCGCGGCCCCGGCCGCGGGAGGGGCAGCCGGCCGGCCGCCGCTCCACGCGAGGGCCGCCTCGTAGGCGCGCTCTGCGCCCGTGCGCAGCGGCCCGTGCCACGCGACGCCCGCGGCCAGAGCGGCGGCCGCCAGCGCCGTCGCCGCCAGCAGGCAGCCGAGGCGCGGCCCGCGGGGGACCGGCTCGCTCGGCGGCGGAGGGAGCGCCGACGGACGGCCCCCGCCCCCTGCCCCGCCGCCGGGGACCGTAACGGGCATTTCCTTCTTATCGCTGACCATGGATACCTCTCAGGAGCCGCCCTTCATCTGCTCGTCGAGTTTCTTCAGATACTTCTCGGGGTCCTTCTTGAACGTGGCCGGGCACATGTCGCAGCAGAAGTAGATGCGCCGGCCCTGGTAATCCACGAAGATGTCAGGATTGACGGGCCCGCCCATGACGGGGCAGAGTTTCTGGGCCAACTGCGAGGGGGCCGCCGCCCCGGGGCCGGGCGCCCCCGCCTTCTCGGCGCCCGGGGCCGGAGGCGCCTTCGGCTCCGACCGGCATCCCGCGGCCAGGAGTGCAAGCCCGGCCGCCATCGCGGCGGCCATCACCATGATGTTTGTGAGCGTTTTCATCGCCGTTCTCCTTGCCCCCTTGATGTTGCGTTGATCTTGCATCGTTCTCGCGCGCGGGGCGCGCCGCCCGTCACGGGGCGGGCGCAGCGCCTGCGGCCGCGGCCGCCCGCTCGGGGGCCGCCGCGGCCGCCCGCTCGGGGGCCGCCGCATCCGGCCGCTCGGAGGCCGCCGGAGGCGCCCCCTCGGAGGCCGCCGGAGGCGCCCCGGCTCGCGGCAGCGCGCGGCCGACGAGCATCTCGACCTCGGCCGCGCGCTGTGCGTGGTCGGCCCGCATCCGCTCCAGAATCAGTTGAAACTCCAGCAGCGTCCGCCGCGCATCGACCAGGTCCACGAAGTTGGCCGTGCCGGTGCGGAAGGCCGCCTCCATGGCGCCGAGCGACTCGACGGCCTTCGGTATGAGCGTGTCCCGGTAAAGGACGGTCTTGCGCTGCGCATCGCGGATCTGGTAGAGCGCCATCGTGGCGTCGGCGGCGAGCATGTTGGCGCGGTTGGCCTTCGTTTTCAGGGCGGCGTCGTGGCGGAACTCGGCCTCCCGCACGCCGGCCGCGTACTTCTCGCGCCAGATGGGCAGCGTCAGCGTGACCATGCCGACAACCATGTGGTCGTCGGCCCTGGTCATCTGCTGCACCTGGTTCATGTAGCCGACGCCGAGGCCGAAGTCCGGGTAATAGTCCTTCTTCGCCAGGTCGATGCCGGCGCGCCGGCTGGCGACGTCGCGGTCCATGGCCTGGAGTTCCGGGCTGGCCTCGGCAAGCCACGCCAGGACCTGCTCGTCGGAGACGGCGCCGACGGGGTCGTCGGCGATTTCCTTCGGCCACGGGACGGGCGCCCGGGCGGGGCGGCTGAGCACGGCGTTAAGGCGTGCGGCCGCGGCGCCCCGCGAGTCCTCCAGCGTGCGCACCTGGTCCTCGAGTTTCCCGAGTTCCACTTGCGCGCGGACCACGTCCTGGTATCCGCCGGCGGCCGACTTGTAGCGGGCCAGCGCGATATCGCCCAGGCTCCTGACAAGGTCGCGGTTCTGCCCCATGAGGTCCATGGCGCGGGCCAGGTAGTAATACTCGAAGTACGCGTTCTTGACCTGGTAGGCGACCTTGAGGGCCTGGGCGTCGTGCAGGCGTCGGGCGGCCTCGGCCTCCTGCCGGGCCACCTCGCCCCGCAGTTCCAGTTTGCCGAACCACGGCAGCATCTGCTCGATGACCACCTCATGCTGGCGCATGCCTTCGCCGAGGCCGGCGCGGTAGGAGATGCGCGGGTCATCCAGGGTCTTCGCCTGGACGATGCGTTCCTGGAGTGCCTTCCAGCGCGCCTCGGCAGCCGCAAGGCCGGGGTTGCGCGCGCGGGCCAGGGCAAGGTAGTCCTCCAGCGAAGGATTCTCCGGCAGGTCCGCCGCCGGGCCGGAAGGCGCCGCCGCAGCCGGGGCCGCGCTCTGCCCCCGCAGCCCGACCGCCGGTCGCGCCGCCGCCCCGCCGCACCCCGCCGCCAGGGACACCAGGAGAACCGCCGACAGACCGAGCCGATGGCCAGACATGCCCGTTCCCTCCCGCCAGTGCGTCAACCCGTGCACATCAGAGCCGCGACCGTAAGGGAGCGGTGCAGTTGCGGTCACCACCCCACGGCACCGCTCCCTTACGGTCGCGGCTCCGATTCGGCGCTGCTGCGAAAGCATGAGTGCCGGAACCCGCGGTGCATGCTCTCGCAAGTGTAAGCACGCCGCCCCACGCCACTTGTGCCGGGTCGGCCGCACATGACCCGAAGTATGCCCACAATTCTTCATGTTATCGTACCCCGCGCGGCGCTTTCAGCGGAATTGCAGATGCCGGCGGCGCGCAGCATGAGCGTTGCGGCACGAAACGGAAACACGAAGGGCGGGCTACTTACGGAAGTGGCGGGTCAGCAGATAGACGGCCGGAGCGGCGTCGGGCGCAGGGGACGGCGGTTCAATCGCAGACCGCTCGTCGGCAGCCTGCGCACGCGCGGCAAACTGGCTGCCGGCGCACTCGCAGTGCATGCTGCACGACTGCCGCGCCTTGGCATCGGCAGGCACAGGCGTCGTCGGAGGGGCGGAAACGGCGCAACACTGGCAGGCCGGGCCGCAGCAGCAATCGCCGCCGACGGTCATCTCGGCGGAGGCGGACTGCGGCGGCGCGCACGTATCCCCGCCGCCGCCGGAAAGCATCGGCGACAGGACAAGAAGAACAATCGCAAAGTGTCCCATGAACGGGAGCCGAATCATTGTTGACACCTTGTCAGCCTCAGATGATTATTCGCGCGCCGCCCCGCGGCCGTCAAGTTCCGCCCGCGGCGTTTGCCGTCACGCCTGGGAAGCCTTCAGCGCCTGGTCGAGGTCGGCGATGATGTCCTGAAGGTCCTCGATGCCGACGGAGAGGCGGATGAATTCGGGCGTGACGCCCGTGGCGGCCTGCTCCTCGGCCGTCAACTGCGAGTGCGTGGTGGATGCCGGATGAATGACGAGCGTCTTGGCGTCGCCGATGTTCGCCAGGTGGCTGGCAAGTTTGACGCTGTCGATGAAGCGGATGCCGGCCTCGCGGCCGCCGCGGATGCCGAAGCCGACGATCGCCCCCGCCCCCTTCGGCAGATACCGCTTCGCGTTCGCATGATGCGGATGGCTGGGCAGGCCCGGGTAGTTCACCCACCCGACGGCCGGATGCTCCTGGAGCCACCCGGCGACGGCCAGCGCGTTCTCGCAGTGCTGCGGCATCCGCAGGTGCAGTGTCTCGATGCCCAGGAGAAACAAGAAGGCGGCAAACGGACTCATGCATCCGCCCACGTCGCGCAGCCAGTGCGTGCGGATGTGCACAATGTAGCCGATGTTGCCGAGAGACTTCAGGGCCTCGGTAAACACCAGGCCGTGGTACGCGTCGTCCGGCGCGCAGAACTCCGGCCAGCGCTTCCGGTCGGCCGTCCACCGGAACGTGCCGAGGTCCACGATTGCGCCGCCCACGTGAACGCCGTGGCCGCCCAGGAACTTGGTCGTGGAGTAAACAACGATGTCGCAGCCGTGCTCCACCGGCCGGAACAGCACGGGCGTCGTGACGGTGTTGTCGATGATGACCGGCAGGCCCAGCCGATGGGCCGCGTCGGTCACGGCCCGGAAGTCGGGCACGTCGTTCTTCGGGTTGCCGAGCGTCTCCAGGTACACGCAGCGGGTGTTCCGGTCGGCCAGCGTGGCTAGTTGCTCAGGGTGGTCCGGGTCGAAGAAGCGGACCTCAACGCCGAGTTTCTTGAATGTCTGGGTAAAGAGGGTCCACGTGCCGCCGTAGAGGCTGGTGGCGGAGATGAGATTCTGTCCGGCGTGGGTGATGGTGAGGATGGCCGCCGTGATGGCCGCCTGGCCGCTCGCAAAGGCCAGGCCGCCCACGCCGCCGTCGAGGGCCGCCAACCGCTTCTCCAGCACGTCGTTGGTCGGGTTCATCAGGCGGCTGTAGATGTTGCCGAACTCCTTGAGGGCGAACAGGTCGGCCGCGTGCTCCGTGCTCTTGAAGACGTAACTGGTGGTGGCGTAGATGGGCACGGCGCGGGCGGTGGTCGCAGGGTCGGGCGTCTGCCCGGCGTGGAGCGACAGGGTTCCGAGACCGTAGTTTGGGCCGGCGTCTGCCATGACGTCTCCTTCCGGTTAGTCGCGCAGGCCGGGGCAACGCCCCGGCTGCTTACGCAGGCCGGGATGTGATCCCGGCAACAACCCATCGCCGGGATTCCATCCCGGCCTGCGTGAAATCAAAAATGGATCTCGCACGGCCGCGGCGGAGCGGGGTCGGGCGCCGCCCACTCGCCCAGCACGGGCCCGATGTCGGCCAGGAACCGCCGCCATGCGGCGGGGTCCTGGAGGAGCGCCCCCAGGCGTATGCGGCCCTTGCCTGCCGCGTTCTTCTCGTACCACGAAATGACGGCCTCAATCAAGCCGGAAACGTTCGCGTCGGGCAGCATCGCGGCAATGCGGGCGCCCACGATGGGGTGCCGGCCGTGTTTGCCGCCCACGCGGACCATCCAGCCCGTGCGCTGCGCCTGCCAGGCGTCCACCGGACAAGCCCGGATGCAGTCGCCGCAGAAGAGGCACTTGTCGCGCCGATATCGGGGTTTGTTCGTCCCGGCCGCCAGTTCTATGGCCCCCTCCCTGCACGCGGCGGCGCACAGGCCGCACGCCGTGCAGGCCGATTCGTCCCACCGCGGCTCAACCGCGCCCTGGAACCCCAGGTCGTTCTCGCTGGTGCGGGCACAGTCAATCGGGCAGCCGGAAAAAGACATCTTGAACTTATGGGCGAACGGCCCGCGGCCGAAGAATCGCGCCGCAACGTCGGCCGCCATCTTCTGCGTGTCGGTCAGGCCGTTGGGGTTATACTCGCACCCCGAGCAGGCCGTGGGCACGCGGACGCGTGCGCCGCAGGTGGCAATCTCCTGTCCGGCCTCGGCCAACTCGCGCCTCACGCGGTCCAGGTCTTCAAGGGCCACGTAGGGAATCTCAATTGACTGGCGGAAAGACAGGTGGACGTACTGGCCGCCGTAGCGGCGGGCAACCTCGGCGATGCGGGCCAGCCGCTCAAGCGGCACGCGGCCGCCCGGGCACTTCAGGCGCACCGTGAAGCGGTCCTTCTGGCGCTGGCGGACCATGCCGCCCGCCTTGAGGGCCTTGTAGTCGGGTTCCGCGCCGCGACCTTCGCCTGGCGGGGCCTGTGCCGCCGGCCCGCCGCGTCCGGGCGCGTGTCCGTCCCGTATCATCTTAGCGTCCTTTCGCCCCTCGCCGGCGAACGGATTTCGCCTGGCGCTTCAGCGGCGCGGCCGGCATGCAGCAGCCGTCGGGTCCAGCAACGCCGCCCGGACAGCACGTCAGGCGGTACTCCACCACGTCGGCAATCGTGGCCTTCGGGCCGCACAGGGCGCAGGCCGGGTCCTTCACGCGATTAGCGATGCGCACCTTGCCCGCCAGCGCATCGTACACCAGGAGCCGCCGCTCGAAGCCGTGGCCGATGCCCAGCAGGACCTTGATCGCCTCCACCGCCTGCATCGCGCCCAGCACTCCGGCGGCCGCGCCCAGCACGCCCGCCTGCCCGCACGTGGCCGCATACTGGTCGGCCGACGGCTCCGGCAGCAGGCAACGGTAGCACGGGCTGCCGGCCTGCGGCAGGACGGTGAGCAACTGGCCCTGGAATCCGACCACGCCGGCCGACACAAGCGGCACGCGCTCCAGCCAGCAGGCATCCGAAATCAGGAACCGCGCCGGAAAATTGTCGGTGGCATCCAGAACCACGTCCCAGCCGCGAACCGTCTGCCGCACGTTCCGGGCCGTAAGGCGGCAGAAAATCGTGACCACGCGGCACGCCGGGCTGCGGGCCAGGACGGCGTCGCGCGCCGACTCCACCTTCGGGCGGCCCACGTCGGCGGCACCGTGCAGCACCTGGCGGTTCAGGTTCGAGAGTTCCACGCGGTCGCCGTCGGCGATGCCGAGCGTGCCCACCCCTGCGGCCGCAAGGTACAGTATCGCCGGCGACCCCAGGCCGCCAGCGCCGACGACCAGGGCGCGTGCGGCGGCGAGTTTCCGCTGGCCGTCCACGCCGACCTCCGGCAGAAGAATGTTGCGCGACCAGCGCTCCAACTCATCGTCCGTAAACTCGTGCCCGGTCATGGCTCGCCCTTGCGTACCAGCAGGTGGTACTTGGGGCCCTTCCGCACGACGGCCAGTACGCGGTGTCCTTCGTCCTTGAGGTTCTTCGGCACGTCCTGCATCTGCTCGCCTTCCAGGAGGACGAGTTCGAGCACCTCGCCGGGGGCCAGGCCGTCGAGGGCCACCTTCACGCGGACGAATGTCATCGGGCAACGGCTGCCCGTGACGTCAACCGTGCGGACGGGAACAACCGGTCTTGCCGCCTGCGCCGCCATTTCGTGCTCCTCGGTGCTGCCCGCCTAGACTTCGCGGTAGAGGTCCGTCGTCAGGTACCGCTCGCCCGTGTCGGGGAGGACCACGACGAGCAGTTTCCCCTGGTTCTCGGTTCTGGCGGCGACGATGCGTGCGGCGTGCAGGGCCGCCCCTGACGAGATGCCCGCGAAGATGCCTTCCCGGCGCGCAAGTTCCCTCGCGGCGGCGATGGCGTCGCGGGTCCGCACCTGGATGACCTCGTCCACGGCCGCGCGGTTCAGGACGGCGGGGACGAAGCCCGCGCCGATGCCCTGGATTCCGTGCTGGCCCGGCTGCCCGCCCGTCAGGACGGGCGACTCGGCCGGCTCAACCGCCACCGCCCGGAAAGACGGTTTGCGGGCCTTGATGGCCTCGGCCACCCCCGTGATGGTCCCGCCCGTGCCGACGCCGGCGACGAAGATGTCCACCCGGCCGTCGGTGTCGCGCCAGATTTCCTCGGCGGTCGTGCGGCGGTGGACCTCCGGGTTCGCCGGGTTCTCGAACTGCTGCGGAATGAAGTACCGGCCGTCCTGGGCGGCCATCTCGCGTGCACGGTTCACGGCGCCGGTCATGCCTTCGCGCGCGGGGGTCAGAACGAGTTCCGCACCGAAGGCCTTCAGTATCCGCCGCCGCTCCTCCGACATGCTCTCCGGCATCGTCAGCGTAAGGCGGTATCCCTTCGCAGCACACACCAGCGCCAGGGCGATGCCGGTGTTGCCGGAGGTCGGCTCAAGGATGATCGTATCGGGGCCGATGCGGCCCTCGCGCTCGGCGGCCTCAATCATAGAGACGCCGATGCGGTCCTTGACGCTGGAGCCGGGGTTGTAGAACTCCAGTTTGCCGGCGACCCGCGCGGCCAGGCCCCCGGCTGCGCGGTCAAGCCAGACCATGGGCGTGTTCCCCACAAGTTGTGCCACGTTGCTCGCGATTCTCATCTTGCGCTCCGCTGTCAGATCTCGTATTCGGGGGGTCTGGCCACGTAGCCGCGCTCCTCCAGGATCAGCCGTATCTCCGCAACGTCCCGGGCCGTCAGGTCCTGCTTCATGCAGAAGTGCTCCAGCGGATGCCTGATCTTGCCCCAGGAAACCCGTTCCCACATGCGCTCGTGCCAGTAGTATAGAACCAGGCGGAGGCCGTGAAACAATAATGTTATGATGCTCATCGCGCCGAGGTCCCTGGTGACGGCGTACGATATGCCGCCCAGTATCACCACGCCGGCCGCTCGCCACGTGATGGACTTCACCCATGAGCGTTTTTGCGTATCCACGTGCCGTCCCCTTCCCGCCCCTGAGCGACCGCCGCCGGCAACCACCGGCAGCGGCCGTCAGATACCCGCGCCGTCCGTCAGTTTCAGCGGCCTCGTGTGTATGCCGCACTCGCCGCCGCATTTGCTTGTGCCGAGCCAGCGCCCCGCCCGCTCGTCCGGCCCGCCCGCGATCTTCGTGCACGGAGCGCAGCCCAGCGAGCGGTACCCCAGCGCGTACAGCGGGTTGACGGGCACCTGGTGGATGGCCAGGTACTGCCAGATTTCGCGCTCGTGCCAGATGAGGACCGGGTTGAGTTTAATCAGGCCCTTGTCGCGCTCCTCGACCTCCTGGAAGTCGGTGCGCGTGCGGCCCTCGGTGCACCGCAGGCCCGTCACCCAGCATCCGACGTTCATCTCGCGGATGGCGCGGCGCGTGGGCTCCACCTTCAGGACGTCGCAGCAGCGGTCGGGGTCCGTCTCGTAAAGGCGGTCCGGCAGGGCGGCGTCGCTCCGGTACACGCGGAGTTCAGGGTACCGGGCCGTCACGCGGCCCATGAACTCGACCGTCTCGCGCGGCTTGTAGCGCGTGGTGACGATAAAGCCCCGGATGGAGGGGCTCAGTCGCTTGGCCAGGTGCCACACGACGCAGGAGTCCTTGCCGAGGCTGTCGGCGACCACGAGGCGGTCGCCGAACTCCTCGTGCGCCTCGCGGATGAGCCGCAGCGAGCGCTCAACCTTCTCGGCGAAGTTAAGCCCATCGACCAGCGCCCTGACGTTCTCGGCGGTTGCTGAGAGCGGCATGTGCGGCCCTTTCACGCAGGTGCGGTTCCCGAGGTGCTCTCACAATGTCAATCGTTTTGCTCAACATTCACGCCAAAAAGAAGAAGACCTTAGATACAGTAGGAGAGCGCTGCCGCGACCTTGCGGCGCTGGCGCTCCAACAGGTCCTGGAAAGTCGTCCGCTGGAAGATCTCGGACATGGCGCTGCGGGCCTCATCCCAGACTTCCACGAAGACGCAGCCTCCGTAGAGCACACATCGCTCTTCGGCGGACGCCGAGACACAGGCGACCGGCCGGATGGGACCCTCGATGAACTCGATGACCTCCAGCAGCGTCAGGTCTCGCGGCGACCGGGCCAGGGCGTAGCCCCCCGCCTGCCCCCGCCTGGACTCCACGAAGCCGCCCTTCTTCAACTGGTTCAGGATGATCTCCAGGAACCGCGGCGGGATGGCCTGTGCCCCGGCAATCTCGCCCACTTTGACCGCCACCCCCTGGCCGCGGCGGGCCAGTTCAAGCACCGCCCGCAGACCGTACCGGCATTTCTGTGAAATCTGCACGCCGCGCCCCTAACAGCACTATTCCGATTGGCATTATGATGTAAAGCCGCGCCGTTGTCAAGCCCTTTCCCCCGATTCTCGAAAAAATCCGGGCATGGTTCAAAGCCCCCGGCACCGCCGGGGGATGATCGGCCCGCACCATCCATCCCCACGCGGTGCGTGGGGCTTGTTTGAACCATGCCAAAATCCGCGCCGGCACAGAGCGCGGGGGGTCCGGCCTGATGCGTCCCGGCCGCCGGGCGCCGAGCGGCACGCGCATGCCGCCGTTGTGGCGGTCGCCGTCAGGGCCGTTGTCGCGGAAGAACAGGACGGTCGTGTCGCCCGCAAGGCCCGGTTCGCCGAGTTTCGCCGGCAGCCGCGCACCGGAAGCCGCGGCGCCTCATTTCTTTTTCCCCTTCGCGGGCGGCGCGTCGGCCTTCTTCTCGGCGGAAGCCGCGCCCAGGCCGCCCTCGGCCGCCTCAGGCTTCTCGGGGTACTGGCCCTTGTCGTCGGTGTCCTTTATCCATTTTTCGAGGATTGCGCGGAGCGATTTCAGGGTCTCCTGGTGCTCGGGCCTGGCGGCCAGGTTGCTCACTTCGTACGGGTCGGCCTCCAGGTCGTAAAGTTCCTCGGGCGGTCGCGTGGGGGCCATGAAGAGGGCCTGGACGGCCGAGAGTTTGCCCTCGGCCTGGAGTTGCTTCATGAAGTTCAGCACCGGGTACGAGCGCTCCTTGTACGCGTTGGGCTGGGTGTACGGGCGCTCGGGCATGAAATTCTTGATGTATTTCCACTTCTTGGTGCGTACGCAGCGGATGCGGTCCACGGTTTCGTCGCACCTGTCGCGCGCGGCAACGACGAACTCGCGCGGCGGGCGGGCGCCGGGACCCAGGAACACCTGCCCTTCCATGCGCGGGGGAACGTCCACCCCCGCAATCGCAAGGATGGTTGCCGAGATGTCAATCGCAAGCACCAGGTCGTTGCTGACCGTGCCCGGCCGCGTGACGCCCGGCCACCGCACGATGAGCGGAATACTTATGCCGCCCTCGTACAGCCACTGTTTGCCCCTGACGTCGCACCGACCGTTGTCGCCGATGAAGAAGATGACCGTGGAATCGTACAGCCCCTCGTCCTTCAGGCGCTGGATGATCTTGCCCGCCTGGTCGTCCATGCAGCCCATGGAGTCCAGGTAGTGGGCCCAGTCGTCGCGCACCAGCGGAAGGTCGGGATAATACGGCGGCACCTTGACCTTGTCGGGGTCCACCAGCAGGCCGGCCTGCTTTGCCCACGCGCGCGCCCCGGCCCACGAGCGGTGCGTAACGCCGAGGCTGAGTTGCGCGAAGAACGGCTGGCCTTCCTTGCGGTCCTTCCAGTCGGTCCCGTCGAAGGGCTTCTCGCACTGGAAGTTGAAATCGGTCTTGCCCGAGCCGCGAACGCCCGGCGCCGCCGTCGTCACGTTGCAGGTGTAGTAGCCCGCGTCGCGCAGGTGGTCGGTGATGAGCCGCACGCCCTCCGGCAGCCGGTATCCGTCCTTGCGGTGGCTGCGGTGGTGGTGCGCGCCGATGGTCGTCTGGTACATGCCCGTGATCATGGCCGAGCGGCTGGGCGAGCAGACCGGCGCAGTGCAGAAGGCGTGGGCGAACCGCGTCCCCTCGGCGGCCAGGCGGTCGAGGTTCGGCGTGTGCACCAGGGGCGTGCCGTAGCAGCCGATGTCGGGGCTGATGTCCTCGGACATGACCCACAGGACGTTGAGGCGCTTGCCCGGCGCCTCTGGGGCGGCGGCCGCGCGGTCCTGCAAGGCCATCGCCGCCGCGCCGAGGCCGGCGGCCTTCACGAACCGGCGGCGGGTAAGAGTACATGCTTTCATCGCAATTCCTCCTTGAGCGGCCGTACTGCGCTCCCCTGCGGGTCGCGGCTGACCATGACACCCCCTGCGCTTCGTGCTTGGACGTCAGCCGCCCGCCGGCCGGCGGCCGCTGAAGACCAGCATAACGCGGGCGAGGGTGGCGCGCAAAACACTTTTTGCGCCGTAAGGACCGCCGGCGGCGACAAAATCTTCCCGCAGGTGCACCGGCCGGCCGCGCGACGGCAGTTGATACCGGCGCCGCGGCGCGGTACGCTACTGTCCGCCGCAACCGAAGCCAGGGAGGCGCCATGCAACCCGACCAGGAATCGCCGCTGCGGAAAATCCCGTCGGTCGATGCGGTCCTCCAGGAGCCGGCCATCGCGAGGCGGGCGCCCGATGTCCCCCGCCGCCTCCTCGTCGAGGCCGTCCGCGAGGCCGTCCAGGAGACGCGCGAGGACATGTCGCGCGGCCGCTGCGGCGGGTTCGACGTCCGGGCCGTCATCATCGAGCGGACCGAGGCACGCATCCGCGAGGCCGTCGGACCGCACTACCGCCGCGCAGTGAACGCCACCGGCATCATCCTGCACACCAACCTCGGCCGCGCGGTCCTGCCGAAGAAGGCCCTGCGGCAGATCGAGGAGCACCTGTCCGGCTACTCCGTCCTCCAGGTGGACGAGGAGACGGGCAAGCGCGCCCGCCGCGACGGCCGCATCGAGTGGCTGCTTCAGCGCCTCACCGGCTGCGAGGCGGCCACCGTGGTCAACAATAACGCCGCGGCCACGATGATCGTCCTCAGCACGATTGCCGCCGGCAAGGAGGTCATCGTCTCGCGCGGGCAACTGGTGGAGATCGGCGGCTCGTTCCGCCTGCCGGAGGTCATGGCCGCAAGCGGGGCGAGCCTGGTCGAGGTCGGCACAACCAACAAGACGCACCCGCGCGATTACGAGAACGCCGTCACCGAGAACACCGCAGCCATCCTGCGCGTGCACCCCAGCAACTACCGCATCGTGGGATTCACGGCCGAGGTTCCTCTTGAGGAACTCGTGCGCATTGCGCACGCCCGCGGCCTCGTGCTGATTGACGACGTGGGCGCGGGGGCGCTGCTGGACTTTACGCGCTTCGGCTTCACCGACCAGCCGGCGCTGCCCGATTCCGTCCGCGCGGGGTCCGACATAATCACCTCCAGCGCCGACAAACTCATCGGCGGCTCGCAGGGCGGCATCATCCTGGGCAAGGCCGCGCTTATTGAG